>NZ_QUDH01000002.1:0-367096 GCF_003477445.1 Clostridium sp. AF50-3 | reverse complement strand
AGAAAGATGAATAAAGAAAAAGAATATTTTTTGAGATGGCTGCAAGATGTAAATACCGTTTCCCGTATCGCGGTAACATTTCGGTAGAAGATTTATGGGATCTGCCGGTCAAGGCGCTGGACGGAATTTTTAAAACTCTGAATGCCGAGGTTAAGCAGTCGCAGGAAGAAAGTCTTTTAGAGAACAAATCTCCAGAGGATGAAGTCTGGCAAACAAGATTGAGATCATCCGTCACATCGTTGCCGTGAAACAGGAAGAGGCTGCGGCACTGAAAGACCTGCGCGAGAAGAGCGCTAAGAGACAGAAGATTCTTGAACTGATGGAAAAGAAAGATAATGAGGCACTGGAGCAGATGAGCAAAGAAGACCTGCAGAAGATGTTGGAAAACCTGTAGAAATCGAGCGGCGGGGCGAAACGCTCCGCCAGAAAGGAAGATTATGGCAAAGATTTTAATTGTAGTTGATATGCAGAATGATTTTGTAACTGGTGTGCTGGGAACCCCAGAGGCACAAGCAATCGTACCGAATGTGGTAAAGAAGATGAATGAGTACCGAGAGAGTGGACGGCGAATTTTATGCACAATGGATTGTCATTCCAAAGAACATTATATGGATTCCTTAGAAGGAAAACATCTGCCAGTTCCGCATTGTTTATATGGAACAGAAGGAATGAAACTTATTACTGAACTCCCTTTTGTCGCACCAGGCAGTCGTTTTCAAAAAGATACGTTTGCTTATGGCAGTTGGGAAGAAATCTTAGAAAATGAAGATGATTCTGTAGAGCTTTGTGGCGTATGCTCTGATATCTGCGTGATTGCAAATGCCCTGGCGATAAAAACAGCATTTAAAAACCTCGAAGTTATGTAGATGCAAGCTGTTGCGCCGGGACAACACCGGAGAAACACAAAGCCGCGATGGAGGTTATGAAATCGTGTCAGATCAATGTGACAGGAGAAAACGATGGATAAATATTTGAGTGTAATCACAAATTTTGGCTGTCATTACACCTGCCCGTACTGTATCGTAAAAAATAATCACTTAAACATTCCTAAGACGACGGTGGACGGATTGAAAGAGTTGCCGAAAGCTTATGCCGAGAATGGCTGTAACTGGATTTCGGTTTCTGGTGGCGGTGATCCGTTATGGAAATTCAAAGAGCACTTTATATGGTGGTGGAAGTTCTGGACGAAATTACCAACCGGTGCAAAGACCGAGCTTCACACAAGCATTTTCCCACATTTGGATGGCGGCGTTGTTGATGCGTTGCGGTATGGTGGATTTGACAGAGTCGTATACCACGCCCATACCATTGACGACTTGAAAAAGGTCAAACGCTTCGGTGAAGACCAGATTGTCCGGGTCGTATATGTGGTAGACCAGAATTTTACCGAGGAAATGATTTCAGAAATTGCCGATATTTGCCAGGAATCAGAGGAGATTGATGAGTTGAGTTTCCGGCAGATGGTTGATGATCATTATCAGGCGACGGATTATTGCCAAGATTTCTTGCGGCAGGGGCATAAGAAACGCTGGTGGTACATTGAACAGTGTGACTACAACCTCTATTACTGTGAAAACAAGGTTTATGATGAATATAGAAAGATAGGTGAATCGGATGATTTGGGTTGATGACAAGCAGGTTAAGGTGGAACATTTTCCAGATGGAACACAACGTATTTCTATTCCGGGTGTGCGTGAAATTGCGCCTTTTGCCGCTACGATATTATGGAAATATGATGATGAGAGCGAATTATCGACGCTGATCTATATTACGAGACATTTAAAAAACGAGTGCCAGATAAATTCATATCTTACAATGCCATATCTTCCGAATGCTAGAATGGATCGTATTCATGAGAGTACAGAATGTTTTACTTTAAGGGCGTTTGCCGATGTGATCAACTGGCTCGGATTTGTTGAGGTAACAGTTTTAGATGTTCATAGCGATGTATCGGCAGCATTAATTGATCGCATCAAGATAGACTCTGCTCAAAGATTTATCGAAGGAGCACTCGAAGAAATGAATGCTACTCCACAGGATACAGTGCTGTATTTCCCGGATGCGGGTGCGGCAAAAAGATATTCTGGGATGGTTCCGGGAATGAAATATTGCTACGGAATCAAGCATCGCGACTGGGATACCGGCAAGATTACCGGACTTCACGTTGAAACGGATGGGCTGGATTTAACTGGTAAGCGAATCCTGATGATTGACGACATCATCGCGTATGGTGGCAGCATGGCATATGGCGCCAGCGAATTGAAGAAAATGGGCGTTTCCGATATTTATGCTTATGCAAGTCATACGGAAAATTCGGTATTAGATCGTGAACACGGCACACTGATATATTTGCTGGAAAACGACGTTGTGACACGGCTGTTTACGACTGATAGTCTGTTTAGAGGGAACCATGAAAAAATTACGGTATTTCCGTACCGATAATGAATTAAAGGAGTAAATAAAATGATAGACACAAATGCAATTTTACTTTCTGACACATATAAGCAGTGTCATCGAAGAATTTACCCGAAGGGATTGGCGAAGCTGGTGTCTTATTGGACGCCGCGCAGATCGATGTTTACAGATCCGGACGACGAAATGATTTTCTTTGGTTTACAGGGTTTTATCAAGGAATATCTGATCGGATATTTTAACAAGAATTTCTTTGAGCGCCCGGCGGCAGAAGTCGAAGAATCTTATCATCGCTATATGGATATTCAGATTGGCGCGGGAAACTACGACCTGGAAAGCGTAATGGAACTGCATGAACTGGGGTTCTTGCCGATTAAGCTGTCTGCATTGCCGGAGGGAACAAAAGTTCCTATGGGGATTCCGTGTATCCAGCTTACAAACACAGATTCGAGATTCGCGTGGGTAACTCAGTGGGTCGAGTGCTTACTGCAGGCGTCGCTGTGGAAACCGTGTTGTCATGCGACGGTAGGTTGGAAATATCATAAGCTGGCAGAGAAGTATTATAGGGAGACCGTTGATGATTCCGTAAGTCCGTTCGATGCGATGGCAGATTTCGGTATGCGTGGTATGTCCTGTATGGATGAGGCAATTCATGCGTCCGCGGCGTGGCTGCTTTCCTTCAACAAGACAAGCACAATTCCGGCGATTCCATACATTGAACAGATGTATCGGACGGATTGTTTGGCGGCGGGAATTGGTCGCGGAGCTGTGAGCACCGAACATTCGTGCCAAGGCGCAAACTTCGCGGTTGATGGCGATGAGATTACATTTATCAAGCGTATGCTCACCGAATTGTATCCAAACACGTCGTTCAGTATGGTTTCCGATACATATGATTACTGGAATCTGGTAAATAACCTGCTGCCACAGTGCAAAAAAGAAATTATGGAGCATAATGGAAAAATGCTGATCCGTCCGGATTCCGGGGATATTGTCAAAATTTCTGTCGCGACGGTTCAGAAGCTCTGGGAAATCTTCGGCGGCACAACCAATGAGAAAGGTTACAAGGTTCTTGATCCGCATATCGGCATCATCTACGGCGACGGCTGCCAGCTTACAACGGTTGAGACGATCTGGGAGCAGCTAAAAGAACTGGGATTTGCCGCAAATTGTATTACTTTCGGAGTTGGTGCATTCTGCTTCGCGGCGACGATTGAAGAGAATGGCAAAATGATTGCTCTGACCCGTGACACATATGGTATTGCTATGAAAGCTACGCTGGGCGTGGTCGAGGAAAATGGAGCGGAACAGAGGTTCTTTATCTATAAAAATCCGAAAACAGATACGTCGCATATGAAGAAATCCCATAGAGGTTACTGCAATGTGGTTGAATCCGGCGGGAAACTGCGTTGTCTGGATTGCTTATATCATGAGCCGAAAGAAACGCTTTTACAGCCGGTGTTCTGCGACGGAAAGCTGTTAAAAGATGAGGATTTTGTGACGATCAGAAACAGAATTTACGGAGGAGAGTAATGGATTATTACCTGAGAGCTAATGCATCTTATGAACGCTTAGAGCAGGAATTTAAGAAGTATGGCAGGCTGATTTTCGCGGTTGATTTTGATGACACGCTGTACGACTACCATAAAGCCGGAAGAAGCTATGACGATTTAATGGCGCTGCTTCGGCGCTGGGAGCCGTATTCGGAGGTTATCATTTTCACCGGAAATGCACCGGAAAAAGAAGCCTGGATCCGGGATTATCTGGATGCGGCAGGCGTGAAGTATTTGGGTATCAACTGCGACGGATCTGTGGCTTATCCTGGACGTAAGGTGTATGCAAATGTATACATTGATGATCGCGGCGGGCTGAGACAGGTCTATGGGGAACTGCTTACATTAATTGAAAAAATCGAGAGAGGAGAAGTAACGTATGAAAACAATTAAGGATTATATCGAAAATACATTCGATGCGATGGCGGAAAAGAATCGTATCGTGGCGTGGATCAAGGAGTTCTTTGCGGAGAATGGTCCTGACTGCAATGCAGTTATCGGCATCAGTGGCGGAAAAGATTCGAGTGTGGTTGCGGCGTTATGTGTGGAGGCGCTTGGACGAAACAAGGTTCTTGGCGTGAAAATGCCGTGTGGTGAACAGGCAGATATTGATGCGGCAAATAAGCTGATTGAGCATCTGGGGCTGCATTCTATCGAGATCAATATCAAAGATGCGGTTACGGCGGTTATGGATGGTGTTGAAGAGAATCTGAAAGTAGTAACAGATCAGACAAAGATCAATCTTCCGGCGCGTATCCGCATGGCGACGCTGTATGCAGTAAGTCAGAGTGTAAATGGTCGCGTCATGAATACCTGCAATCTATCCGAGAATTATGTTGGTTTTTCCACCAGATACGGTGATTGTGCGGGCGACGCTTCTCCGCTTGGTAGTTCTACTGTCGCAGAGGTTAAAGCAATCGGTCGTGTCCTTGGGTTGCCGGAAGAGCTGATTGAGAAAACTCCGTCTGATGGACTGACTGGCAAGAGCGATGAAGATAATCTCGGCTTTACATACGAAGAACTGGATTCTTACATTACGTTTGGAGTGGCGGAGTCTGGAATCTCTGCAAAATCTCTGGCGAAAATCACCAAGCTTCACAACCAGAACGCTTTCAAGCTGGAGACGATGCCGGAGTACAGACGCGGTGCATGGAACAAAGACGTTTCTCGTGGTGTGCTGTGCTAATGAATGTAAATCAAGTCTATAATGTCGATTGCCTCGATGCAATGTCTAAAATCGAGGACAAATCTATAAATCTTATCTGCACAGATCTTCCCTATGCAGTTACCGCAAGAAATTCATGGGATGTTATCATTCCGTTTGATCGGCTCTGGTCACAATATGAAAGAATCATTGCAGATCACGGAGCAATCGTCTTGTTCGGGCAGGGTATGTTCACAGCTCAGTTGATGACGAGCAATCCGAAGTTGTGGAGATATAATCTGATCTGGCAAAAAACACAGCCAACCGGATTCTTGAATGCGAAGAGAATGCCGTTGCGAAGCCACGAAGATATCTGTGTTTTCTATAAGAAATTGCCGGTATACAACCCTCAGAAGACTACCGGACATGAAAGAAAAATAAGCAAATCTGAACACAAAATTCATTGTAAAGAATCCCTAGACTATGGAAAAATCAATACTCTGACAACCTACGACAGCACCGAGCGGTATCCGACTTCGGTTTGGACGTTTCCGAAGGACACCCAAAAATCGGCGCTACATCCAACCCAAAAACCCGTTGCATTGATAGAGCAAATTATAAAGAGTTATACGAATCCGGGCGATTTGGTTTTGGATACCTGCGCTGGCAGCATGACGACTGCGATTGCCGCGATTAACTGTGGCAGAAATTTCATTTGTTTCGAGAAGAACAGAGAAATATATAGTGTAGGCAAAAGCAGAGTCGAAGAACATATGAAGGAGGTTGAGAATGCCAATAAACAAAGGAGTTCTGACGTCGAGCCGGAGCAATGATGATTTATATACGCCGTTTTATGCGGTAGATCCGATTCTGAAATATCTTCCCAAGACTTCGAAGATATGGACACCATGCGATGAGTCGTGGTCGGCATTTCCGCGAAAACTGCGGGAGGAAGGTTTTGATGTGGTAAGGACATCGCTGGCGGAGGGCAAGAATTTCTTCACCTACGAGCCGCTGGAATGGGATGTGGTTGTGACGAATCCGCCATTTTCCATTAAGAACGATATTTTAGAGCGGCTGTATCAGCTTGGAAAACCGTTTGCCGTGTTATTGCCACTCAATTCGTTGCAGGGTAAGTCGCGATATGAATTTTTTAAACAGGGAATCCAGATTTTAGCGTTCGATTCCAGAATTTGTTATCATAACCCGGAAAACATGGAGAAGCCAGTGAAAGGAAGTCCATTCGCGACGGCGTATTTTTGCCGCGATCTGTTGCCGCAGGATTTGATTGTAGAGCATCTGGAAGAATATGAGAGACCGCTAAAGGAGGTGTGAGATGATCTATATAGAAAGCAATGTACCACGAAACAAAGTCGTTTGGGCGGCGGGTTATGTTTCTGCAAATAAAAAGCAATTTCACATGATTGTAAAACAGAAACCAATACAGGGAATTATTATGGGGACAGGTTATTTAGAATTTTATCCCTTGAAAAGAGATGGATCTGTTTCGAATACTCGCAAGTTCAGTGTATATCAGCACATCTTCGCAGACACTTACGAAGAATGCGTTGCCGAGTATAATCGGTTAGTCCAGGAAGAAATCGCCCGGCTGGAACAGAACATTAATGTTCATAACAAAATATTATCGCGGAATAAGAGGTGGATATGAAGGATTTTGAAAAAGAAATGCTGGCAAAGATTGATGCCGGAGAAAAACTGGATAAGAATGAGCTGGCGAGATTATGTTATGAGCATTCGATCTGTGACGAAGAAGGGTACGAGCATCGCTGGGTGAGAGAGATGGAAAGCATTGTTGAGTTAGACGGCAGATATTTTTCTATCCTTTGGATGCGTGGTTTAACTGAGTGCCAGGAAAATGATTTTGAGGATCAGCCGGTTGAGGTCAGAAAACACACTTACGAAAAGATCATTGAAGTAACGGAATGGATTCCAATTAAAGGAGAGGGTAATGAGGGATAAGGCAAGAATCCGCGTTTTCTGTGATAAGCTGGCGGATATTTGGGAAAGCAAGTGTCCTGATTGGCGGTTTGGACAGATGATGATGAATGTGTTGGGAACGATTGCCAAGGAAAGAGACCCGTTTTTCCCAGAAGATGATGAAATGATGAAAAGGATTGAGGATTATTTCGGAGGCGGTGAGAATGTGGATTGATATTCATGACGCGACGAGAGTGCCGGAACAAGGTAAAATTTATTGGATAACTTATGTGTTCTGCAATGAGCGCGTGTGGTTTTGGCACAATATTCTCGAAAGCGTTGGTATTTTATAAATGATACGGGCATGGCTACACAGGAAACGATCGGAAGAGTCCGCGGTTGGTGGTCTGAGACGATTGAAAAGCCGGTGTGTATGGCAGTTGAAATGTGTAAACCATACATTGTATTTCCAGAGTGCGAAATCAGTGTTTCTGGTAATAACGCGAAGTTAAAAGCTAATCTTTTATCGGATGAAAAAATGGTCGAGAGTGGTTTCCGATGGATTGGAGCGATTGGAAAATGGGTTTTCAATAAGGTTATTTTGCCACGCCAAGGGATTTCGTTTACTGTATCAATACCAAAGGAACATTCGGAAAATTTTCGAATAGATGTGCTTGACGATTTATTCGGGCAACCATATGACTATCAAGGCATATTGTCGAAGCCAACATATGATGAGCCGAATCGAGTCGCTGTGAAATGTTATCAGGAAGTGGAAAAATACATGGAGCGATTGCAAAAGGCGGGTATCATCGAGGGACACGTAAAGGGTGAATACATTTAAGGAGGAATTTAATGATTATAAAAGGCGATAAAATTGAGCTGGTTAAGGAAACCCGCGCATTCAAAAAGATTGGCACCAAGTTTGAGGTTGATCGGATCGATGAGGATGGGAATATTACATTTAACTTTCGTAGCTGCGACTCTGAGGTAGGTCGCTCGCCCCGGGCGACTATGACTTATAGGGAGTTTGAGAAGTATTTCAAAATCGTGCCGGAAAGAGTATGGTCGGAGTGGATGCCTACCAATATCCAGTATTTCGGCTTTATCGGACAGCACCTTAATAGAATAAATGCGGTATATCGTACAAATGGGAAGAAAGTGCAGGTTAGACCTCATAGAGTATATTCTCCATCAATTAACCGCTTACGAGGAGAGGCAACCTGCAGTCCATCCGATGATTTCGACGTAAATAAAGGGCTTGCCATTGCCAAAATGCGACTCGCCAAGAAGCTCTCTGATTTTTCTTATGAACGTTTTGAAGAGGGTTTACGAAATTAGAAAAACTCGTGAGGCAAATATGGAAGTAATATATAGGGCGTCAATCGCGGCGCCCATATAAATAGAAGGAGGATACAGTTTGGAAAACATCAAGCAGTTAGAAAAAACGGTGTTCAATACATTATACGATATTGATACATCGGAACGTGAACAGGTCAAGGAGACTGGCAGAACGTCGCTGAATTACCTGCCGTGGGCGACAGTGTATTCTGAGGTTTGCAAGAACTTCGATGACGTCAAGTATGAGTTCCTGCGCCAAACCAAAGAGGTTGAAGAGATTATCCATACAGTCGTCGATGAGACCACAACCAGAGAAAAACATATTCGGTACACCGAAGAGTTGCCATATTTTGATACGCCGCTGGGCTTAGAGGTTCGTACCAGAGTAACGATCAACGGCATTTCGAAGGAAATGAATCTGCCGGTTTACAACACATCTTATAAGGGACTTGGTTCTACCCCGTATGAGTATGACACCAAAAACGGCAAAGCAAAGCTTCCGGCGGCGCGGCTGGACGATATTTATAAGTCGATCATGCGTTGTTTCGCAAAGAATCTGAGTATGTGGGGCGTTGGTCTACATATGTGGACAAAGGAAGATGCTGCCGAGTCGGTTCTGCAAATGAATAAGTTACAGGCAGAGTGTATGGAAGTTCTGAATAAGAAATGTGCGCTTTCAGAGAAAACTAAGCTGAAAGTTATGGAGATTTGTAAAGAAGTTCTTCCAGATGAAAATGGAGATCCGCGTCTCTGCGACGACAACGAGAAACTGAAAGAGCTAAAAAAGAAGCTGATGGCAGTTCGCAAGATTGCCTAGCAAATAAATCACATAAAGGAGACCAAATTTTATGAACAAAGTAATTCTGATGGGAAGATTAACTAGAGATCCGGAAGTTAGATACACACAGGGCAACGAGCCAATGGCGATTGCACATTACACATTAGCGGTTGACCGTCGCAGAAAAGCACAGGACGAAGGACAGGCTGCGGACTTCATTTCGTGTGTTGTATTTGGTAAAGCCGGTGAGTTTGCCGAGAAATACTTCCGCCAGGGAATGCGCGTTCTGGTAGAGGGTCGTATTACTACCGGTTCCTATACAAACAAGGACGGTCAGAAAGTTTATACAACCGAAGTTACTGTAGAAAATCAGGAATTTGCGGACGGAAAGAGCGGAGATGATTCAGTGAAACCGGCTGGAAACCGACCGGCACAGAAATCTAATGACGGCTTTATGGATATTCCCGATGACACAGAAGACGAAGGTCTTCCGTTTAATTAAGGGAGGACTGAATGGCGAAACCAAAAGTGTATAAGTGCGGATTTCGCCACTGTCAGCACGAATCCTGCGAGGTATCGCAGGAGGAGGCTGTGCAGGTCGGGCGACGATACTTTCACTCCGACTGTGCGGAAATCTACTATAATATGCAGGAGATTCAAAGGCTGTACCGGGAAAAAATAAGCAATACGGTTGTGATGCCGCAACTTCTGTCTGTCATAAACAACATTGTTTTCACAAAACATATCGAATCATCATATCTGTTATTCGCATTAAAATTTGCAATCAATACAAAAATTTCAATTCGTTCTCCATATTCCCTTCACTATCTGGTCGATCGGTATCAGGTCAAGGAAGCCTGGAAGAAGAAACAGTCGCAGAAGGTTAGGGCGGTTAAGTTTGAAGCCGCACCACAGAAAGCGCCGACATTTTCTTTTGCTGCGCCAAAGCAGACGAAAGATATTGGCGACTTATTCGGATAGGAGGGGGTTGAGTGGATTTATCTGAGTTAAATGATGTCCAGGCGGAGAGCGGGGTCATTGCAACGCTGGTGTATCATCCTGAATTTATCCTGCATACGGATTATTTGAAGCCGGGATATTTTTATGCAACGGATAATGGCTGTATTTACTGGGCGATTTCAGAACTGTATAAGGCGGGCGTTGAAAATATAGATGCGCTAAATATTTCTAATATGCTCAACAGCAATAAGGCGGTCAAACAAACAATTCAGAATTACAATCTTCCGTCGCTACAAGAATATATCGACCTTTGCGCCGAAACTGCGCGTGGCACGCTGGAAGAGTACAAGCTCTTAGCACAGAGAGTAGTCACGCTGTCGTACAAGAGGGATTTGATCCGGAATATGAGCGCACTGGAAAAACTGTGCTTTGATAAGGAAATGTCGCTGGGCGAGCTGACGAAGCATCGGAACGATATCATAGCCAAGCTCGATGAGAAATATGTCGTGTCAGAAGAGATCAAGATGATGGGCGACGAGGTTGACGACCTATGGGGAGAAATCTGTTCCCGCCGGACGCCGGATGGTATTTATGGCATTCCGTCGATGTTTCCGGTTTTGAATGAGTGGTTTACATACGAGCCGACAGAGTTGATTCTGATTCAGGCATCGTACAAGCAGGGCAAATCAGTCATCCTTATGCTGGAAGCGTTACACAAAATCACAAATGGTATCCCGACTTTGTATATCGACCGAGAAATGTCAGACCGACTCTTTTACGAACGTGTGCTGGCGGCGCTGACTGGGATCGAAGTCAAGCGGATTAAGAACGGCAGATACAACGAGGAAGAGGCGCGGCGAATTGCTGATGCGAACGAGTGGATGAAGAAACAGCCATTTGTTCATATGTACCGCCCAGACATCACAGAAGAAGAGCTGTATGCGATCTGTAAGATTCTGAAATATAAGATGGGGTTGCAATTCGTGATCTACGACTACATCAAGAGTAACGAGAGCGATTCGAGTGTCAACTACAATGTCTTAGGTCGCATTACCGATTTCTTAAAGAATAAGATTGGCGGCGAGCTGAATATGGCGGTATTATCTGCCGCACAGCTTAACCGCGACGGAAAAATTGGCGATTCCATCAAGATTAACCGGTATCTATCGGTTGGTATCAAGTGGTTTTTAAAGACGCCGGATCAAATCATGAAGGATGGTCCCGAATGCGGCAACGCTGGAATGAAGATTTATATTAATCGTTTGGGCGCGCAGATGCCGGAAGATGATGAGGAAGAATATTTGGATTTTGTGTTTGATGGCGACAGGATGATGATTTCGGAGGCGAAACAGCATACGAAAACGAATGAGTTTGATTAAGGAAGCGGTAAGTGAAAAGAATTGAAATGATCGGAAAGCGATTTGGAAGGTTGGTGGTGACGCGGTTATCAGAAAATACTTCTGGTAAACGAAAACGGCTGATGTATTACTGCGATTGTGACTGTGGGAGAAAAGATGTAGAAATTGTTGGGGAAAAACTTAGGGCTGGTACGACAAGAAGTTGCGGATGCCTAGTTAAGGAAGTGGCTAGTACCGTTCATAAGAAATACAATCGGTACGATTTGTCGTCTGAGGAGTATGGGATTGGCTTTGCATCTAATACAAGCAGAAAATTTTATTTTGACTTGGAAGATTATGACAAAATCAAAGGATACTGCTGGTTGGAAATGGCTAATGGATACATAGGCTCTAAGGACGAAAATCAGAAATATGTATACTTGCATCGACTTGTGATGAATGCCAAAGAAGGAGAAATTGTCGATCATAAGAAACACGATCCATCTGATAATCGAAAGGAATTTCTTCGAATAGGCAGTCAGAGCAAGAATATGATGAATACTTCTCTCCGCAAAGATAACACGTCTGAAACGACGGGAGTTTATTTTTGCAAGAATCGAGGGCGGTGGAGTGCCGAAATTCAAGTAAATAAAAGGAAGGTATATCTGGGCTTATTTAATAATAAGACCGATGCAATAGCCGCCAGAAAAAGGGCTGAGGAGAAGTATTTTAAGGACTGGTCATATAAAAATTCAGTAGGAAAAGACAATAATGCTGGCGCTCATTTGGGCGAGAACTCGTTTGATGAGGGGCGATAAAAGTTGATATTTAAAAGATAAGATAGGAGGAGAATGATGCAATACGATGAAGATTTCCTGCGGGAACTCAATCAGAAAGTAAATCTGGCGGATTATGTGGGGAACTTCATCGAACTTTCTCCACGAAGCAATGGCGATCTGTATGGGAAATGCCCGTTGCACGATGATAAAACACCGTCCTTTTCGGTCAATACGCGGGAAAATCTGTTCTATTGTTTTAGCTGTGGTCGCGGTGGCGGAATTATACAGTATCTCATGAAGTATGAGGGGTTGTCGATTGATGAGGCGGTGCAAAAAGTCTGCAGATTGGCAAAGATTGATTCGGAAAAACTCTGTACATCGGAAACAGTGCGCTTTCTCCGGAAAATGAAAAGAGGGACGTCACAGAAAGTGATTGAGCATCCCGTAGTGGATGAGGCGGAGTATTTGAGGTACGCCGATGAGGTCCCGGCAGAATGGCTTCAAGAGGGAATCAGCGCTGCGACGATGAAAGCGTTTGAAGTGCGCGTGGATAATCGGGCAAATAGAATCGTATATCCGGTCAGAAATCGTGCCGGAGAGCTGATTAACATTAAAGGGCGTACTCGCTTCCCCAATTATAAGGAGATGCACCTGCAAAAGTATATCAACTATAAAACGGTTGGTACTATGGACTATTTTCAGGGATTGCATCTGACAGAACCGTTTATCCGGGAGAAACATGAGGCAATCGTCTTTGAGAGTATAAAGAGCGTTATGAAATGCTGGGATTGCGGCATCAAGAATACGATTTCGGCGGAGAAACATGATCTAACGCCGGAACAGATCCGCTTATTGATTTCGTTGCGCGTTGATGTGGTGCTGGCGTATGACAGCGACGTATGTTACCAAAATGCAAAAATCGCAGAGGATATCCGGCGGCTGGCAAGGTTCACAAATGTATACATCATCGAAGATCAGGAAGGCGTGCTTGGTGGAAAAGAGGGTAAAAATAGTCCTATTGATTTAGGCGGCGACATTTTCCAAAAATTATATGAGAACAGGAGGAAAGTTGGTGTGAAATTTGGGTTATGATAAAATTTTGGACAAGATGGTATTTTCCTTTTCCAGGCTGCATCAGTTCGAAGAATGCCCGTATGCTTTTTATCTGAAAAAGATTGAAGGAGAGGACCTGGACGAGGGCAATTATTATTCCGACATCGGCGGCTATGTCCACGAGATCAATGAGATGATTTTTAAAGGCGAGCTGTCGATTGACGATGCGGCTGATTATTTCATGGAACACTATGAGGAAAATATATCATATCCAGCGCGGCAGACTACAGTTGAAAAGAAATATTGTCAGGCATTAGAGTATTTTGCCGAGTTTGACATGGAAAAATTGCAGGACTATGAAGTCCTGGGTGTTGAGATGAAAGTGCATTTCAAGATTGGAAAATATTCTATGATCGGGTACATCGATCTGTTGTTGCGGCATAAAGAAACCGGAGAAATTTTACTGGTAGATCATAAGAGTGCGGGCAAATTCTTCGGAAAAAACGGGCAGCCATTGAAGTCGCAGGCAGATAACCTGGCGGCATACAGCAAGCAAATGTACCTCTATTCTAAGGCAGTCTACGATTTATACGGGAAATACCCGGACAAAATCGTCTGGAATCATTTTTTTGACAAAAACATTTCTGTTATCGAATTTAATCAAGAAGACTATGAGGCGGCGCTGAACTGGGCGCTGGAGACAATCGAAAAAATCTATCAGGAAGAAGAATTTCCGGCGAAAAAAAGCTATATGCTCTGCCACGTCCTGTGCGGCTTTAGAAATAGTTGCTTATATGCGAGCGAGGAGGATGAGGAAGAATAGAAAAGAATTTTACATACATCCACCTGCATAGCGACCTTTCCAACGGCGTAACCAATATTGACAGTATTACCAAATACGACGATTACATCGCGCGGGCAAAAGAACTGGGGATGAAGGCAATGGCTTTTACCGAGCATGGCAGCGTGTTTTCGTGGGTCAATAAGAAACGCCATATTGAAAAGGCGGGCATGAAGTACATTCACGGCGAAGAGTTTTATGTGACAAAGACGATTGAGCCGGGAGAGTATGGCGCGCCGACGAAGATCCGCGACAATTATCACTGTTCGCTCTATGCCAAGAATTTTGAGGGTGTCAAAGAACTGAATCAGCTTTCGAGCGCATCGTTTAACCGGCAGGACGGGCATTATTACTATGCACCGCGTATTACGTTGGATGAGCTGATCAATACTTCGGATAATATCATCGTATCGACGGCTTGCCTGGGCGGAATTCTTCACAACGGCGAGGATGACGTGCGGGAGGTTTTTATCAATTTTCTGATCCAGAACAAGCATCGGTGTTTTCTTGAGATTCAGCACCATTCGGATGCGGCGGGAGAGCAAGGTGCATACAACAAATACCTTTTTTCACTAAGTAAAAACACTGGAATCCCGCTGATTGCCGGAACCGATACTCACGCGCTGAACGCCGAGCACATGGTTGGACGTGCGATTCTGCAGAAGGCTAAGAAAGTTCACTTTGCCGATGAAGACTCGTGGGATCTGACATTTAAGACATATGATGAACTTGTCGCAGCATATAAAAAGCAGAATGTGCTGCCGATGGAGGTTGTGCTGGAAGCAATCGAGAATACAAATCGGCTGGCAGACATGGTCGAAGAGTTTCCGCTTGATGAATCGTATAAGTACCCCCATTTATGGGCTGATTCCGAAGGAACCTTTTTGAGAAAGATTGAAGAGGGAATTGTTCGGCGTGGGGTAGACAAATACCCAAACTATCAGGAATATCGCGACAGAATCGAAGAGGAGTTGAAGGCGTACCGGCATAACGGCGCGATAGACTTCATGCTTCTGATGGAGGATATTCTGAATTGGTGTCGGACACAGGATATTCAAGTCGGATATGGTCGAGGATCGGTTAATGGGTCGGTAATCGCCTGGTTACTCGGCATTACTGAGATGGATAGTATCAAGCACAATCTGAACTTTGAAAGATTCATGAATATTGAGAGAGTGTCTTTAAGTGATATTGATACGGATTTCCCTCCATCACGAATCGAAGAAGTTAAAGATTATATTTTTTCCAAGACCGGGTTGTATTGTTCGGACATCATTACTTTCAATACAATCGCAGACAAGGGTGCAATTCGAGATGTAGGTCGAGCATTGGAAATCCCTCTTGATGAGGTAGATGAGATTTGCAAAGCCTTCGAATCGAATGAAGAAAAGTTGCGGAAGAAGTATCCGGAGCTGTTTAAATATGTTGACCTTGTAAAAGGCGTTATAGTATCGGTAGGTTCTCATCCTTGCGGGCTATGTGTGAGTCCAGAGAGTCTGACCGAGCACATGGCTACGTTCACGACGTCTACCTCAAAATACCCGATCAGCCAGATTTATATGAAGGAGATTGACGGACTGAACTATGTAAAACTAGATTTGCTGCGGCTGGACACGATTGAGCTGATCAATGACACATGTAAACTGGCGGGGATCCCGCGGTTGACCCCGGATAATGTTGATATTAACGATGTCGCCGTTTGGAACTCGATGCGAGATGACAGCACAGGAATCTTCCAGTGGGAGTCGGATACCGGCGCGGATTATATTAAGAAACTCTTGTCGGATGAGAACATCAAGAAATTCCAGGCGGTCGATGAACACGTTGATAGAATGACGTTGCTCACGATCGGAAATTCGGCAATCAGACCGGCGGGCGCATCCTACCGCGATGATTTGGCAAACGGCGTTGTCCGGAAGAGTGGATCGCAGGCTATCGACGATTTCCTAAAGCCCACATTTGGCTATCTAGTGTTCCAGTGTCAGATCATTGAATTTCTGCATCAATATTGTGGTTTTACGATGGGCGAGGCAGATATTGTAAGACGCTGCGTTGATGAGTACACAGAAATCCTAATGGGAGATGGAACCAGAAAAAAGATTAGAGACATTTTACCGGGTGAAATGGTCTTGTCTTATTGTGGTGAGATGGGCGCTCCGCTTGTGCCTAGAAGAGTAAACAAGGTATATGACAACGGGATACAGATAACGTATTTTATTCGTACTGATTCACAAAAAGAACTGCTTGCGACTGCGGAACATAAGATTTTGACGGCACGTGGTTGGATTAGATGCGGCGATTTGACAATTTCAGATCGCATAGTGGCTCGCGATGAATCGGGACCATTACGCTTAGAGTGTGTGACGGATATTGGGTACGCAAGCGGACTTTCTCATGTGTATGACCTCGAAGTAGAAGAAACTCATAACTACATCGCAGATGGAATGGTGGTTCACAACTGCTTCGCAAAAAAACTCGGAACAGAAAACCATATCCCGGTTATCAAAAACGGCGGCTACATGATAGGTCTCGACGGCGAACCTAAGAAAGATCATTACATCGCGGGATTTACTGAAACGATGAAAAAGAATTATGGTATGTCGCCAGAAGAAAGTGAGAAAACGATTACTGCTTTCCTCCAGGTCATCATTGATGCATCTAATTATCTATTTTCTCTTAACCATTCTCAGCCGTACTCCTATGAAGGATACGTTTCTGGCTGGCTGCGCTATCATTACCCGGTCGAATTCATCACGACGGCGCTCAACATCAACGTCGATAAGGAAGAAAAGACGCTGGCTCTGACCCGATATGCAAAAGCGCACGGGATTCAGATACTTCCACCTAAATTCCGGCATTCCAAGGCGGTGTATTTCTGCAACGCGGAATCACGGGAAATCTATAAGGGTATTGGTTCAATCAAGTTTATGAACGCCCAGGTCGCGGATGAACTGTATGCGCTAAAAGACGAGCAGTTTGAAGACTTTATCGGTCTTCTCGTCGCAGTAAAAAAGACCTCCTGCAATTCCCGGCAGCTTCAGATCTTGATCGAGCTGGACTATTTTTCTGAATTTGGTGATGTCAACCTTTTGCTGACAATCAACAACCTGTTTGGAGAAGTATATGGTAAGCAACAAATCAAGAAGGATAAAATCCCGAAGCTGGGAGAATACATCACTGAAATGGATGTTCGCCAGTTCGCCGGGAAAGAATCCGAGAAAACCTTCACGAAGGTTGATATGTTTCGCTTGTTGAAATATCTGGCTGCGACGATTCAAGTGCCGCCAGCGACGATTATGGAGCGCATTTCATACCAGAAAGAAAATCTCGGTTACGTGGACATCGTAGATAAGAAGTATGTGGGTCTGGCGCTGGTAATGTCGGTCAATACAAAATGGACGCCGTGGCTCACGCTGTATGCGCTGGCAAATGGCAAAACCATAGAGTGTAAGGTTGATAAACGCGACTACAATCGGCAACCGGTCAAAGAGGGCGACGTCGTTCGAATCGAAGGACAGACCTATAAGAGTAGGCAAAGAAAAACGGAGAATGGTTTCGAGGCGGTCCCCGGATCGAAGGTCCTGTGGATCACCAGGTATAGAAAGGTGGTGGTGTAAATTAAGCGGCATTACACGAAAACGGAATACGCGCAGTTGATTTCCAACATGGTTATTCTGTGTGATACGCGTGAGCAAAAGAATGAGCATATTTTGTCGGCGTTTGAAAAGGCTGGGTTGCAGTATCAAAAAAAAGCTCTCAAAACCGGAGATTACAGCTTTATGATTCGCGCTTGCCCGGAATTGGGATTTGCCTACGACACGTATTTCACGGATGAAATTGTGATCGAGAAGAAAAACAGCTTATCGGAACTGGCTAGTAATTTTGCCAGCGCTTCTGATGACGGCGAAAGAATCTTCAAGGAATTTAACCGGATGATCAACGTCGAACGGGCTTATCTGGTAATAGAGAGCGACAGTATCGACGGAATTTTCGAACACAAGTATCGATCAGAATTTAATCCAGATTCCTTCATCCGGACGCTGATAACGTGGCAGGCAAGGAATTATATGCATATCTACTTCTGCAAAAAGGAAAATACAGCCCGAATGATTTATGAGCTGTGCAAGAACTGTTTGGATGCAAAAATCCTGAAATAAAGAATGGGCGAACCCGTAGAGGTTCATATCAATAATCGAGGACGGGGATTATTGGTCTGGTAGGGAGACGGGTCAGAGTAATAGAGTCAACAATTTTGAGTAAAACTAAGCAAGTAAATGAGATGGAAGTTGCAATATCTGATACCATAGGCATCACCCTTTCAAAAACAGCAATATACCCCATATGTGAACACTGTATTTGATCGTGGATTCTGACCCGTTAAATTCCTCCGGGGCATTTCTAAATATCATATCACAAAATTCATTGGATTCCAATAAAAATCTAAAGAAAGGACAAGTAGAGTTCCTGGGTTAAAACGCGCGTTACCTACGAAATAAGGAGCTTGGAAAGTAAAGAAAGAGCACTGGCTCACATCGAAAAAATTGAGTGGGTCAAACCGATTGAAGGCGCAGATAACATTGAGTTGATTGGCGTGTTAGGCTGGGTATGCATCGCCAAAAAGGATGAATTTAAGCCGGGAGACGTCGCTGTATATATCGAAATCGACAGCAAATGCCCGGAGTCAGACGAGCGATTCGCATTTCTGGCAAAAAGAAAATTTAAGATCAAAACGCTTAAACTTGGCAAATTCGGCATCATCTCTCAGGGCTTGGCAATGCCAGCGACGGTATTCCCGGAAGTGACGGGAGAGCCGATCGGCGCCGATGTGACTGAAAAATTACACATCACATACTATCGACCGGATGACATCGCCAGAAAGACGAACAAAGTCGATCCGAACGCGAAGTACACATCTATGGCAGCTCGCCACAAATCTCTTGCAAAGAAAAAATGGTTCAGATGGCTGATGAAACGCGGCTGGGGAAGAAAACTCTTATTCGTATTTTTCGGCAAGAAGAAAGACAAACCGAAAGAGTTCCCAAATTGGATTGTCAAAACTGACGAAACGAGGATCGAGAGTTGTCCATTCTATCTCGACAGCGATGAGGAATGGGTGGTGTCAGAAAAAGTGGACGGAACATCCTGCACCTACGCCGTGAACCGTCTCAAAAAGAATAAAGATAAGTTCGAGTTTATCGTATGCAGCCGGAATGTGCGGCAGGCAACCAGAAATCAGGAGTGTTACCATGAATCCAATATCTACTGGGAGCTGGCAGACAAATATAACATCGAGGAGAAATTGACTAAGCTGGCTATCACCGGTGGCTATGACAGGGTTGTGCTTCAAGGTGAAGGTGTTGGCAATGTGCAGGGCAACCCGTACAAGCTGAAAGAGAGCGATCTATATGTGTTCAATCTTATCATCGACGGTAAGCGCCAGAGCACGAAAACTATGAGCGAGTATTGTGAAAATCACGGCTTCAAGCACGTACCGGTAGTTGACTGGAATTTTAAGTTGCCGAAGACGATGGAAGAGATGAAGTTGCTGGCGGACGGCAATAGTTTGATTAATCCAAATGTGAAAAGAGAAGGTTATGTATACAGAGATCAACTCGGACAGAAGAGTTTCAAAAATGTTTCGAGGGAATATCTCTTAAAAAATTCATAATGAAAGGATTTTGCAATGGATAAACCGAAGCTGTATGTTTTGGTTGGTTTGAGCGGGAGTGGGAAATCTACTCTCGCCGCCCAACTAGCAGAAAGTAACGAAAACACTGTCATTGTTTCTTCGGATGCGATACGAGAGGAATTAACCGGAAAGATCGAGGATCAGTCGAGAAATAATGAGGTATTCGAAATTTTCCACCAGAGGATTCGAAAAAATTTGGAAGAAGGAAAAAATACGATTGCTGATGCCACGAATCTTTTAATTAAGTCGCGACTGAGAATTTTGAATATGACTCACGGATTGGACGTAGAGAAAATTTGTATCATGTGTGCCAAACCATTTGAAATATGTTGGGAACATAACATGAAGCGAGAACACCCAGTTCCGGAAAGTGTATTGGATAAACAAATTCGAAAATTTCAGATCCCCTTTTATGAAGAGGGTTGGGATGATATTCAAATTCAAAACAAATATCACATGTACCGGAGCGACCAGACAAATAGACTGTTACTTGCGATGATGGGTTTTGACCAGAAAAATCCGCATCATGACAAAGATCTAGGTGGTCACGCCGTAGAGGTTATGGCAAGGTTTGGCGACTGTGGATATTCTGAATCCTATAATCTTGCCGCGTTATTTCACGATGTCGGGAAGTTGTATACGCAAACATCTGATGATAACGGTGTCGCACACTATTTTGGACACGAATCTTTTGGATCATACGTGATGCTGATGAACCTGATAAATCGTGTAGACCTTGATAAGGACACGGTTTTGGAACGCTGTTTTTTAATCAATTATCATATGCTGCCGTTTGGCTGGGGCACAGAAGCGGCGCAAAAAAGATGGCGTAAAATTTTTGGCGAAGACAAATATCTGATGCTCACGAGATTTCATGAGTGCGACACAAAGGAGTAAGAACAACGGATGTTATTAATAGCGTAGAGCTTTTTGTATAGTGGAAGATAGCGTTGAGAATAAGCGAAAATGACAATAGACCACAATGCTGCATAGACCATGATAAGTATTTTTCAACATGTGATACTTGTGAGTTTGGAGAATAATATACTGGAGGTGAAATTATGTATCAGAATTGTTGTAAGAAATGTGGAAGTACTTCACTACATACTGAAGTAAAAGGTAATAATACAGGGCTTTATTGTGATGATTGTGGCGCATGGATTAAATGGCTTGGAAAAGATGAGTTAAGAGCTTTCGAGTATACAAAACAGACAGAAAAACAAATAGAAAAGAAAACATACACAACAAACAGCTATGGATTTCAAGATAATAAAGCAGACATTGAACTTGGTAAATTATGTTGTTTTAAGCCATTGGATAAAGATGAGATTTATTTTGGTCATATGGCTGGAAAAGTTGTTGATGATTTTGGAAACATGACTTTTATGTATGTTTTAAATATTGATAATAGATATTTCTTTTCTCGAAATGTAATCATAAAACCAGAAGATGTACATACATCCAACGGTGCAAAGAAATATTTCTAAGTAAACCAATCTTTCTTTGGGATTATTTAATGAGAAAACATATATGTCTTTATTATTTTTACATACCTTATTGGTAATTCTTTGTGCAGCTAATGTAATTGCCAATAAGAATAAAGTGTCTAAATTTCTTTGGTCTTGTTCAGGACTATGTTGGTTGATTCTCAGCATAATAGAAATCACAGAAATGATGTAACTAAAAATAGAATATACAAGTACGAAAGGAGATTAAGTTTCATGGATTAAAATTGCAATACTCTAAGTAGTAAAATGGGATATGTATATAGATACGAAATTTTTCTTTCTTGGGAGGCGATTAATATATTTCGTATAGAGAAAACTAAAGTTGTAAATGGATGCGATTGTTGGGGAAGACCAGAATATGATGATGTATATAAAGTTTATTGTAATGATGAATTTGTATGTCGTATGTCAAGTGATCCAACAGTATTGGTGGATAGGATGAATGATATTTTAATTGTAGAAGGATGACCGTATGAGTTGTGAAAACTTATCCTGATGATGTAAATAAAGAGTTTCAGAAGTTTATTGGTCAGAAGATAGAAATGGGATAATAAATGCATTCATACTTTTAAAAACAGTGATGAAAAATATGATTTTGAACACAGGTATGACGAGTAATAGTATTGAAATTGGAAGTGCATTAAAACAGTATATATCTGCCGAAGAATACTATAAATTACATGACAATCATCTATATATGCTATGCCGATTCAGAAAGATAATAATTATGTTCGAGTTACAGAAATTTGTGCAGGCTGCAAACTTTATTGTACAGACGAAGATGAGTTGTATGAGATTGATAAGAAACTAAACGAACTTGGATATGAGACAAGAGTTGGTAGAAATATGTATACAGGTAATTTGAGTATTGCAGTAATTAGAGATCCGAATGTAAAAGGAGAATAACAGTATGAGTTTAACACATAGAGAAGAAGTAAAAAGTAAAGGAGAATAATATGGATACAAGTGATCTTGCAGAAAGAATGAAAGGTTATGAAAAAAGGAATAGATATTTTCTTCAACGAAGAATGCCAGTGATTTTGAGGTTAGACATGAGAGCCGGACATAGTTTCACCAAAGGATTTGAAAGACCTTTTGATGAAGTATTTATAAAATCAATGCAGGATACCGCTAAATATTTATGCGAAAATATTCAAAATTGCAAATTATCTTATCAACAGAGCGATGAAATCACATTACTTCTTGTTGATTATGATAAGTTAAATACAGATTGTTTCTTTGATTATAGAGTTGATAAGTTATGTAGTATTGTGGCAAGTATGGCAACAATGGCGTTCAACAAATTTTTTGCGAAGAACGCCGATCGGTATGGAAGAGACAATATTGAAGATTGGGATGACGGCGGTACGTGCAGGGAATTATCCAAAAAAGAAAGACAATGCCTTGAATATACGAGAACATATTGGAAAGCGATAGAAAAAGGAGCAATGTTTGATGCCCGCTGCTTTAATATCCCAAAAGAAGAAGTAACAAACAACTTTTATTGGAGACAATTAGACGCTTCTCGTAACTCAATTCAGATGGTTGGTCAAGCCAATTTCTCACACAAGGAATTACAGAATAAGTCATGTAATGATATTCAGGACATGCTTATGACTCAGAAAGGCATTAACTGGAACGATTTGCCGACTCATCAGAAGAGAGGAAGTTGTTGTGCAAGGAATAAGATTGTTATTGAATCTGATGATGTTATGGCAACTGTACAGTTGAGAGACATTTCTAAATCTGAAAATGAGTGGATTATTGATACGGATATTCCTATTTTCCGTAATGAAGGTAGAGAATATATTGATAGATTAGTTTTTGTTGGTGAGGAGTAAATACAAAGGAGGAAAATTTTGGAAGAGAAGATTAAAGAATTCGAAGCGGCTCTTCTTGCGACGAAGAGAGAGGGGATGGATAGACTGTTAGAGTTTATCAGAAAGAGTGATTTTTATACGGCTCCGGCGAGCACCAGATTTCATTCTTGCCACGAGAGCGGTTTATTAGAGCATTCTCTGAATGTATTTTATGCGCTGACAGCTAAGAAAACAACGGGGATTTGGCAGAAAAAATTAAAAGACGTCGCAGATGAAAGCCTCGCAATTTGCGCCCTGTTGCACGATCTCTGCAAAACATACTTTTATACAACCGACTATCGGAATAAGAAGAATGAGCAGGGTATCTGGGAGCGCGTGCCATATTACACGATTGACGACAAAATCCCGTATGGACACGGCGAAAAATCTGTCATGATGATTGAGGAATATATCAAGCTTCTCCCGGTGGAACGATATGCGATCCGGTGGCATATGGGCTGGACGGAGCCAAAGGAGAATTACAATGCCCTCGGAACCGCGATGGAAAAATACCCGCTTATTCTGGCGTTGCATGAGGCGGATTTAGAGGCGACTTACTTAATGGAGGAAAAGCAGTAAATGACGGCGAAGGGACTTAATACGGAACCTGACAAAACGTGCAGAACTATCAAGGCTAATTATGCTAAAATAAGTGTCGCAAATTTTGAGAGTACGGGGAGTTGGGGGGGGGGACAGGAGTGCGTGATAATTCAAGGATTAGAAAACTGACACCACGAGAGTGTTTTAGATTCATGGGATTTGACGATGAGGCGATTGATAAATTGCTTGCAGCTAAATTTTCAAATACCAGATTATACAAGATGGCGGGAAATTCTATTGTCGTCGATGTACTTAAAAGACTGTTTGCACAAATCTTTGTTTCAAATCCAGAAATTTTCCCAGAAGAAAAAGAAATTAAATATTTGAGTCTGTTTTCTGGCATCGGGGCTTTTGAGCGCGCGCTGGAACGTCTGAATAGAAAATATACGCTTGTTGGGTATAGTGAAATCGATCCATATCCGGCAAAGGCTTATTCGGCGCTTCATGGTCTGCCGGAAGAGCCTCCGTTTCGATTTGAGCGACATCTCCTAAGTTAAGCTCTTCCGGCAGATATAGATTTGATTACATATGGCTTTCCGTGTCAGGATCTTTCGGCTGCCGGGCAGCAGGCGGGATTCTACGACGAGGACGGCAATCATACGCGTTCGGGATTATTCTTTGAAGCGCTGAGAATCATCCGAGAGAAGCGCCCAAAAGTCGCGATTGCAGAAAATGTGAAGGCGCTGACCCAGAAGAAATTTTCCAAAGAATTCCAGATGGTGTTAGATGGATTGGCGGCGGCTGGGTATAAGAACTACTGGCAGGTTTTGAATGCCAAGGACTACGGCGTGCCGCAGCATCGGGAACGGGTATTCATTGTGAGTATTCGGGATGATATTGAAAGCCACGAACCGATTTTTCCGGTGCCGATCCCATTGGAAAAATGCATGGAAGATTTGTTGGAGCCGGTTGTTGATGAAAAATATTACATCAATAGCGAAAGAGCCATTCAGTTATGCAGGCGCCTTGATGAAGAAAGTGATTCGAGAGGAAGGTGATGTAATGGATTTATATAAGTTTTTGACTATTTTCGTATTTGATATTGCTGCGTCGCTGTGGGCTTACATGGGAATAGAGTTTTTGAAAGATTATTTTGAATCGTTAAAAAATGTTGATGCAGCGATTTGGGGTCCGGCGATCGGACTTATCGTGTCGTTTTTTGTGTGGTGTTAGATATGACAGATGTACAAATGTTAGAAGTTATCTGTGTCGGAGTAATCATCTGGTTTGCTTGTGTAGACTGGGGAATGCAGGACTATTGCCGGGAGGACGACGATAACCTTCCGGCGGTGATGCTGTTTAGTGTCCCGGTGGCGATACTCATAACGATATGGATGATGAATATGGGATGGGTCCCTTTTTGGTAAGGAGAAAATATGAACGGAGAAATATTATTTGTAGGAAATGTTTGCCCGACAAGAACCCGTGAAAATCCGAATCAGGGACGGGTATATGACCCAAGAGGATTATGTCCCTGCTTAAATTGCGGTGGGGGAGGGAATCGGCAACCATTTATCATAGAGAGGAGAACGAAAAGTGACAAATTTTGAGAAGTACAAAGACGAGATTTTAGCCATCATTAATAAAGAGGAGAATATTGCGATGGCTAACGGAATTTTGCAAGAGTGCAGAGACCTGAATTGCAATGATTGCGATTTTGGCAAATCTTCCGGCGATTGTGATTGCAACATGATGAGATGGCTCTATAAAGAATTTTGTCCGTTCAAAAGAGGAGAGCGGGTGATTCTTACCATTCCGGGGCAGCCACCGCTACGATGCTATTTTGCAGAGCAGAAAGAGAATGGTTGTGTTTCTGTTTTTTCCGGTGGGCGTGACGAATGGAGTTCAAACGGAGATACCATGACCTATCCAGAGGAATATATCAAACCGTACAAGGAATGTGAGGAGACGGAATGACATCGGCGACAAAGAAAATCATCCAGGAGATACGTGGTTTAGACAAAAAGCGTGAAGAGATTTTAGATAAACTAAATACATTACCCGGCGGCTATCGAGAGCTTGTGTTACTAAATAGTCTTGATGACTGCGAAAGCCGTGTGCGATTCTTGAACGAGCTATTAATAGAAATGGAGGATAAAAAGATGAACATTAAAATCAAATACTTTGCCGATGACATGGAGCCACTTACCTACATCGACGGCAAATCCGACTGGATCGATTTGCGGGCGGCACAGGATATGACCATTGCAGCGGGTACATACGTCGCGATTCCGCTTGGCATCGGCATGAAACTGCCGGTTGGTTACGAGGCTCATGTGGTTCCGCGCAGTAGCACTTTTAAAAATTTCGGTCTACTCCAGACGAATAGCATGGGCGTGATCGATGAGACGTATTGCGGCGATAATGATCAGTGGCATTTCCCGGCATACGCAACTCGCGACACAGTAATACATAAGAACGACCGGATTTGTCAATTCCGCATCATGGAGCACCAGCCGACGATCGAGTTTACACCGGTCGAGCATCTGGCAGATGAATCGCGCGGCGGATTTGGTTCCAGCGGCATCCGCTAAATTTACATCGCAAACAGAGAGGAGGGCGAATATTGAAACTTGCAAATATCACGAATGTTGATGGATTTTTCAAAGCTGTTGAGGATTGTAAAGGGCGTGTAGAGCTGGTATCCCCAGAGGGCGACCGCATCAACCTGAAATCAAAGCTGGCTCAATACCTAACGCTGGCAAACATCTTTTCGGATGGCTACATCAAAGAGATGGAGCTTGTCGCGTATGAAGAATCCGACGTTTCCAGACTGATTAAATTCATGTACCAGGGAGAGTGATTTCATGGACAGATATTGGGAAACCGAAAAATGCCCCCGTTGCGGTGAAGCACTTGAAACCGAGACATATAAAGAATACCGGGATTCGACGGTGCTTATGCCGATATGGGAAGAATTAACGGTATGGTTTTGCCCGGCGTGCGGCTGGAACGACCGGGATTAAGGTGATGGAAAGGAGTAGTTATGGAATTAGTCAATGTTAATTTATATGCGGAAGGATATTATAGTGGAGCAACTTATGAGGATAATATTTGGATTAAAGAATCTTCCTACGAAAAACTAAGAGATATTTTTCCAACAGAGATTAGCTGTGGTGAATTAGATGGTAAGCACAGCGAGGTTATGGGAGAAGTCGAAATTCAGAATAATTGGCACACGGATGAGGATTTCGCCAAGGCTGGAAGAAGTGAAGGCGATGGAGATCGTCTCGAATTAGAATTAGTAGATCTTTACAACGAACATGGTCTCGATTGGGACGCAGAGCAGGATGAAATCGACGAGTATTTTGATGGATTAGATATTTGGAAAGACGTGACTATTACTCTTCCGGAGAGTAAAATTCCGGCGTTAAGAAAGTATGCCGATTGCCTTATTTATAATGACGACGATAAAAATAGCCGCGCATAAGAAGAGGTGAAAATGTTAGATTTAGCAATTAATCACAAAGAAGAGCTGCAGAAAAGACTTCGTGAAACATGGCTTACAGAACAATATAAGTTTGCTCATTGTGATGTGTTTTGTGAAGAAGAAAAAATTGATGAAGACACCTGGAATAAACATCAGTTTGTTTCGTTAGATCCGGATGGTAGTATTATTGGTTATATCGCCTACAACATCAGTCGCGCAAAGCATAGTTGCTATGGCTTATATATATGTAATTTTTCTGACAATAAAGCTGTTTTTAGTATAGATCTAGGAAATGCTTTGAGGGATATTTTTGAAAGATTCGGGTTCAGAAAGTTGGTTTTTAGTGTCGCCGTTGGCAATCCGATTGAAAAATCATACGACAAAATGATGGAAAGATATGGCGGCAGAGTAGTTGGCATTTTCAAAGAAGAGTTCAGATGTTATGACGGAAAATATTACGACAAGAAGTGCTACGAGATTTTTCGGGACGATTATATGAAACATAGGAGGACGACAAGATGCTAGTTGTAAATCTGTTTGGAGCGCCGGGGAGCGGCAAATCAACTGGTGCGGCATATATTTTTTCACAATTAAAAATAGCCGGGGTCAACGCTGAGCTGGTCACAGAATTTGTCAAGGACAAGGTTTGGGAGAACAATGAAGAGGTGTTCAAGAACCAGGCGTATATCTTTGGCAAGCAGAGTTTCAAAATGAGCCGATGTCGGGATAAGGTTGACGTGATAGTAACGGACTGCCCGCTGCTTTTATCCGCATTATATAACAGCGACGAAATTCTGGGCGAAGAGTTTAATAATGTGGTACATAGGGTTTTCGATTCATACGAGAATATGAACTTCCTCATTAACCGAGTAAAAGCATATCAGCCGGTCGGAAGGTTGCAGACAGAAGAAGAATCCGATCAAATCCAAGGTTCTTTAATGTCTTTATTGACAACCATGAGAGTTCCTTATGAAATCAAAAATGGCAATGTAGCTGGCTACAATGAGATAATCGACGATGTCTTATATTACATTTGAAAGGAGAAAGATGGGACAAAAGCATAATATTACAGACCTACACCAAATGCAGTCGTTGCCGCTTAAAGCAAAAATCGCGATGACAAACCTTCGTATCCAACAATGGGTCGAAGAATACGGAGAAGACGGGGTTTATGTGAGTTTTTCTGGCGGGAAGGACAGCATGGTGTTACTTGATTTAGTAAGAAAACTATATCCTAGTATCGTCGCTGTATTTGTGGACACCGGGCTTGAATATCCTGAAATCCGCGAGTTTGTGAAGCGTTTTGAAAATGTCGAATGGCTCAAACCCAAAAAGACTTTTCGGCAGGTTATCACAGAATACGGCTATCCTTTTATTTCAAAAGAAGTATCTGATAAGGTGTATGGTGCGCGACGTTATCTAAAAGAGTTAAAAGAGTATAATGCTCGGGGGGGGGCAATGTTCGTTATGCATGGGCGATCGCAGATCTTACCGGTATAGACCGGCGAATCGATCCAAATAATCCAGCATATCAAAATCTCTTGCATCCTAACCTAGATGCTCCAACCGAAAATTCTCGCTATCAGCAAATTATAGGCACATATCCCGGCAAAAACGGCAAGCCATCATCTTATAATTTCACAAAGTATCAATTCTTCTTGGACGCTCCGTTCGAAATTTCAGCAAGTTGTTGTCGAATCATGAAAAAATCGCCTGTTCATTCTTACGCCAGAAAAACCGGAAGAAAGCCGATGACCGCGCAGATGGCGAGTGAAAGTCGATTAAGAACGTCGCAGTGGCTCAAAAATGGATGTAACGGATTTAATATGAAGTCGCCAATCAGCAATCCTATGAGTTTCTGGACGGAGCAAGATGTTTTGCTTTACATCAGGGTTCGGCAGGACGAATACGATTCAAACTTACGCGACTGTAATCTTGAAGTCAAATGCAGCGCAGACAAACGTCGTAGAAAGATGGCGCGAAATTACATCAAGAAGCATAAGCGATTCGAGATCTGCTCTGTATATGGAGACATCGTCGGATCAAATGGCGAGAAAGAATCGCTGCCGGAAAATGTAGCAGATATGGGAGTGCTCGACTTAGATAGACCATTGCTCAAAACGACGGGTTGCGATCGTACCGGCTGTATGTTCTGTGGCTATGGGTGTCATTTGGAAAAGCCGGGAAACGGGCGGTTTGAGCGGATGAAGTTGACGCATCCAAAACAGTATGACTATATCATGCGACCCAGAGAACAGGGCGGACTTGGATACAAAGAGATAATTGACTGGATCAATGAGCATGGAAATTTTGATATTAGATATTAGAGAGCGGGGAGGTGATTAGATGACATTTGAAACAAGTCCCAGAATCAATAAGTGGATGCAGGACCATGTAAGACAAGGTTGCATAACTCGTGCAACTGCTGGTGAACAATTTGTTTTTACGTTTCTGCCAAGCGGCATCATAGATTGTCAGACAGTGAAATGTATGTGTTGCGGGAAGGAGTTTACGGATTATGTTGATTGAGGAGGCGTAGATGAATAAACGCGCACGAAAAAAGTGGCTGAAACAACATGGCAAATACGTCGCCCCCAAGGAGCTTTGGAATCTGGATTGCCGTATCGCCGAATTTGTCTTGCCCCGGCTGAGAAAGTTCAGGGAGGTCGAAGACGGTTGTCCCGGTTGCGGCGAAATGGATACGCATGAGAAATGGATGGCGGCTCTTGACAAGATGATCCTGGCTTTCGAATATGTTTTAGATCAGAGCGACTGGTGGATTGATGATCCCAAATATGATTATATTGACGGTCTACATATGTATGGCGCGCCGATCGAAGGCAGCGAATTTGAACGCTTAATCATCGAAAAAGAGGATTGGGTCGCTGAGATTGAAGAAAAACATAAGCAGGAAGAACGGCGGCGGCAGGAAGTAATCGAAGAAGGATTGCAGTTGTTCGCAAAATGGCTTCAACGTTTATGGTGGTAGAGGAGGTTTATATGAAATTTGAGCATACAAAAGTTTGTAATCTTGACGGCGCTGTTCGTGGGCTTAGAAATCCGATGCAGAGCTGGGATCGCAGTGATAGCTATCAGTCTGATTTCACAGATGACGGCAAATGCGGTTTCGTTCTCGGAGCAAATGACTTGGAGCTAATGCAGCGCTTATTAAAGGCGTCGATCAAGGAAGGAAGTTCTCACAGTAAATTCATGCGTCAGATCATGGTTTGCGTTGATATTACCGCACCTCTCTTCTGGTGGAAAGAAGCCGATCAGTATCGTGTAGGCGTAATAACAAATAGTGAAAGCACCATGCATAAGCTGGCGTCTACGCCGATCACAATGGAGTGTTTCGAAATAGGCGATTACAACAAGGGCTTAATCAGCGAACTTGTCGATGGAGAGCAAAAATTCCTTTTTTCATCTTCCGAAGAACCGCCGTGTATTATTGATTGGTTGGAATCTCTTAGGCAGGCTTATCTTAAAACAAAAGATAGAAGATATTGGAAAGAACTCGTGCGTTGGCTTCCTGAATCCTGGCTTCAGACCCGCACCGTTACATTAAACTATGAGAACGTCCGTAATATGTACTTCCAGCGACGTCATCATAAACTCACGGAATGGTCGGAACAATTTGTTGCGTGGGTTGAGTCGCTGCCGTATGCAAAAGAGCTGATTATGTATGAAGGAGATACCAATGAGTAAAAAAACAATCTTTCTTGTCGCAGGTAGAAGCGCGGTGGGAAAAAGCAGCCTTGTCCATGCAGTGTGTGAAAAGACCGGTCTCGTACCGGTCAAATCATACGCGACCCGTCCGCCGCGTCCCGGAGAAACCTCTGAAAACTCCGATCATATCTTTATTTCAGAGGAAGACGTCGCAGGATATGAAAACGATATGGTTGCGTACACAGAAATCAACGGCGCCAAATATTTTGTGACCCGCGAAATTCTGGATGAATCAGATATTTATGTAATTGACCCCGCTGGAATCAAATTCTTACTGGATACCGTCGGGGACGAATATAATTTTATTCAAGTTTATATCCGCGTCCCAAGCTCTACGGCAAAGCAACGGGCAGCACAGCGCGGCGATGCCGTGTTTGAAGAGCGACGAAAATCAGAGGACGAACATTTTAGCCAGTACGAACACGATATGCCGTGGCAGTACCATATTCTGAATGATGGAACCTTTGAAAGCGGCGTGGAAAAACTGGAACGAATCATACGAAAGGAGCAGGAGCGTGCAAAAGCAGAGACTAATTCTTGATTTTGACGGAACAATCACCGATTCAATCGCATCCATTGTTTCTTTATATAATGAAGATTTTCGGTATTATGCCGGGTTCACGCCGGTAGCGCCGGAAAGCATCAAGACGTGGGGAATGGTAGAGTTAGAGCTGGCAAATCCTTGGTATATTGATGCTCTTTGGAACCAGCCGCGATTTTTTGAGCGTCTACAATTTATGCGCGACGGAGAAGAAGTTATCCGTATGTTGTCGTCGCAGTATTCGATTGAAGTGGCGTCGATGTGTCCTCAACCAAACGGCATCGGCAAAGAACGTTGGATCCAAAAACATATGCCTTACATTTCTAAAATTCACATCATCAATCCGGACGAATTTACGGATAAATCCCATTTAGATATGAGCGATGCAATTTTTATTGATGACAATATGAAATATTTAAGCGCGACTAATGCCAAAAAGAAGATCTGCTTCGGTAAGGTTTATGAGTGGAATAAAGGCTGGGACGGGCTGCGCTGCGCGAACTGGAATGAAGTCGCGGCAGAGTTGCTTTTAGACGATTGAGAGGAGGTGAAAAAGGGTAAGTGATAGCAACCGTAGGAATGTTAAAGAGATCTCTCCCCTGCGACGACGATTTCATCACAATCATGATTGAAAACAGGGAATATATTATTGACGGGCTTCGCCGGGTTCCGAATTACACGGAATCCCCAAGCTCGCACGTGTGTTTGGAGTGCCGAAGTTGTGGGACGGGCGAGATCCGAAGATAGAAAGGAGAGGATAAGTTGGCAAAAAAAATAATTAAACGAAATGGCGAAGAAGTGGATTTTGACCAGGCAAAGATTGTGAATGCGATCACGAAAGCAAATAAAGAGGTTGACCGGATTCATCAGATGACAGCATACCAGATTGAAGCCGTCGCGTCATCTATTGTCGAGCAGGTACAGAAGGCGCCGCACGCGGTAAATGTAGAGGATGTTCAAGACATGGTCGAAACCGGCATCATGGAGGTGCGCGGCTATGAAGTCGCCCAGAAATATGTACGTTACCGTTATCGTAGAGAGCTGAAGCGCAAATCAAACACGACGGACAATGGCATTCTGACACTTTTAGATCATGTCAACGAGGAGGTTAATCAGGAAAATTCCAACAAAAATCCAATGATTAATTCTACCCAACGCGATTACATGGCGGGCGAGGTCAGCAAGGATTTGTCGGAGCGTGTACTGCTGCCGGAGGAAATTGTTCGCGCACATAAAGAAGGAATCATTCATTTCCATGATAGCGATTATTTTGCACAGAGAGAACATAACTGCGACTTAATTAATCTGGAGGATATGCTGCAGAACGGCACTGTGATCAGCGAAACGATGATTGAGAAGCCACACAGTTTCTTTACTGCCTGCAACGTCACGACTCAGATCGTAGCGCAAGTAGCCAGCAACCAGTATGGCGGACAGTCGTTTTCTCTTGCACATTTGGCGCCATTTGTCGATATTAGCCGCCAGAAAATCCGGGATGCAGTCGTCGAAGAGCGTACCGCGTGCGGCGACTCATTAGATGAAAACACAATCAATCACATCGTCGAGAACCGTCTGAAAACAGAGGTTAAGAGTGGTATCCAGACAATCCAGTACCAGCTCATTACTCTAATGACCTGCAATGGACAGGCTCCGTTCGTTACGATGTATATGTATTTAGATGAGGTCCCGGAAGGGCAAACCAGAGATGACCTCGAGATGATCATTGAAGAGGTACTGCGCCAGAGAATGCAAGGTGTCAAAAATGAGAAAGGCGTCTGGATCACACCGGCGTTTCCAAAACTCATCTACGTTCTGGATGAAGACAACATCACAGAAGAGTCGAAGTATTGGTATCTAACCAAGCTGGCAGCAAAGTGTACCGCAAAACGGATGGTTCCGGATTATATTTCCGCCAAAATCATGCGCGAGATGAAAAACGGCGCTGTTTACACTTGTATGGGCTGTCGTTCCTTTTTAACAGCCGAAGACGGCATCAGAAATCCAGACGGAAGTATGAAGTTTTATGGGCGTTTCAACCAGGGCGTTGTCACAATCAATCTAGTAGATGTGGCGTGTTCATCCGGTGGCGATATGGAGCGCTTCTGGCAGATTCTCGATGAGAGACTGGAACTGTGTCATCGTGCGTTGCGTTGTCGTCATGAGAGATTACTCGGTACACCGTCAGATGTGGCGCCGATCCTCTGGCAACATGGCGCTCTCGCGAGACTAAAAAAAGGTGAAACGATTGATAAACTGCTTTATGGCGGCTATTCAACTATTTCGCTTGGATATGCGGGGCTTTATGAAATGTGTAAGTACATGACCGGAAAGAGTCACACCGATCCGGATGCAAGACCATTTGCGCTGAAAGTTATGCAGCGTTTGAACGACAAGTGTGCCGAGTGGCGCACGGCAGAAAACATCGCCTACTCGGTTTATGGAACACCGCTTGAATCCACGACCTATAAGTTTGCAAAATGCTTACAGAAACGGTTCGGTATCATTTCAGGCGTCACAGACCATAACTACATCACAAACAGCTATCATGTCAATGTGCGCGAAGACATCGACGCATTTACAAAACTCACGTTCGAGTCTGAATTCCAGAAATTATCCCCAGGCGGAGCCATTAGCTATGTAGAAGTACCTAATATGCAGAATAATATTCCGGCTGTGCTCGCGGTCATGCAGCATATTTACAAGCATATCATGTATGCAGAATTAAATACTAAGAGCGATTATTGCGAATGCTGTGGTTATGACGGCGAGATCAAGATTGTTGAGGATGAGGCTGGCAAGCTGGTGTGGGAGTGCCCGAATTGTGGCAACCGCGACCAGAATAAAATGTCAGTCGCACGTCGTACCTGCGGTTACATCGGGACTCAGTTCTGGAACCAGGGACGTACCCAGGAAATCCGGGATCGGGTGCTGCATCTGTAAAATAAGTTGTTGAATAAAAGAGTCAGAATTTCTGTTCGGCAGCGATTCTGGCTCTTTGAGTATAGGAGAAAGTATGCATTACTGTGCGATTAAGAAAAATGACATTGCCAATGGACCTGGAGTACGCATCACCTTGTTTGTTTCTGGCTGCGACCATCATTGCAAAGGCTGTCATAACCCTCAGACATGGGATCCGGAAGCAGGACAGATTTTCGACGATGCGGCATATGAACAGATTTTTAAAGAGTTGTCGAAGGATTACGTCGCAGGAATTACGATAAGCGGTGGCGATCCTCTTTACGCAGGCAATATTAGACAGATTCGTCCATTGCTCTATTTGATTAGGACAAATTTTCCAAATAAGACGATCTGGCTGTATACGGGCTACACATGGGAACAGCTTTGGTATGATGACAAGTTTGATGTGGAGGGCGGGATCGTTGAAAATCAATGGCGTAGGGCAATCACCGTTATGTGTGATGTAGTTGTTGATGGTGAGTACAAGGAGTCTTTTCGCGACCTTAGTTTGGCATTTCGCGGGAGTTCCAACCAACGACTTATTGATGTGGCAAAAACATTCAGTGCCGAGGAGGTGGTTTTATGGGAATCGTGATCGGAAGTTTTGTCTGGCTGTTATGGACTATTTTGACCGTAATCGTCAGCGTGGTGATTTCGGCGATAGGCGGCTTGATTTGCGTTGCGGCTGCAATTTTTGTTTCACCCGCAGCATTGATCGCAAGTTTGATACAGTTCGGAGATAAAAAGAGAAGTATATAGTGTTAGGCGAAAATAAGAAAGGAGATACATATGAGTTTAGTACAGCACAATGTATGCAAATTAAAAGACGGGCGTGAGCTGAATTTTGATTCGCGTTGCAATTATGTGGAGGTCAACGGCGGATTCGCCTGGTTCTATGCGATTAATCCTGAAAACAAACAGAGAAATCTTTTATTACAGGCGGTAAACGTCGATGAGATTGCAAGAATCATCCATGAATTTCCAGCAGATCTCTACGATGAAATTATGAAACCGCTGTCTAAAATCGCGGTTCCGGAGAAAAAGATTATCACGCCGTAAGGTTTGATATAGCAACTATTAACCCTTGTATAAAGGAGGTTTCATGAAAAAGGCTTTTATCGTCGCGGCGACGATTGCTTCACTGTTTGTCATGCCTGGCTCGGTACAGGCAGGGGAGATGAATATGAAAACCGCTGTTGAAATGGCGGCACAGGACGAATTGGAAACAAAAACAATGTATGCACATGGCGCATTTGAAATTTACGCCGAACCGGATACCACTTCCGAGGTAAAGGGCATCGCGATGGAGAACACTTCATTTGACGCGGCATTCACCGAAGATGGCTGGACAATGATCTTGGCGGAAGATGGTGTGGCTTTTATCGAGGCAGTGAATCTTTACGAGGAACCGGTGAATCATAACTATTCCGACCACGACTTATATCTTCTGGCTCATCTAATCGCCGGAGAAGCGCAACCGTGTGATGATATGGAACAAAGATATGTAGCGTCGGTGGTACTTAACCGGGTAGCGGACAGTCGCTTTCCAAACTCATTAGAAAACGTTATTTTCCAGAAAAGACAATATGCCTGTATTCCAGATGGTAATTTTTACCGGCAACCGACCGAGCGGAACTGGGCGAATGCCAGATGGATTCTTGAAAATGGCAGTATTCTTCCGGGAAATGTGGTGTGGCAGTCCGGCGGGAAACAGGGACGCGGCGTGTACCTAAAAACACCGTGGCATTATTTCTGTTACTAAAATATGGAGGACGTTCTTCTGAATGTCCTCTTTCTAAACTTGAGAAAGGCGAGCAATGACAAAAGAATCTGTACCTATTTGGGAGAAGGCGGCACTGACATTGGAGGAAGCCGCGGCTTACACCAGCATCGGAATCAATAAGTTAAGAGAGCTGACAAATAATCCTCGATGCGAATTCGTTATCTATGTGGGAAGAAAAAGGTTGATTAAAAGGAAAAATTTAGAAAAATATCTGTCAGAAAACATTGAATTGTAGACTTTTGGTGCTTCATGTGCTAACATAATAGCACATAAGGCTTTTCTCATTTAAGAAAGGAGTTTTAAATCGTATGGGAAAAGACCTAAAAGGGAAGGAGCTTGGCATCGGCATAACCCAACGAAAAGATGGGTATTACGTGGGGCGATACACAACCTTTAGCGGAAAGCGGAAGCAGAAAATTTTTAAAAAGTTTCAAGAATGCAGAAAGTGGGTTGCGAATGCAGAATATGACGACAAACACCGCAATCTCAATTTTCCAGATGAAATATTGGTTTCCGAATGGTATAATTATTGGATCGGGATGAAAAAAAGGAAGCTTAGAATTTCAACAATTAATACTTATGAAACCAATTATAAGAATTATATCAAACCTGTAATCGGCGACAAAATGTTGGCTAAGGTAACATCTATGGATTGCCAGTTAATTTTGAATAATATGTCTGATGCCGGAATGAAAACAGCCTCTATTAAAAATATAAAGATAATTTTGAAAGACCTATTGGAATACGCCGTACAAAATGATGTTCTTTCAAAAAACCCTTGTGGTAAACGTATTGAATATAAAATTGGACAAAAATCCAATCCAAGAAAAGCGTTGACCATTGATGAGCAAAAAACTTTGTGCAAGGGCATTATAGGCAACGAATTCGAATATGTATATGTTTTAGCCCTACAAACCGGATTAAGAATCGGGGAAATATCCGGGCTGCAATGGAGCGATGTCGATTTGAAAAATAAAGCCATACATATTCGCCATTCGCTGAGTTATGATAGCAAAATACAAAGTTGGAGAATTGGAGATCCTAAAAGTGAAGCTGGCTTTAGAAAAGTGCCTTTAACTGCGGAAGCGATAAGAGTGTTGTCGCTGCAAAAAGAAAAAGATAAACAAATTGAATCGGCAGAGCAAGAATGGGAAAGTTACGTATTTCTGCGTAAGAATGGTACGCCTCTGATTATGGGGAATGTTGATTCAGCTTTGCGAACTGTGTGCCGCAGGGTTGGGATACGTGAAATCTCAATGCATATCCTCAGACACACATTTGCTACGCGATGTATTGAAGGCGGAATGTTACCAAAGACGTTGCAAACGCTCTTAGGACACGCAGATATTACTACCACAATGAACCTCTATGTAGACACCACAGAAGACCAAAGTGAAAAAGAAATTTACTTGGTCGAAAGTGCTTTATCAGTAAATGGTACATAATTGGTACATGATTAACATGATAAGGCGAAAAACATCGTAAAATCAATATTTTTTTGATGTTAATTTGGCAAATGTAAAAAACTCATAAAAACTCTTGAAATAGATATTAATTATTAAAAAAAAATGAAAAATACAGAAAAACTCTTGCTATTATACGAAAATCGTGTTACAATTCTTACAGGTTAGGATCGAATTCTAATTTACGATAAAGGCAAAGGAGGTAACTGGTAAAATGAGCGTTCAATTACTGGACAAAACTAGAAAAATTAATAAGTTATTGCACAACAACCATTCTCATAAGGTTGTGTTCAATGACATTTGTGAAGTCCTCAGTGACATACTGGAATCCAATATTCTCGTAATCAGCAAGAAAGGTAAAGTACTCGGAGTTGCGATTCATGAGGGTGTGGATGAGATCGAAGAGTTGATCAAGGATCAGGTCGGCGGTTTTGTTGACCGTATGTTGAATGAACGCCTTTTAAGCGTTTTGTCAACGAAGGAAAATGTCAACCTTGCCACATTGGGATTCGCCGAGGAGAACGTGAAGAAGTATCAGGCGATCATCACGCCTATTGATATATCCGGTGAGAGACTGGGTACTCTGTTCATCTACAAATCAGATGCACAGTACGACATCGACGATATCATCCTGAGTGAGTACGGAACCACTGTTGTCGGACTTGAGATGATGCGTTCTGTCAACGAGGAGAATGCAGAGGAGACAAGAAAGATCCAGATCGTTAAATCAGCGATCAGCACCCTGTCCTTCTCCGAACTGGAAGCAATTACCCACATCTTCGATGAGCTGGAAGGCAACGAGGGCATTCTGGTAGCCAGCAAGATTGCAGACAGAGTCGGCATTACCCGTTCCGTTATCGTCAATGCACTCCGCAAGTTTGAGAGTGCAGGCGTTATAGAGTCCCGTTCGTCCGGTATGAAGGAACCTACATTAAGGTTCTGAACGATGTTGTATTTGACGAGTTGAAAGCGTTAAAAGCGCAGAACAACCGTCCGTCATCCAATGTATAAAAACATATAAGACATTTTAAACAAAAACAAAAGTTTTGACAAAACGTGAAAAAGTGTGAGGGATAAAAAAGGACTCGGTGAGAGCCCTTTTTTATTTGCACAATATTTATTCTAATGCATCCTTAATCTCCCCATCCGGCACATCCATCGGATAGTTTCCGGTAAAGCATGCCGTACAGAGCGGCAGTCCGCCTGCCATCTCCTCGAGATCTTCAACCGGCATATATCCAAGCGAATCCGCACCGATCTCCCGGCAGATTTCTTCGACGGAATGGCTGCTGGCGATGAGCTGTTTATTGGATGGGACATCGGTACCGAAATAGCAGGGGAAGAGGAATGGCGGAGAGCTGACGCGCACATGGACTTCCTTCGCCCCGGCTTTTTTGAGCATGCGGATCAGGTTTTTCATCGTCGTACCGCGCACGATAGAGTCATCGACGAGGACAATGCGTTTTCCCCTGACAGCCGGTTCCAGAATATTAAGCTTGATACGGACGCTATTTTCGCGTTCTTCCTGGGTCGGTTTGATGAAGGTTCTGCCGACATAGCTATTTTTATGGAAAATAATCTCATATGGAATGCCGGATGCCTTCGCATATCCCATCGCGGCGGTCAGGCCGGAATCCGGTACACCGGCGACGAGGTCGGCATCGGCAGGGAAGGAATGTGCGAGAGCCGCGCCGCCGCGCAGCCTAGCCTCATAGACGCTCACATCATCGATGTGGCTGTCGAGGCGGGCAAAATAGATGTATTCGAAAACGCAGTGCGCCCGTTTTTCCTGCTGCAGGCTTTTATCAGAAAAAACGCCGTCGCGGGTGATGGTCACGATCTCACCCGGTTCGATATCACGGATAAATTCGCCGCCGACCGAGGTGATGGCACAGCTTTCCGATGCCATGATCCAGACATTTCCCTTTTTGCCGAGGCAGAGAGGACGCAGACCAAATGGGTCACGAACACCGATCAGCTTGCGCGGGCTGGAGATAATCAGGGCATAAGCGCCACGTGTTTTTGCCGCGGTCCGTTTGATTGCCTCTTCGGCGGTCGGGGCAGCCAGACGTTCTCTGGCGATGTGGAACGCGATTACCTCTGAATCCATCGTCGTCTGGAAGATTGCGCCGGTTTCTTCAAGCTGGCGGCGCATCTCAAACGCATTTACCAGGTTTCCGTTGTGCGCCAGACAGAGTGTTCCCTTAAAATATTTAAGTACCAGTGGCTGTGTGTTTTCGATGGTAGAAGAACCAGTTGTGGAGTAGCGGACATGACCAACTCCCAGATTGCCGCCGAGGCGTTTTAACGTCTCCTCATGAAATACCTCATTGACAAGTCCCAGCCCTTTGTAGCAGTTGACAACGCCCTTTGGACCGTTCGTGTCACAGACTGCGATGCCGCATGACTCCTGACCGCGGTGCTGGAGTGCGCTGAGTCCGTAGTACATATCTCTGGCAACATCGCCGCCCTCCAGGTCAAACATTCCAAATACGCCGCATTCCTCACGAAGCCCGGTTTCGTATGTGAGTGACTCCCTCATGATATAAACCTCCTTTGTATTCAAGATACCTGAATGATAAGAAAATAACAGGGATAAGAACCCAAAATTGACTGCAAAATATCAGTATAAAAGACAATATACCAATATTTTGCAGCCAAATCATAACACATTTTTCTCGATTTTTCAATCAAGTCATAATATTGACATGTCAGATTATACGGAGAACAGCAGTTCATCGTAAGTCGGATACGGCAGGAAGGAATCTGGAATCAGGGCTTCTGCGGTATCAACGCTGCTTCTCAAGTCATCCATCTTGGCAAGAATCGTATAGTGGAAATATGCAACCTTCTCGATATTATCTTCCATGGATTCTGCCGCTTTTTCAGCCTCTGCCAGTGCTTCGGTTTTCTCGGAAATCTCGGTGTAGAGACCGGACAGCTTCTCAAGCAGTTTGCTCTCGGCGCTGATCGGTGCGTCCGGCAGGATTGCCTTTGTCTTTGCGGCGGTTTCAGCCAGCTCCTTGCAGTAGGAGAGGACGGACGGCAGGAAGGTCTTCTTCATCATCGAAAGCATCGTCTTTGCCTCGATGTTGATGGTCTTGATGTAGTTCTCTTCCTTGATTTCGTAGCGGGAGAAGAGTTCCTCCTTGGTATAGATGCCGTGTTTCAGGAACAGTTCTACGTTTTTCTCAGCAATCAGGCGCGGAAATGCCTCTGCACAGCTCGGCAGGTCGAAGAGTCCGCGTTTGTGAGCTTCCTCTACCCATTCGCTGGTGTAACCGTTGCCGTTGAATACGATGCGGCGGTGATCACGCAGCACTTCCTTTAAGAGCAGATGGATTTCTGCCTCCAGAGCCTTGCCTGAAAGACCTTCCAGACGGTCTGCAAATTCGCCTAAAACTTCAGCTACGGCTGTATTGATGACAATGTTCGGTTCCGATACAGAGAGAGCGGAACCTGGCATACGGAACTCGAATTTATTGCCGGTAAAGGCAAACGGAGAAGTGCGGTTGCGGTCGGTCGTATCTTTGATAAAGTGCGGCAGAACCTTTGCGCCCGGCTTCATGGTCTGGATTTCTTTTGCCTCAGACTCCAGATCTTTTTCCACAATATTGAGAACTGCTTCCAGATCATCGCCGATAAACATAGACACGATAGCTGGCGGCGCCTCGTTGCCGCCCAGACGGTGGTCATTTCCGGCAGTTGCAACTGATACGCGGAGCAGATCGCCGTAGACATCGACTGCCTTGATCGTTGCGAACAGGAAGAGAAGAAACTGTAAGTTCTTTGCCGGATCACGGTCCGGATCAAGTAGGTTTTCGCCGGTGTTGGTCGATAAAGACCAGTTGTTGTGTTTGCCGCTTCCGTTGATGCCCTCAAATGGTTTCTCATGGAGCAGGCATACAAGACCATGTTTTTCTGCCACACGTTTCATGATTTCCATAGTGAGCTGGTTATTGTCAACTGCCACATTGGTAGTTGTGTAGATGGTGGCAAGTTCATGCTGCGCCGGAGCTACCTCGTTGTGTTTGGTTTTTGCCGGAATACCGAGTTTCCAAAGCTCTTCATCCAGTTCTTTCATGAAAGCGGAAACTCTCGGACGGAGAGCGCCGAAATAGTGGTCATCCATTTCCTGCCCCTTCGGAGCCGGTGCGCCAAACAGAGTTCTTCCGCAAAATTTCAAATCGCTTCTCTTATTAAACAGTTCTTTATCAACCAGGAAATACTCCTGTTCCGGACCAACGGTGGAGACAACGCGGGTCACATCTTCGTTTCCGAAGAGTTTCAGGACACGCAGCGCCTCGCGGTTGATGGTTTCCATCGAACGCAGAAGAGGGGTTTTGGTATCAAGTGCCTCGCCGCTGTAGGAACAGAATGCGGTCGGGATGCAGAGTGTATCGTCTTTAATAAATGCTGGGGAGGTTGGATCCCAGGCTGTATAACCTCTTGCCTCAAAGGTGGCACGAAGTCCGCCGGATGGGAAACTGGATGCATCCGGTTCGCCCTTTACCAGCTCTTTGCCGGAGAAATCCATGATAACTTCGCCATTGCCAACCGGGTTGATGAAACTGTCGTGCTTCTCAGCAGTGATGCCGGTCATCGGCTGGAACCAGTGTGTGAAGTGAGTTGCACCATTTTCAACGGCCCATTCCTTCATTGCAACTGCGACTGCATTTGCAATGTCGAGATCCAGATGGCTGCCATTTTCAATCGTTTTGCGGAGTGCCTTATAAACATCGCGCGGCAATTTGCTTTTCATGACTTTGTCGTTGAATACAAGACTTCCATACAGTTCAGGGATGTTTTTTTTCATAACTCATGTCTCCTTTCAGGTTTTATGTCTGCGATTTTGTGATGATTAAATCTACGTAAGATGAATGTGCTCTGACACATTTTACATAAAGAAAAGGGCACCTCGATCATCTCGAAGCGCCCTTGCTTTTATGTGTAGTAGTATACACGAAAAATTCTGAATGTCAATACAATTTGCACACGAATTTTGAAAAAATGTTTCAAGGGAGGATATTGTACAAGATTTCTTCTATTTAAGTCGAACATCTGTGAGACTTGGCGCGTGATACTGGTCAGCGAAGCTGACATATTCCATACAGAATTACTGCGTGAAAAAAAATTAAAAAACCTCTTTACAAACTCAGAAAAATAGTTTATAGTTTGAACATAAAAAATTGAATCCAACGGGGTGGGCAAGGATGCCATGATAATCATGGTATTCGTGCCCACTTTTTTAAAAGGCAAAGATGGAGACTCTGTTTCGAAGAATCCGACAGAAAGACGCGGTCACCGGCTGAGAGCCGTGTCAGGAGGGAGCGGGACAATAGGGAACACTCCGGAGCCGGATGACTGAGAGCGACACTGGACACCCCGCCAGCCGCCGCAGGTAGGTCATCACGTGACTGCGCGTTAAGCAGCGAAAGAGTAAAAAGAAAAACAATCGTTTCTTTTTAAATGCGGGTGGTACCGCGGGAATATCCCGTCCCGGAATGATGTGAGTGAACGTCATTCCGGGACTTTTGTGTAATAGGAAATTCCTTGGAATCCCCTATTACACAAAAAGGCACTAACGTGCCAATGATGCGCACTCGCGCGAAGATGTAGTTTGTCGCAAGCGACCGCGCTCGGCGCGAGAATGTGCCAAGGCACATTCTTTTTCATTATTCCCGTCCCGGACATATCAAAAAGCAGAGAAAGAGAGGAAACAGCGATGGAATTTATGACAGGTAAAAAGGAAAAAGAAGTGCTGGATCTGGCAGCCGTGTTTGCAGACGGTATGGAAGGACGGGAAGTAAAGGTAAACGGCGCGATCATGAGTGTCCGCAACATGGGCGATATCGCATTTGTGATTCTCCGGAAACGTGACGGCGTGCTGCAGACTGTCTATGAAAAAGGTGTGACCGACGCAGATTTTACTGAATTAAGAGAAGAAACATTCGTAGAAGTTTCCGGTGTCCTCCGAAAAGAAGAGCGGGCGCCGAGAGGCATGGAACTTCGTTTAAAGAGTGTTCGGATCCTCTCGAAACCGGAAGAACCGATGCCGATTGCCGTATCAAAATGGAAAATGAGCGTATCCCTGGAAGCCAAACTGGATATGCGTTCTCTGACACTCCGCAACCTGCGGGAGCGCGCACGTTTCAGAATCCAGGAAGGAATCGCACGGGCATTCCGGGAGTACCTGTATGGAGAAGGATTTACGGAAATTCATTCCCCGAAGATCGGAGCAAAAGGAGCCGAGGGCGGAGCAAACGTCTTTAAACTCGATTATTTTCACCGCCCGGCGGTGTTAGCGCAGAGTCCGCAGTTTTACAAACAGATGATGGTCGGCGTGTTTGACCGTGTGATGGAGGTTGGTCCGGTGTTCCGTGCGGAGAAGCATAACACGAAACGCCATTTAAACGAATATACCGGACTGGATTTTGAGATGGGATATATCGATGATTTTACCGATATCATGGCGATGGAAACCGGATTTCTTCATCATATGGTGGAAATTTTAAAGAAGGAATATTCCACGGAGCTGGAAATCCTTAAAGTCAAACTTCCGGAAGTAGAGAAGATTCCGGCAGTGACCTTTACCGAGGCGAAACGCCTTGCCTCCGAAAAATATGGAACCCAGATCAAAAACCCATACGATCTGGAGCCGGAGGAAGAACACCTGATTGGACGCTATTTTAAAGAAGAGTACGGCGCCGATTTCGTGTTTGTCACCCATTATCCATCCAAGAAGCGTCCATTCTATGCGATGGATGACCCGACAGATCCGAAAGTAACACTCAGCTTTGACCTTTTATTCCGTGGACTGGAAGTCACAACCGGCGGACAGCGTATCCACAGCTACACCGAGTTGATGGAGAAGATTGAAAAACGCGGTATGGATACCGAGGGAATGGAACAGTATTTAAGCACCTTCAAACACGGTATGCCGCCTCACGGCGGACTCGGTATCGGTCTGGAACGTATGACGATGCAGCTGCTTGAAGAGGAGAATGTCCGTGAGGTTTCGCTCTTCCCGAGAGATATGAGCCGTCTGGTACCGTAACGTGACAGGACGCAATTTCCTATGAAACAAAGAGCTTGTCCATAACACATATTATAATAGGAAGGAACAGAACTTATGGCAGTGAAAATAGACGATGAAATGATTGATTATGTTGGTATTTTAGCAAAGCTTTCCCTTTCCCCGGAGGAAAAGGAGGCAGCGAAAAGCGACATGAGCCGGATGCTTGAGTATATCGATATGCTGAATCAGCTTGATACTTCGGAGGTAGAACCGATGTCGCATGTCTTTGACATTCACAATGTGTTCCGCGAAGATGTCGTGGAAAATGGAGATGAATCAGATGCGATGCTTTCGAATGCACCGGAGCAGAAAGAAAAACAGTACAAGGTGCCTAGGACAGTGGAGTAAAAAGAATTAGAGATATAAGCAGCGATATGGAGGAAATCAGGATGGGAATTTCAGAATTAACAGCGCTGGAGCTGGGAAAAGAAATTAAAGAAAAACGAATCTCCGTCCGGGAGGCGGTACAGGCATCTCTGGAACGGATTCATAAATATGAAGATACAGTTCATGCTTATGTAACGCTGACCGAGGAGGCAGCACTGGCACAGGCGGATGAGATCCAGAAACAGATTGACGATGGCACCCTGACCGGACCGCTGGCGGGCGTTCCAATGGCGATCAAGGATAATATTTGTACAGAGGGAATTGAGACAACGTGCAGTTCCAAAATTTTAAGGGGATTTGTACCTCCGTACTCAGCGGAGGCAGCGCTGAACCTCAAAAAAGCCGGTGCGATCCTGCTTGGCAAGACAAATATGGATGAATTTGCGATGGGAAGTACGACCGAGACATCCTGGTTTGGACCGACGAAAAACCCCTGGAATACAGAGCATGTACCGGGCGGATCTTCCGGTGGCTCGTGTGCGGCTGTCGCAGCGGGAGAGACCTTTTTTGCTCTTGGTTCAGATACGGGCGGTTCCATCCGCCAGCCAAGTTCCTTCTGCGGCGTGACCGGCATCAAACCGACCTATGGAACGGTTTCCCGGTATGGTCTGATCGCCTATGGTTCCTCGCTGGATCAGATTGGACCGATTGCGAAAGATACCGCAGACTGCGCGGCAATTCTGGAGACGATCGCTTCCTATGATAAAAAGGACAGCACCTCTGTCAAGCGGGAGGCGTACAATTTTACCGCTGCCCTGACCGGAGAGGTAAAAGGGATGAAGATCGGAATCCCGTCCGATTATCTGGGCGAAGGACTCGATGAAGATGTAAAAAAAGCTGTTCTGGCGGCAGCTGAGGCGTTAAAAGAACGCGGGGCAGAAGTGGAGTTTTTTGATTTAGGCATGGTTGAGTATGCGATCCCAGCATATTACGTCATTGCATCGGCGGAGGCAAGCTCCAACCTGTCCCGGTTTGACGGTGTGAAGTACGGTTACCGCACACCGGAATATGAAGATTTACATGAAATGTATAAAAAGAGCCGTTCCGAGGGCTTTGGACCAGAGGTAAAACGCCGTATCATGCTCGGTTCGTTCGTTTTGAGTTCCGGCTACTACGATGCATATTATCTGAAAGCACTCCGCACAAAAGCATTGATTAAACAGGCATTTGACAAGGCGTTTGAGAAATACGATGTCATTCTGGGACCGGCAGCGCCGTCCACGGCACCGCTGCTGGGCGACAGCCTTTCCGATCCGATGAAGATGTATCTGGGCGATATTTATACTGTTTCGGTCAACCTGGCAGGTCTTCCGGGCATTTCAGTTCCGTGCGGGCTGGATTCGAAGGGACTTCCGATCGGGCTTCAGATGATTGCAGACTGCTTTCAGGAAAAGAAGCTGTTTGGCGCGGCATCTGCATACGAAAAGGCGAGAGGTGCATGGAAGCTTCCGGTTATGACAGACAAGGAGGGCAGATAAGATGAAGAAAGAATATGAGACAGTCATCGGCTTGGAGGTACACGTAGAGCTGGCGACGAAAACCAAGATTTTCTGCGGCTGCTCCACCGAATTTGGAGCAAAACCAAATACTCATACCTGCCCGGTTTGTACCGGTATGCCGGGTTCTCTGCCGGTTTTAAATAAGAAGGTCGTTGAATACGCGATGTCTGTCGGTCTGGCGGCAAACTGTGGTATCAACCAGTTCTGTAAATTTGACCGGAAAAACTATTTTTACCCGGACAACCCGCAAAACTATCAGATTTCCCAGCTGTATCTCCCGATCTGCCACGACGGTTATATCCCGATCGATACGCCTGCCGGTGAAAAGAAAATTCGTATTCATGAAATTCACATGGAGGAAGATGCCGGAAAGCTGATCCACGACGAGTGGGAAGACTGCTCGCTGGTTGATTACAACCGAAGCGGCGTGCCGTTGATCGAGATCGTTTCTGAGCCGGATATGCGGAGTGCTGATGAGGTTATTGCCTACCTCGAACGCCTGCGCCTGCTGGTACAGTATCTGGGCGCATCAGATTGTAAGTTACAGGAAGGTTCGATGCGTGCCGATGTCAACTTATCGGTCCGTGAGGTGGGAAGTGAGACATTTGGTACGAGAACCGAGATGAAGAACTTGAACTCTTTCAAGGCGATTGCCCGTGCGATCGACGGTGAGCGCGCCCGCCAGATTGAGCTGCTGGAAGAGGGCAGGAAGGTCATCCAGGAGACGAGACGCTGGGATGACAACAAGGAATACTCCTATGCGATGCGTTCTAAAGAGGATGCGAAAGATTACCGTTATTTCCCGGATCCGGATCTTCCGCCGGTCTGCATCAGCGATGAATGGCTGGAATCCGTCCGCGCCGCCCTGCCGGAATTGCAGCCGGAAAAAATGGCACGTTACCAGAGTGAATATGGTCTGTCTGAATATGACAGCCGCATTCTGACTGAGTCTAAGAAGATGGCGGATATGTTTGAAAAGACCACTACCATCTGCCAGAAACCGAAGAAAGCGGCAAACTGGCTGATCGGCGAGGCAAGCCGCCTGCTCAAGGAAAAAGGACAGGACGCTGAAAGCCTGTGGTTCTCCCCGATGCATCTGGCACAGCTCATCGATCTGGTCGATGCCGGAACGATCAATAACAACACGGCAAAAGAAGTATTTACAGCTGTTTTCGAGCAAGATGTCGATCCGTCCGCCTATGTCGATGCACACGGACTTGGCATGGTCAATGACGACAGTGCCCTGGAACAGGCAGTTTCCGATGTACTCGCCGCAAACCCGAAGACGGTGGAAGAGTATAAGAGTGGAAAGACAAAGGTACTTGGATTTCTGGTTGGTCAGGTGATGAAAGCGATGAAGGGCAAGGCAAATCCGGGTAAAGTGAATGAAATGATGACGGAGAAGCTGAACGCGTAAAAACGCCTTTTTATAAATGAAAATTATAATTAGCTTTTAAAGAAAAGTAAAAAGAAACTGTCTACAGATACTGGATTTCTGGATGATTCGTGAGTTGTAAGCGGAATTACCAGAAATACCATCTGTAACAGTTTCTTTTTTATATGTTATAAATTATGCGATGTGATTACTCTACAATATCCAGCTCCTTGCTGAAGGAGTTCAGAATCTCGCATCCGTCCTCAGTAATCAGCACCAGATCCTCGATTCTCACACCAACTTCGCCTTCTACATAAATACCTGGTTCGATGGAGAAGATATTGCCAACCTCAGCGACCTTGGTGTTCGCAGAAGAAACATCGCCGTACTCATGTACTTCCAGACCGATGAAATGTCCCAGCCGATGGGTAAAGTTCGGACCATATCCGGCATCCTCGATGATCTGGCGGGCAGCTTTATCGACTTCGCAGAGCGGAACGCCCGGTTTCAGAATTGCTTCTGCGGCAGCATTTGCGCGGCGGACGGTCTCATAAATAGCGCGGTGCTTCTCAGACGGTACTTTTTTATAGAAGAAAGTACGTGTCATATCGGCACAATAGCCATCCTTCCTGCATCCAACATCAAACAGGACGGTGTCGCCCTCTTTCAGAACCGTGTTGTCCGGACCGTGGTGTCCAAGCGCGCAGTTTGCACCGAAGCCAACCAGTGGTTCAAAGGAATATCCGTCTGCACCGAGACTCTTATAAATATCTAACATCTTGGAAGCGATCTCTTCCTCAGTCACGCCCTCATGGATCAGACCTCGGAACTGTGCCATCGCCTTATCATTGATTGCGGAAACCGCACGCATTTTTTCACGTTCTTCGTCATCCTTGCACGCACGGACCTCATCGATGCAGATGGAGCTGACCTTGTAGGAGGAAGCGCCCGAATGATCGATGACCGGAATCAGGAAACGGGCAGCAAATGTTTTATCAATACCGAGCGGTTTGCCTGCCTCAACACAGTCGCACAGAGGAGTCAGGTAATCGTCTGTATCCGAGAAACGGAATTTTTCTACGCCCAGATCTTCCGGAACGGTAAAGAGGTTATTGATAAAGATCTTATTCTTGCCGGACTGGTTAATGTAAAGTGCCAGCAGACGTTCACCCGGATCAATAAAGCGACCCGTCAGATAATAGATCGCATATGGATCGGAAATAATCATCTGATCGAGTCCCTCTGTCTCCATTTTTTTCAAAATTTTATCAAGTCGCTGTGTGTTCATCATGATGTCCTCCTTATAAATAGAGTGGCTGTAACTGTGAAGATGCCGGACAGTTTACGCCATAAATTTATCGTAACTGTTCAGTACCTTCACAGTCACAATTTAGCTGCTTTTATTATAAGACGCGCTGAGAAAAAGTCAACGATAAAAGAACGCTTGAAAAGTGTATGGAAAGGGGGTAGAATAGTATCAACTGACCAGCCTTTGAAAAATGAAAGGACTTTTTTTGGATACGAAAGGAAAAAAACATGGCGAAATCCTATGAAATGGATATGTGCAATGGCCCGATTCTCAGAAAGGTACTTACATACTCCATTCCGTTGATGCTTTCTGGCGTGCTTCAGCTTCTTTTTAATGCGGCGGATGTGATTGTGGTGGGACGTTTTGCAGGCAGCCAGTCTCTGGCAGCAGTCGGCTCGACCAGTTCCCTTATTAATCTTCTCATTAACGTCTTTATTGGTCTGTCGATCGGCGCGAATGTCCTGGTAGCGCGCTATTATGGTGCGAAGAATGACCGCGACATGAGCGAGACAATCCATACGGCGATCACGGTCAGCCTGATGAGCGGGCTGTTTCTGGTCTTTTTGGGTTTGTTTACCTCACGTTTCTGGCTGGAACTGATGGGGACGCCGGACGATGTCATCGATAAATCGACGATCTACATGCGGATTTATTTTGCCGGTATGCCGGCAACGATGGTGTACAATTTCGGAAGTGCAATCCTGCGCGCGATCGGCGATACGAAACGCCCGCTGTATTTCCTGACCGTGGCAGGTGTTATCAATGCGGCACTGAACGTATTCTTTGTTACCCAGCTCCAGATGGATGTAGCAGGTGTCGCGCTGGCAACCGTGATTTCCCAGTGTATTTCCGCATTTCTGGTTATCCGCTGCCTGATGCGTTCAGATGGCGCGATGAAGCTGTCGCTTTCCAAGCTGGGAGTCAACCGGAGGAAACTTCTTCTTATTATAAAGGTAGGTCTTCCGGCTGGTATTCAGGGGGCGATTTTTGCGATCTCCAACGTACTGATTCAGTCGTCTGTCAATTCCTTCGGTTCGATCGCGATGGCAGGCAACACGGCATCGCAGAATATCGAGGGATTTGTGTATACCTCGATGAATGCGCTGTACCAGACCAATTTAAGCTTTACGAGTCAGAATATCGGAGCAGAGAAATACACGCGGATCAAAAAGATTCTTGCCACCTGCCAGGGCGTCGTTGTGACAGTAGGACTGGTGCTTGGATTTGCAGCATACCTCGGCGGTCCGTGGCTGTTGCAGATATATTCAGAAGACGCCGACGTTATTTCCTATGGACTGCTCCGGATGTCGATCATCTGTACGACGTATTTCCTGTGCGGCGTGATGGATACGATGGTCGGAAGCATCCGCGGACTTGGGTATTCGATCCTGCCGACGCTAGTCTCTCTGACCGGCGCCTGCGGACTGCGAGTGATTTGGATCTTTACCATATTTGCAGCGCAGCGATCGCTGGCGATCCTGTATCTGTCGTACCCAATCTCCTGGGCGGTCACTGCGACGGCACATATGATCTGCTTCTGGCGGGCGGCGAAGAAGATGCCGAAGGAAGATGGCCATCCGGTGCGGGGATAGAATTTGAAAGAAAACGTTACTGTTCACGCATACGTGCCCAGTAACGGAATTTGCCGTGGCTTCGCATTTAAATACGGCAAATTCCTGCTGCCACCACGTTTTCTTACGGCACTTTCGGTTCCAAAAGTGCCTACCTGTGAACAGTAACAAGAAAACACAAATCTCATTAGTGTAAAGAAAAAATACTTGACACCAATTAGATTATCGTGTATGATAACACAGGTGATGAGGAATGGAAAAAATTGTTGAACAGGGTCTTTTGTATGATTTCTACGGAGAACTCCTGACAAAGCATCAGCAAAGTGTATATAAGGATGTGGTATTTAACGATCTGTCCCTCAGTGAGATTGCAGACGAACAGGGCATTACCCGTCAGGGTGTGCATGATCTGATCCGGCGCTGTGACCGTACACTTCTTGGTTATGAGGAAAAGCTTGGACTGATTGCCAAATTCCAGAAAACCAAGGAAAAAGTAACTGAGATTCATCGGTTGACGGAAGAATTCAGCCAGACACAGAATCAGGCGCTGATTGAGGCAATCGGGCGAATCTCAAACGAGATATTGGATTTATAATGCAGGAGGTTTTTGATGGCATTTGAAAGCTTGGCAGACAAACTGCAGAATGTGTTTAAAAACCTGACAGGCAAGGGACGACTCAGCGAGAGCGACGTAAAAGCCGGACTCAAAGAAGTCAAGATGGCCCTTCTGGAAGCGGATGTAAGCTTCAAGGTAGTAAAACAGTTTATCAATTCTGTACAGGAGCGGGCGATTGGAACCGATGTTTTAAATGGTCTGAATCCAGGACAGATGGTAATAAAGATTGTCAACGATGAGCTGGTCAAGCTGATGGGCTCCGAAATGACAGAGATTGCGTTAAAACCGGGCAATGAGATTACCGTCATCATGATGGCAGGTCTCCAGGGTGCTGGTAAGACGACCACAACGGCAAAGATTGCCGGAAAGCTCAAGGCAAAGGGAAGAAATCCATTGCTGGTAGCATGTGATGTCTACCGACCGGCGGCAATCGAACAGCTGCAGAAAAATGGTGAAAAACAGGGTGTTCCCGTATTTGCGATGGGAACGAACCACAAACCGGTCAATATCGCAAAGGCAGCGCTTGAGCACGCGGCGAAAAATGGCAACAATGTGGTTATCATCGATACAGCCGGCCGTCTCCACATCGATGAAGCGATGATGGATGAGCTGGTTGAGATCAAAGAGAATGTGGATGTTTATCAGACACTTCTCGTTGTAGATGCCATGACTGGTCAGGATGCAGTCAATGTAGCGAGCATGTTTAACGACAAAATCGGCATTGACGGTGTGGTTCTGACAAAGATGGATGGCGATACGCGAGGCGGTGCGGCTCTTTCTATCAAGGCGGTAACCGGAAAACCGATTCTCTATGTCGGTATGGGCGAGAAACTTTCCGATTTGGAACAGTTTTACCCGGACCGTATGGCTTCCCGGATCTTGGGCATGGGCGATGTTCTTTCCATTATCGACAAAGCATCTGCTGTGATCGACGAGGAGAAGGCAAAAGAACTCGGCCGAAAGATTAAGAAGGCAGAATTTGATTACAACGACTTCCTCGATCAGATGAACCAAATCAAGAAGATGGGCGGCATGGCGAGCATCATGAGCATGATGCCGGGCATGGGACAGCTTAAAGGTCTGGATTTAGATGAAAATGAGAAGACGATGGGGCGCGTGGAGGCGATCATCCTCTCGATGACAGCCGAAGAGCGGCGCAACCCGGATCTGATGAATCCGTCCCGCAAGAAACGAATCGCACAGGGCGCAGGCGTGGATATCGCAGAAGTCAACCGCCTGGTAAAACAGTTCGGAGATATGAAAAAGCTGATGAAACAGCTTCCGGGCATGGCAGGCGGCGGAAAACGCAAGGGTCTTGGCGGACTCGGCGGTATGCTTGGCAAGATGAAGCTGCCGTTTTAAACAAGTGTTAGTAGATGCAGTGTGCATTAGCTATATTTTATAATTCAAGGAAATAAGGAAAATTTCAGGAGGTAATTTAAAATGGTAAAGATGAGATTAAGAAGAATGGGTCAGAAGAAAGCTCCTTTCTATAGAATCGTTGTTGCAGATTCCAGATCCCCGAGAGATGGCAGATTCATCGAGGAGATCGGTATCTACGATCCGAACACAGAGCCGAGCACTCTGAAATTCGATGAGGAAGCTGCTAAGAAATGGTTAGCAACAGGCGCTCAGCCGACAGAGACTGTTGGTAAACTCTTAAAGATCGCTGGTATCCAGTAAATCAAGCATACTGACCTGTGAGGTGCAAAGGTATGAAAGAATTAGTAGAAGTTATCGCGAAAGCACTGGTTGAGAACCCGGACGAGGTAGTGGTTACAGAATCGGTCAAAGACGATGAGACTGTAATCGAGCTTTCCGTTGCACCGGCCGATATGGGTAAGGTAATTGGAAAACAGGGTCGTATCGCGAAAGCGATTCGCTCGGTTGTCAAGGCGGCTTCATCCAAGGAAGACAAGAAAGTTATTGTAGAGATTCAGTAATACAGACGAAGCTGAAAAGCCGGCTGCCTGAAAGGGTGTCCGGCTTTTTTATTTCATAGGAAATTGCGTCCTATGAAATAAAAAACGCTCCGCGAGGATGCGCACTCGCGCGAAGCAGAAACATGTCGCAAGCGACCGCGCTCGGCGCGAGAATGTGCCAAGGCACATTCTTTTTCATGTATTTTATACAGGAGGATTACAGAATGGTTGATTATCTGAGAGTTGGTGTAATTACATCCCCGCATGGCCTGCGCGGAGATGTGAAAGTATTTCCTACCACCGATGATGTGAATCGTTTTAAAAAATTAAAAAAAGCGTATATCGACACTGGAAAAGAAAAAATGCCGGTGACCGTGGAACAGGTGCGTTTTTTCAAAAATATGGTCATTCTTAAATTTAAAGAGATGAATCGGATTGAGGACTGCGAGCCGTTTCGTAATAAGGATATTCTGATCACCCGCGATCAGGCGGTGAAACTGAATCCAGATGAGAATTTCATTGCCGATCTGATTGGTCTGAAAGTGCTGACGGACGAAGGCGAGGAGTTCGGTACGGTGAAAGATATCCTTCAGACAGCGGCTAACGACGTGTATGTGATCGAAGGACCTGAGGGCAAAGAATACCTTTTCCCATCCATCAAGGAATGCATCCTGAATGTGGATCTGGAGGCTGGCACTGTAACGGTTCATATCATGGACGGTCTGCTGGATCTGTAAATGGAATGAAAATCCTAAAATGAAAGTACCGTTGTGAAAGTGCTGTATAAATATAGGAGAAACGGATGAATTTTCATATTCTGACCCTGTTTCCGGAGATGGTAATGGGGGGACTGAACACAAGTATTACGGGGCGTGCGATTGACAAAGGGCTGATCTCGGTTGAGGCGGTCAATATCCGCGATTATTCGAAGGACAAACACCATCATGTAGACGATGCGCCCTATGGCGGCGGCGCCGGTATGGTGATGCAGCCGGAACCGATTTACGATGCATATGAAGACCTGGCGGCGCGCACCGGGAAACGTCCGCGCGTGATCTATCTGACTCCGCAGGGGCAGGTTTTCAACCAGAAAATCGCGGAAGAACTGGCGAAAGAAGAGGATCTGGTGTTCCTCTGCGGGCATTATGAGGGGATCGATGAGCGCGCGTTAGAGCTGGTTGTGACCGACTATCTCTCCATCGGCGATTATGTCCTGACGGGCGGTGAGCTTCCGGCGATGGTTATGATCGACTGCATTTCCCGTCTGGTGCCTGGTGTGTTAAATAATGACGTATCCGCGGAATTTGAGTCATTTCACGACAATCTGCTGGAATATCCACAGTACACCCGCCCGGTTGTATTTATGGATAAGGCGGTCCCGGACGTACTTCTGACCGGGCATCACAAAAATATCGAGACTTGGCGCCGTCAGAAATCGATCGAACGGACGCTGGAACGCCGCCCGGACCTTTTAAAGGATGCGGTTCTGGATAAGAAAGAGAAGAAATATCTGGAAGAGCTGATTCGTCAGAAAGAGGAAAAAGAAATAAAAAAATTCTAAAAAAGAGAGCAGAAAGTCCTTGCAAATCAAGGATTTCTATGATAAAATCATATTCTGTGAAATAAAGAGATGTTCCGCTGTTACAGGAAGCACGTTTTTACGGGATAAAAGATCGTATTAAGAACATCAAAGATTTTAAAGGAGGTTCACAAAGATGAACGAGATTATTAAGAACATTGAAGCAGCTCAGTTAAAGGAAACCGTTCCGAGTTTCAACGTAGGCGATACAGTACGTGTATCTGCTAAGATCAAAGAGGGAAACCGCGAGAGAATTCAGGTTTTCGAGGGAACTGTTATTAAAAGACAGAACGGCGGCGTTCGCGAGACTTTCACTGTTAGAAAGAGCTCCAACGGTGTTGGTGTAGAGAAGACCTGGCCGTTACATTCTCCGTCTGTAGAGAACGTTGAAGTAGTAAGAAGAGGTAAAGTAAGAAGAGCAAAACTGAACTACCTGAGATCCAGAATCGGCAAGGCAGCGAAGGTAAAAGAGTTAGTAAAATAATTTCTGAAGCGGATGGGGCTGCTGTACAGGTCAGCCTGCTGTGCATCCGGATATGCGGTTATGTGTGTCCGGCGCGGCGGGAGGAGCTGTGCAGCAGCTTTTTTTCGTGTAATAGGAAATTCCTTGTGATTCCCTATTATAAAAAAGAATGTGTCCTGGCACATTCTCGCGCCGAGCGCGGTCGCTTGCGACATGAGCGATGATTCATGGGGAACGGATAGAGAGGGAGTGACATATGGAGCTGAAAGAGGATAAAAACCGCATCCGTCTGGTGGTTGGATGGATCGTGGATATCGCGGTGGTAATTTCGATCGCGTGGTTCGCCGTGTTTGCGATGGGGACGCAGATACGGGTGAGCGGTCAATCAATGGAACCGGTGTTGTCGCAGAACGAAAAGGTTCTGATGAACCGCCTGAGTTACCGCGTGATGCGCCCAAAGCGCTATGACATTATCGTATTTGAAAAAGAAACGGGAAATTACAATATAAAACGCGTCATTGGACTGCCAGGTGAGACGGTGCAGATCAAGGACGGTTATATTTACATTAATAATGAAAAATTAGACGCCCCGAACGACTTGGGTAAGGCGGCTCTGGCTGGACTGGCGGAATATCCGATTAGTCTGGATAAAAACGAATATTTTCTGCTGGGTGACAACCGCTCCGGCAGTGAGGACAGCCGCTTTTCCAATGTGGGAAATGTGAAGTTCCGGCAGATCAAAGGAAAGGTCTGGCTGCGGATCCAGCCGGTTAGCCGGTTTGGGTTGATTTCGTCGAGATAGGTTCTAAGAAAGGAAGAAAATTTCATGCAGATACAATGGTACCCTGGACATATGACAAAGGCAAAAAGAGCCATGAAGGAAGATATCAAGCTGATCGATCTGGTGATTGAGCTGGTGGATGCGCGTGTGCCGCTCGGCAGCCGCAACCCGGATATTGATGAGCTTGCGAAGGGAAAGGGACGGATTGTCCTTTTAAATAAGGCGGATCTGGCGGACGACGGCTGTACAGAGCGCTGGATCGCATGGTTTAAGGAGCAGGGCATCCATGCACTCCGCATCAACGCGCGCAGCGGCATGGGAATGAAGCAGATCCAGCCGCTGGTGCAGGAGGCATGCAAGGAGAAAATTGAGCGTGACCGCCGCCGCGGTATCAAAAACCGCCCGGTGCGGACGATGGTAGTCGGCATTCCGAATGTCGGAAAATCGACCTTTATCAATTCCTTTGCCGGAAAAGCCTGCGCCAAGACTGGAAATAAACCGGGTGTTACCAAGGGAAACCAGTGGATCCGCTTAAATAAGACACTGGAACTTCTCGATACGCCGGGAATCCTCTGGCCGAAATTTGAAGATCCGAATGTGGGACTGTGCCTTGCATTTATCGGCTCGATCAACGATGAGATTCTGGATAAGGAAGAGCTGGCAGCCGAGCTGATCAAAAATATGTCCGGACGTTACGGAAAGCGCCTGGAAGAGCGGTATGGTGTGACGCTGGTTGAGAATACGGCTGGGGACGGCGAAGATACAAAAAAAGCCTGGGAAATTCTGCGTGAAATCGCAAGGGCACGTTCCTGTCTTTTAAAGGGCAGCGAGCTGGATACGAAAAAAGCGGCTGGCTTCCTATTAGATGACTTCCGCAGCGGCAAACTGGGGCGCGTGACGCTGGAAGTGCCGGAGGTATAGGAAAACATGAGAAAACTAACAGGAGAAAAACTGGAAGCAGAACTGGCGCGTCTCGAAGGAATGCGCGCCTATGAACATCAGTACGAAAGTGCAGGGATCGTCTGCGGCATTGATGAGGCGGGCAGAGGTCCATTAGCCGGTCCGGTGGTGGCGGCGGTCGCGGTACTTCCAAAAGACTGTACGATTCTGCGGCTGAACGATTCCAAAAAATTGTCGGAAAAATGCCGGGAAGAATTGTTTCTGGAAATCAAAGAAAAGGCAGCTGCCTACGGAATTGGAATTGTAAGCCCGGAGGTGATCGATTCCATCAATATTTTGCAGGCGACCTATGAAGCAATGCGTCAGGCAGTCGCACAGCTTCCGCAGGAGCCGGATATCTTTTTAAATGACGCGGTCATCATTCCGGGGATTTCGGAGGAAAAGCAGATTAAGATTATCAAGGGCGATGCAAAAAGTGTCTCGATCGCGGCAGCCAGTATCCTGGCAAAAGTGACGAGGGATCATATGATGATGGAGTACGATAAAATCTATCCGGAATACGGGTTTGCGAAGCATAAAGGATACGGAACCAAGATGCATAACGAGGCAATTTTAACCTATGGTCCATGCCCGATCCACCGGAGAACCTTTTTGAAGAAGCTGCTGGGCGAGGAAGCCGCGATGCAGGGGATGAAATAACAGAAAAGGAGCTGAATGGGAGAAAGAAACTTTCATCTTCATGGAAATTCATTCAACCGCCGTGCCATCGGAACTGAATATGAAACCCTGGCGTGTGAATATCTCACCCGGCACGGTTATCAGATTCTCTGCCGGAATTTCCGCTGTCGCCAGGGTGAGATTGATATTATCGCAAGAGATAGAGACTACCTGGTTTTTATCGAGGTCAAATACCGCCACGATGAACACGAAGGCGATCCGGCGGAGGCAGTGGATGCCCGCAAGCAGGCGCGGATTCTTCGTACCGCCCGGTATTATATGACGCATTATCATATTTCCGAGGACACGCCATGCCGGTTTGATGTGGTGGCGGTGCTTGGCAGTAACGTGAGATTAATTCGGGACGCGTTCTGGTGCGGATAATTACAAATGAAAGAATTCAAAAACTGCACAATCAGATTTGAGCAAGAGACAGAAAAAGGATGTGACAATCATGGCGCTTACCTATATACAAAAAACAGTTCATCCGGCACCAATTACCCTTCATGAGTCAAACGGAGTGGCTTATTTTACCTTTCCGCTCTTAGAGCAGACCAGGATGGTGCGCCACGCATTTTCTACCCGGCTTGGCGGAGCGAGCAAGGGATATTTCAGTACGATGAACTTTTCGCTGACGCGCGGCGACAACCGGAACGATGTGCTTGAAAATTACCGGAAAATGGCGCGGATTCTGGGAACGGATGTGTCAAAGATGGTGCTCAGCCATCAGACGCACACGACGAATATCCGTCTTGTTACGGAAACGGACGCTGGAAAAGGAATCTGGCGGGAACGCGATTATGAAAACATCGACGGGCTTATCACAAACGAGCCGGGGCTGACGCTGGTTACATTTTTTGCGGACTGTGTACCATTATATTTTGTAGATCCGGTGCATCGTGCGATCGGACTGTCGCATTCCGGCTGGAAGGGAACCGTTCATCGGATGGGACAGAAAACGATCGAGGCGATGGGAGAGGCGTTCGGCACGAAGCCGGAGGATCTGCGCGTCTGCATCGGACCGAGCATCTGCCGGGACTGTTATGAGGTCAGTGAGGATGTGGCAGATGCATTTAAAGAAGAATTTGGAGCAGAAATCAGTCAGGATGATTCAACATCCTGTTATTCCTGGAATGGGAAATCGATTCTCATGAATAAGGGGAATGGCAAGTACCAGCTTGACCTCTGGGGCGCGAACCGCCTGGTGCTCCTGGATGCCGGAATTTTACCGGAGCATCTGGCTGTGACGAATGTATGTACGAAATGCAATCCGGATCTTTTATATTCACACCGCGTGATGGGAGATAAGAGGGGGAATCTGGCGGCATTTTTATCGCTAAAGTAAGTATGTAATCTGTCTGTCAAACAAGTGAATGAATGTTTTGCAGAAAAGAACAGCAGCATGATTGAAAATCGGTCGTTCAAGTCCGGTTTTGTCAATCATGCTGCTGCCGTTTTTTCCGCCGTTTCAGCGAAGATTCAGAAGAGCCCTACGATGCCTTATTTACCAGCCATCTTTTTTTCCTGTTCCTCAATCATCTTTTTGACCATATAGCCGCCGACGGAACCAGCCTGTGCGGAGGTCAGGTTACCATTGTAGCCCTCGCTTAAAGGAACGCCAATCTCATTGGCAACCTCCATCTTAAAGCGGTTCATCGCTTCCTTGGCTTCCGGTACATTGGTTTTGTTAGTGTTGTTGGAACTAGACATAACAGACGCCTCCTTTTTTGCGTGTGCCCCTTCAAACTTTCGTTTGTCCGGGTGTCTCTTTTTGTTACATTCTCAGTATGCGGATCTTAAAAGTGAAATACACTAGAAGGTTTTGTGCAAATTGACATTTTGGGGCAAAACACCCACAATGTAGGGAAAAAAAGTTAGTATTGATCCGATTTTATGCTTGTATATCAGTAAAACTCATACTATAATAGAACAGATGTAGTGTTAAAAAATACGCAAACTGTTTGGTGAATTTTACGGTTGCAGTTCAAAATACATTAATATTTCTAGTAAGATGGAGAAAAATCCATGCGGGTAATAGCAGGAAGTGCCAGAAGGCTTACTTTAAAGACGATCGAGGGAATGGATACGAGACCGACGACGGACCGTATCAAAGAAACTCTTTTTAATATGATTCAGAATGATATCTATGGATGCACATTTCTCGATTTATTCAGCGGAAGCGGGGCGATCGGGATCGAAGCTTTAAGCCGCGGGGCAAAAGAAGCTGTTTTTGTGGAGAAGAATCCGAAAGCGGCGGACTGCATCCGTGACAATCTGAAAGCGGCCCGCCTAGCTGATAAGGCGACGCTGTTAAACTGTGATATTTCGGATGCATTGAAACGGATAGAAAACCGGAAGAGTGCGTTTGATTTCATTTTTATGGATCCTCCGTACAACCATCTCTGGGAGAAAGAAGTGCTTACTTATCTGGCGCATTCGTCCCTGGCAGATGAACATACGATGATCATCACAGAGGCATCGAAAGAGACCGGGTGCAGCTACCTTTCAGAACTGGGATACCATCTCGAAAAAGAGAAGATATATAAGACGAATAAACATCTGTTTATCCGAAAAGCTTGAATACCAAAGGAGAAAAAAAGATGAAAACAGCCATTTATCCGGGCAGCTTTGATCCGGTGACGCTCGGACATTTTGATATTATAAAGCGATCCTCCGAAATTTTTGATCAGGTCATCGTGGGAGTTTTGTGTAATAACGCAAAATCTCCGTTGTTTTCTGTCGAAGAACGTGTTAAGATGTTAGAGGAAGTGACAAAAGACATTCCTAACGTGGAGGTGCAGTCGTTTGACGGACTTCTGGTCGATTTCATGCGCCAGAATCACGCAAAGGTCATCGTGCGTGGTCTGCGTGCGATCACGGATTTCGAATATGAGCTGCAGCTCGCGCAGATGAACCGGGTGATTGCACCCGAAATAGATACCCTGTTTCTGACAACGAACCTTAAATACGCGTATTTAAGTTCCAGCATGGCAAAAGAGGTTGCGATGTACGGCGGAGACATTTCCGAATTTCTCGATCCGGTCATTGCAAAACAAGTACAGGAGAAATACCAGGCGCTTCAGGAAGACAGGGAATGTAAGTAAGGAGAAAAGCTATGAGCAGAATTGAACAGATCATCACAGAAATTGAAGATTATATCGACAGCTGCAAGTTTCAGCCGCTGTCCAACACGAAGATTTTAGTAAATAAAGAAGAGATTGAAGAACTGCTCGTGGAACTGCGTCTTCGCATTCCGGAGGAGATCAAGAAATATCAGAAGATCATCAGCAACCAGGATGCGATTCTGCAGGAGGCACGTTCCCAGGCAGACGCGATGGTAGCCGAGGCGACCGCCCAGACCAATGAGCTGGTTAATGAGCATGAGATCATGCAGCGTGCATATGCAGAAGCAAACAGCATTATTGAGCAGGCAAATGCACAGGCACAGCAGATCGTGGACAACGCTGTCACAGAGGCAAACAATATCCGCCAGGGTTCCGTTCAGTACACGGACGACATGCTCCGCAGCCTGCAGACCATCATCAAGCATTCGATGGAGGGCGCGCAGAGCCGTTTCGAGTCTTACATGAGTTCGATGCAGTCCAGCTACGATGTCGTATCTTCCAACCGTAATGAGCTGGCTGGCAGTGTCGTGACCGAGCCGGAGGAGAACACAGGCGCCGAGGCAGCAGCGGCCGCTACACAGGCGGCATCCGGCGAAGCAGCAGAATAAAGAGAACGAACGAGAGACTGGCGTGAACCAGTTTCCACAGTACATAATGCCGGATGGAAAGTCCGGCATTTTTTTCTCTGTCTTTTCGGCTGTCCCGTATGACTGAATTTGTCTGGGCGATCCCGGATAACCCGCCGAACGCAGCACATGCCGCCATCGCGCCGGATTGAACCGGGATACTGAATATGGCACCAGAACGGGCGATCGCATCGATGCCGGTTGTCATTTCAGCCGTCCCGATCAGAAACAGACGCAGCGTGCCGGAACAGAAGGCGTCGGCAAAGGCAGCGAGGATCGAATACAGCATGATCAAACCGCCGATGCGGACCTGCAGTTCGATGCAGTCCATCAGGATGGTGTCGAAGGAAGCGGGAACGGGAACGGAGACGGATGTGGATTTTGTGCGGGCGGGCTTGACAGAGCCGGTTTCTTTCGAAAAAAATCGGTTTTGAAGGCTAAAAGAAGTTACTTTATTATAAATGCATAGGAGACTTCCAACCAATAAAAGCGGCGTATATAGTGCCAGAACCAGATAGTTTGACGGAACTGCCGGGTTCAGCCTAGGTGCAGCGTATCCGGCGATAAACATGGGGCTTGGCGAAGCACTGATGGCGGTCAGAAGCCGTTTTTCATGTGCCGAAAGCAGCGATTTCCGGTTAAAATCGGCGGCAGTTTTCATTCCCATCGGGTAACCGCAGAGCAGCCCGGCAAGCAGGGCATAGCCGCTGTAGACAGACATCCCAAGATGTTCCAAAACCGGATGAAATGGCGCTAGAAGCAGCCGGACGCCGCCGTGTTCAGCTAAAAGCTTTGAGAAGAGCATAAAGGGAAATAACGTCGGAAAGACCGTATTGAACCATAAAAGAAGTCCTTTCTGTGCCCCATCCGCAGAGAGACGCGGATGCGAGAGCAGAAGCGCCAGGATAAGTGCTGGGAACAGGGCGGATAATATTTTTTTTATATATGGCATGGGAGCGCCTTTCTATCATTAAAAAGTAATATAAAGATAGATTATATATATGTAGACAGAAAATGGCTCATTCCTTTTGGAAGCCTGAAAACCGGCATACCGAACAAAGAAAGAACGAATGAGCGCGAAGAAAAAGTCTTTAGAATCACGATTATAAATGGATATACAGAGCAATAGACAAAAACAGGAGGAAAACGATTGGATTACCGAGAACTGCCGGAAGAATTTCTTGAAAAAATGAAACAATTTCTGGGGGAGGAATACCCGGAGTATCTGGCTTCGTATGAGGAAGAGCCGCGTTCAGGGCTGCGCGTCAACACGGGCAGGCTGACACCGGAACAGTTTTTAGAGATGGCACAGACGGCGGACTGGAATTTGAAACCAGTGCCGTGGACGAAGAACGGTTTTTATTATCAGGCGAACGCCCATCCAGGCATCCGTGGTACTACGCGGGACTCTACTATTTGCAGGAACCGAGTGCGATGTCACCGGCGGCATGGCTGCCGATCAAGCCGGGCGACCGGGTTCTGGATTTGTGCGCGGCACCGGGCGGTAAAAGTACGGAACTGGCGGCGAAATTAGCCGGTACAGGTGTCCTGTTTTCCAATGATATCAGCAATTCGCGCGCAAAAGCGCTTCTTAAAAATCTGGAAATGTTCGGAGCGGGAAATATCTGTGTAACGAGCGAGGCACCGGAAAAAATGGCTGGCATCCTGCCGGAGTTTTTTGATAAGATTCTGGTCGATGCGCCGTGCTCCGGCGAAGGTATGTTCCGCCGCGATCCGTCGATGGTAAAGAGCTGGAACGAAAAAGGTCCCGATTATTATGCGCCGCTGCAGCGCCAGATTCTCGACTGTGCCGTGCAGATGCTTGCGCCGGGCGGGAAACTGGTTTATTCGACTTGTACCTTTGACAGGGGCGAGGACGAGGGAACGATCGAGTATATTCTGGAGAAATATCCTCAGATGGCGGTCGTGCCGCAGAAACCGGAATATGGCTTTGAGGGAAGCCGTGGCATTGAGGGCTGTCTGAGATTGTTTCCGCACCGTCTGGAGGGCGAAGGACATTTTGTTGCGCTGTTGGAGAAGCGGACGGAGAAACCAGACGCAAATGTCAAGGATTTGGAAAATGCCGGTGAGAAAGCATTGAGCGATCCACTTTTGGTAGAGGAAATAGAAGCGCGGTTGTGCCGTGTGGCGGAAGACGGTAAGTCCAGACAGATGGCTTCCGGAAAAGCGAAAGGGAAAATGTTTGGAAAGGGAAAAAACGTGGCGCAAAACCAGACCGCCGAGGATTTTTCCCCCCTGTTTGAGCTTCTGCGCCAGCTTCCGGTAAGAACCTGGAATCCGGAGCAATTCTACCGTGACGGCGAGCGCATCTATTACCTCCCGGCAGCGCTGGCAGGCGACAATACACGTTATTTTAAGCCGCTCCGCTGTCTGCGTACCGGACTTCTGCTCGGAGAACTGAAAAAAGGGCGGTTTGAACCATCCCAGGCGCTGGCAATGAACCTGCGGATGCAGGAATTTGTAAATTACTTAAATTTTAATGCCTCGGATGAGCGCACGATCCGCTATTTAAAGGGCGAGACATTGACAGCCGCAGAGGAAGAGGCAGCAGATGGTCTTGTACTAATCTGTGTGGATGGATTTCCGCTTGGCTGGGCGCAGAAACGGGGCGGTCAGCTTAAAAATAAATACAATCCCGGATGGAGGTGGCAGTGATGGGACAGGGTAAAAGTATACGTTTAGACCGTTTCCTGGCAGAGATGAAGCAGGGAACGCGCAGTCAGGTAAAAGAGATGATCCGCAAAGGGCGGGTTCTGGTCGATGGAACCGTCTGCCGCGAGTCTGACCGGAAAATATTCCCGGACGAAACCCGGGTTACACTGGATGGACAGCCGGTTGGCTGGGCAGACACGGAATATTATATGTTAAATAAACCGCAGGGCGTCGTTTCCGCAACGGAAGACGGGCGCTATCAGACTGTCATTGACCTTATTGATGAAGCAAAGCGAAAAGACCTCTTCCCGGTCGGACGCCTCGATATTGATACGGAAGGACTGCTTCTCATCACAAACGACGGTGCGCTGGCGCATGAGCTTCTGGCACCGAAAAAACACGTGGATAAGGTCTATTTTGCACGCGTAAAGGGAACACTGAAAGAAGGAATCGAAGCGCGCTTTCAGGCAGGACTGACGCTGAAGGATGGCACACCGGTACGGCCGGCAGAGCTTGTGATCGAGAAAAAATGGAACGACGCAGGAGAAGACCTCTGCGAGGCGCGCCTGACCATCCATGAAGGAAAATTTCATCAGGTAAAGCGGATGTTTGAGGCAGAGGGCGGCGAAGTCATTTACCTGAAACGCCTTTCGATGGGACCGCTTGCCCTGGATGAGGCACTGGCGACGGGAGAGTACCGGGCGCTGACGGAAGATGAAATTAGAGCGTTAAAAGAAAGAATGCTAACCTCACAAAATTGTGTATCGAATGACGAAAATTTGTCAGACACCCAAAATAACACACCTCCTGAAATCAACTGGAACACAGTAGACGCCGTCCTCTTCGATCTCGACGGCACCCTGGTCGATTCCATGTGGATGTGGAAAGCGATCGATGTGGAATTTTTAAAGCGTTACGGCTATGACTGTCCGGAAGATCTTGAGAAGGTGATCGAGGGCATGAGCTTTTCCGAGACAGCAATCTATTTTAAAGATCGCTTCCAGCTGCCGATGACCCTGGATGAGATAAAGGCCATCTGGATTGAAATGTCGATCGATAAATACCGCCATGAGGTACCGCTGAAATCGGGGGTTGCGGAATTTCTTCCATTTTTAAAGAAAAAAGGAATCCGCATGGGAATTGCAACGAGCAATGCACAGGATATGGTAGCAGCCGTGCTGGATTCTCTGGATATCCGTTCCTATTTCGGTGTGGTGGCAACTGCCTGTGAGGTGGCAGCAGGAAAACCGGCGCCGGATATCTATCTGAAAGTAGCGGCGGATCTGGGCGTACAGCCGGAAAAATGTCTGGTATTTGAGGACGTCCCGGCGGGGATTCTGGCTGGAAAACGGGCTGGTATGCGCGTTGGCGCGGTCGAGGACGTATTTTCACTTTCCATGACCGAAGAAAAGAAAGAATTAGCTGATTTTTATATCCGGGACTACCGGGAACTGATACAGGGGGCAAGATAAAATGATACATGATTTTTTACCGATCTGCAGGGCGGATATGGACAAGCGCGGCTGGGAGAGCTGCGATTTTGTCTACGTGTGCGGGGATGCGTATGTCGATCATCCGTCGTTCGGACACGCGATCATCAGCCGTATGCTTGAAGCGCACGGCTATAAAGTAGGCATCATCGCCCAGCCGGACTGGAAGAATCAGGAATCCATTCAGATTCTGGGCGAACCGCGTCTCGGATGGCTTGTGAGCGCCGGAAATATGGACTCTATGGTAAACCATTATTCGGTTTCGAAAAAGCGCCGCGCAAAGGATTCCTACACACCGGGCGGCGAGATGGGAAAACGTCCGGATTATGCGACGATCGTCTATTCCAACCTGATCCGCACCTGGTCGAAAAAGCCAATCATTCTCGGCGGTATCGAAGCCAGCCTGCGGCGTCTGGCACATTATGATTACTGGTCCGGAAAAATGAAACGGTCCATTCTGCTGGATTCCCAGGCAGATCTGATTTCCTACGGAATGGGCGAGCGCTCGATCGTGGAGATCGCGGATGCGCTGGCCAGCGGCATCGAGGCAAAGGATATCACCTTCATCGAGGGAACTGTTTATAAGGCGGAAAACCTGGATTCTGTTTATGACGAAATCCGTCTGCCGTCTTACCGCGAGGTTTCCTCTGATAAAAAGACGTATGCGGAGAGCTTTTACACCCAGTACAGCAACACCGATCCATTTTCGGGAAAACGCCTCGTTGAGCCGTACAGCGACCGCCTCTATGTGGTCCAGAATCCGGCGGCGAAACCACTGACCCAGGAAGAGATGGACGATGTCTACGCACTTCCATACATGAGAACCTGGCATCCGTGTTACGATGCAGCGGGTGGTATTCCAGCGATCACGGAAGTAAAATTCAGCCTGATCAGCAACCGCGGATGCTTCGGCGGATGCAGCTTCTGTGCGCTGACCTTCCATCAGGGACGCATCGTGCAGACCCGCAGCCATGAATCAATTATTCAGGAAGCAGAACTTTTGACCCAGGAACCGGATTTCAAGGGCTACATCCACGATGTCGGCGGTCCGACCGCAAACTTCCGTCACCCGGCATGCGAAAAACAGATGACCTACGGTGCCTGTCCGCACAAACAGTGCCTGTTCCCGCAGCCGTGCAAAAACATGAATGCCGATCACAGCGACTATATTTCCCTGTTAAAGAAGCTGCGGGCGATTCCGAAGGTAAAAAAAGTTTTCATCCGTTCGGGTATCCGTTTCGATTATCTGCTGGCGGAGAAAAACCGGGCATTCTTGCGGGAGCTTTGTCAGTACCATGTCAGCGGACAGCTCAAGGTAGCGCCGGAACATATATCGGATAATGTATTAAAACGGATGGGAAAACCGGAGAATAAGGTTTACCGCCAGTTCATGAAGGAATATGCAGCGATGAATGACTCGCTGGGAATGAAGCAGTACCTCGTTCCGTACCTGATGTCCTCCCATCCGGGTTCCACGCTCAAGGAGGCGATCGAACTGGCAGAATATCTGCGCGACCTCGGCTACATGCCGGAGCAGGTGCAGGATTTCTATCCGACGCCATCCACACTATCTACATGTATGTATTACACGGGATATGATCCGCGCACGATGGAAAAAGTGTACGTGCCGACCAACCCGCATGAGAAAGCGATGCAGCGTGCGCTGATCCAGTACCGCAACCCGAAAAACTATGATCTGGTACTGGAAGCACTCCGTCTGGCAGGCAGAACGGATCTGATCGGTTTTGATAAGAAATGCCTGATCCGTCCGCGGCAGATCAAAGGACGCGATTTCGCGGCTGGCGGATATAAAGGGGCGCATCATGCAGCCAGACGGCAAAACCGGCTGCTGCCAATCGTGCAAAAGACACCAAACGACCGGCTGTGGGCAGTATGGCCGGGCACAAACAGACCGGCATAAATGGAAATGGACGAAATGCGGGGGGATTTGGCAGCGCTGGTGTTGGAAAGAGCGGTGGCAGCGGAAAGAAAAAAGCCATCCGGAACGTGCACAAGAAGAAATAAAACGTATGTACGCTCGGAATGCAGGAACGACTCCGAGCGTACATACTTGAGACGGGAGGAATTTCTCATGAAAATTGCGATAATTACAGGTGCCTCTTCCGGCATGGGGCGCGAGGCAGCCAGACAGCTGGCGGATCGCTTTTCGGGACTTCAGGAAGTCTGGCTGATTGCCCGCCGGATGGACCGGATGCAGGAGCTGGAACGGACGCTGCCGATCCCGGCGCGTTGTTTTTCCATCGATTTGACGGATGCATCCCAGCGGGAGACGCTGGAAAACGAGCTGGCGGCGCGCAAGCCCAACGTAAAGCTTTTGGTAAATGCTTCCGGCTTTGGTAAAATCGGAACGGTCGGGAACCTGCCGCTTGACGATGAAACGGGAATGATAGAGCTCAACTGCGAGGCGCTGTGCGCGGTCACGCATATGGTGCTTCCCTATATGAGCGAAAACAGCCGGATTCTCCAGTTCGCGTCAGCAGCCTCCTTTCTGCCGCAGCCGGGATTTGCCATCTATGCGGCAACCAAGGCATTTGTCTTAAGCTACAGCCGCGCCCTGCGGGAAGAACTCCGCCCGCGCAGAATCGGTGTGACGGCGGTCTGCCCCGGACCGGTCAAAACCGAATTTTTCGACATTGCCGAGACAACTGGGAGATTCCTCTTTATAAGCGTCTGGTGATGGCAGATCCGCACAAAGTTGTAAAACTTGCCATCCGCGACTGTATGGCGGGAAAAAGCGTGTCGATTTACGGCGTATGGATGAAGGCATTCTTTGTGCTCTGCAAGATAGTTCCGCATGAGTGGATTCTGCGCACGATGCAGGCGTTAAACCATTAAATCAGACAAAAAGCTAGTATCATTCAATAAAAACATGATAGAAAGGATTTTTACACCGTGAAAAAGATAAAAAAAGGCGATTACGGCTACCGCAATCATTTCAAGCGGAAACAGCTTTTTATCATCGCACTTCTGGCATTATTTATCATCGCACAGCTGGTTGGACGGTCTTTTACAGACAATGATTCCGTCAAAAAAATTCTGACGGTCATGGCGATCGTCACGGTACTTCCGGCGGCGAATCTCGCTTCCCCGCTGATTGCCATTTTCAAATACCATACGCCGGAGCAGGCGTTTCATGAGGCATATATGCCGTATGAGGAAAAATTTGAAGTTCTCTATGATCTGGTTCTGACGACACCGGAAGATGTGATTCCGTCCGATGTGACCGTCGTTCACCCGACCGGCATCTATGTGTACTGCATTAATCCAAAGCTGAATGTAAAGCGCGCGGAGGCAGGTTTAAATGAACTGTTAAAGGCTAACAAACTGGATCCGAACCTGAAAATCGCGACCTCACGCAGTACCTTTGACAAGCGGATTCACAGCCTGAAACCGGCGTCAGAGTATGAGGACGATGGAACTGTAGAGTACGGCGTGCGCGTAATAAAAGGATTATCGATGTAAAAAAGGGAGGCGGCAGCCATGCGGATGCTGACAGTATCTAAAAATGAGGCGGGGCAGCGCCTGGACAAGCTGCTGGCAAAATATCTGAATCTGGCGGGAAAAAGCTTCATTTATAAAATGATGCGGAAGAAAAATATTACCCTGAACGGAAAAAAATGCGACGGTTCCGAACATCTGACCGAGGGCGATGAGATCAAGCTGTTTCTGGCAGAGGAGACGATCGAGAAATTTTCGGAAGTGAAGATTCAGAAGGTTCAAAAGAAAAAGCTCGATATCGTCTACGAGGACGAACATATTTTACTGATCAATAAGCCATCTGGAATGCTGTCTCAGAAAGCGAAAGAGACGGATGAATCGTTGGTTGAATACCTGATTGACTATCTGCTGGATTCCGGCAAATTAAAGAAAGAGGACCTGGCGTGCTTCCGTCCGTCCGTCTGCAACCGCCTCGACCGCAACACAAGCGGCATCGTGGCAGCTGGACGTTCCCTGCCGGGACTGCAGATCATGTCCGAGGTCATCAAGGACCGGAGTCTGGGAAAATATTATGTCTGCGTCGTGCGGGGAATCGTAAAAGGCGAAGCCCGCATCGAGGGATGGCTGACGAAAAATGAAAAGACGAATCAGGTGTCGATCCGAAAAGAGGAGACCCCTGGAAGTCTGCCGATCCGGACTGCATACAGACCGCTGGTATCTGGAAATGGATATACCCTTCTGGAGGTTCATCTGATCACCGGACGATCCCACCAGATCCGCGCCCACCTGGCTTCCATCGGACACCCGATCGCCGGGGATCCGAAGTACGGTGATCCCCGGGTCAATGAGGAAGTGAAGAAACGCTTCGGCGTCCGTTCACAGATGCTTCATGCGTGGCGGCTGGTAATGCCGGAAACGATCTCCGAGCCGCTTTCATATCTGGCGGGCAAAGAATTTACCGCGCCTATGCCAGCGGAGATGAAGCGGATGGAAACGATGATGAAATCAGCTCCAAAACGCCCAGCCAATCATCGCCCGTAAATTTTAAATTGTGCGAAAAATCAAAAAAATAAGTGGAGGAGCAACAACATGGGGACTTGGAACAGCCGGGGACTTCGTGGTTCAACCCTGGAGGATATGATAAACCACACAAACGATCTTTACCGTGAGAAAAAGCTGGCATTGATCCAGAAAATCCCGACGCCGATCACGCCCGTCTCGATCGATAAAACCAGCCGCCATATCACGCTGGCGTATTTCGACCAGAAGAGTACCGTCGATTACATCGGCGCGATTCAGGGCGTCCCGGTCTGCTTTGATGCGAAAGAATGCGCGGCAGATACATTTCCACTGCAGAACGTCCATCCGCATCAGGTCGCATTTATGCGGGAATTTGAAGAGCAGGGCGGGATTGCTTTCTTAATTATATATTTTTCACAGAGGGATGAACTTTACTACCTGCCATTTTTCCATCTGGACGCATACTGGGAGCGGATGCAGCAGGGCGGACGGAAGAGTTTTACATATGAGGAAATGGATAAAACGTGGCGCATCAAAAGCCACCGGGATATATTAGTCCATTATCTGGAACCGCTGAGCCGGGATTTAGGAGAAAGAGAGGATGATTTTTCATGACAACAGCCGTAGAACGTTTTTTGAAATATGTATCATATGATACGCAGTCAGACGAGGCATATGACACCTGCCCGAGCACAAAAAAACAGCTTCTGTTAGCCAATGAGCTGAAACGCGAGCTGGAAGAAATGGGTGCATCCGATGTGCGGATGAGCGAGTACGGATACTTGTTTGCACGCATTCCGGATAATACAGGCAGTACCTCTGCACCGCAAGAAGCGGAAGCTTCTTTCAGCACTGCGTCTGCTCACGGTGCATCCGGCGTTGGACAAAAAAACACCATCCCGGCACTTGGCTTCATTTCCCACATGGACACCGCGCCGTCCTTAACCGGAACAAACGTAAAGCCGCGCATCGTCCAGGCATATGACGGCAAAGATATCGTATTAAATGCAGAAAAACAAATTGTCATGAAAGTTTCAGAATTTCCGTTTTTAGCCGACTTAAAAGGTCAGGATCTGATCGTAACCGACGGAACCACGCTTCTGGGCGCCGACGATAAGGCAGGCGTGGCGGAGATCATGACGATGGCAGAATATTTCCTGAGCCACCCGGAGATCCCGCACGGCGAGATCTGCATTGGATTTACGCCGGACGAGGAGATCGGACGCGGCGCGGATCGTTTCGATGTGAAAGACTTCGGTGCAGCGGTTGCTTATACGGTAGACGGCGGTCCGATCGGCGAGATCGAATATGAAAATTTCAACGCCGCTTCCGGCAAAGTCCGGATTCAGGGAGCCAGCATCCATCCGGGAGATGCGAAGCTCAAGATGAAAAATGCCATTCTCATCGGCATGGAATTTCAGAGCCTGCTGCCGGTCTTCGAAAATCCGATGTACACAGAGGGTTACGAGGGATTCTATCATCTGGATGAAATGAGCGGAAATGTAGAAGAGGCGCAGTTAAATTACATCATCCGCGATCACGACCATGAAAAATTTGAACAGAAAAAGAAATTTTTCGCAGAAGCAGCCGATTTTCTGAGCCGTAAATACGGTGCAGGCACCGTGACGGTGGAGATAACCGACAGCTATTACAACATGAAAGAGAAGATAGAGCCTTGCATGTATCTCATTGATACAGCCAAAGACGCCATGCTGGCATGCGGAATCAAACCGAAGGTTGTTCCGATCCGCGGCGGCACAGACGGCGCCCGCCTTTCCTATATGGGGCTCCCGTGCCCGAATCTCTGCACCGGCGGATATAACTATCATGGAAAATATGAATTTATTCCGGTGGCGTCATTGGAGAAGACGTCCAGGGTTCTAGTGGAGATTGGGAAAAAGTTTGCTGTCATAAGAAGCAGTGTAGAGTGATTATGAAATAAAGACAATCCTTTAAACAGGCAAATTGCCCTTATATAATAGTGCAAATTGCCTGTTTACTTTCATGACTGGTAAGTCAATATTAATTTTTCTGTTAAATGGAATCCATTTCATTATTTCTATTATAAAATTTATTATGGAAACAGGATGAGCTTCATACTGGATATTTTATATTTTTTAGACTTCTATGGAATCGGATATTTTTGTGCTAAAAAGCTAACGAAAAAACGGATACAATTCCGCTTGATTTTTCGCTCTCAAACAAAGCATTTCTGTTTGGTCTGGGTGGTGCGTTTGCTGGGGTGTGTTTGAATCTATTTTTTAATCGGAATTTTCATGTAAACTTTTTCAGATGGCAGTCGTTTATGATTTGTTTTGGTGGATTCACTCTCATGTACCTTATTACCAGTCATACCAGTAAAAATAGAAGCGTCAGCGCAAATGAAACATTGTCACAAAAAGCGTTATCCAATATGCAGCCTATAAACAATGTATTCGCAGCAGAGGAAACGGAGCAGCCACTAACCAGAGCAGCGACAGAAATACCCATCAACCAGGAACATTTTTTTGTTGCAGACATTGATAACGAACTAGATTATGTTTTTTTAGATGAAATTTTATATCAATCATTTAATGGAACTGGATTAAAGATAGTTGCTATTTTCCCCTTCCCCCGCTACCAGGTTTAAAATCTCCAAGTGTATACAAATATGTTTATGCATAATATGGTTTTGAAAAATATTTCCTTATTTTTGCACAAATATATAGAATCGCTTTTAGCTATATTGTATGTATCATTTCACATACAGGAAATACACCCGTTATATGTTTGGGCGTATTTACAGAATAAATAGTTGCAAAATTCTTACTTGCATATCCGAACCAGATATGTTACATTTAACTCATCAAGCATATATATTTCTTTATCTGCAATTCAAGCAATCTTATATTCTAATTATTAATCTGAGAAATCTTATGCTTATCCAACTTGGCAATACGAAAGAGCAGGAGATTCTCAGAAAAGCCAGATTCTCCTGTCAGAAAGGGGAGAATTATGGGGAATTTAATGAGGGTGCGGAGAAATCACAAGGACACGCTGTTCCGGATGCTGTTCAGCACAAGGGAGAATCTGCTGAGTCTGTACAATGCAGTGAATCATTCGCATTATACAGATCCGAAAAAATTGGAGATTGTGACGCTGAAAAATGCTGTATATATGAATATGAAAAACGATCAGGCATTTTTGCTGGATATGCAGTTAAACTTATATGAACATCAATCGACATGGAATCCGAATATGCCACTGCGTTTTCTGTTCTACGTGGCGAAAGAGTACCAGATGCTGGTCCGGAACCAGACCTTGTACGCATCGGCATTGGTGGAACTGCCGACACCGCATTTTGTAGTATTCTACAATGGAGAAAAAGAGCGGGAGGCGGAGGGTCTGCTTAAATTGTCACATTCGTTCATGCAGAAGACAGAACATCCTGAGCTGGAATTGCTTGTGAAGGTTTTAAATATCAATCTGGATAAAAATCTGGAGATCCTGGAAACCTGCCGGTTGTTGAAAGAGTATATGCTGTTGGTTCATAAAATACGGCGGTATGCGATTGAATACAAAGATATCAATCAGGCAGCTGAAAAGGCTGTGACGGAATGTATTGATGAAAATATATTGGCAGAGTTTCTGAGGAAGAATCGAGCGGAGGCGATAGAGGTGTGTATTTTTGAGTATGACGAGAAGAGGGAAACGGAATTGATACGGAAGGCGGAGTTTGCAGAAGGGGAGAAGGTTGGTGAGGCTAAAATACTTTTAAACCTGATTGAAAAAGGCATACTAACAAAGGAACAAGCCCTTGAACAATTTGGTGGTACTTATGAGGACTTGGAAAAAGCAGCTTTATCCGTAACACTGGTTTGAATTTTTCTCCCAAATTCAAGAAAAAACCGTTGACAGATCCATATTCGGATGATAGAATATCTAAGTGTGCCGCACAGCGAGGCTAAAAGTGCGCAAGCCGCCATAGCTGGCGAGTAATGATAATAGGAGGTGCCATCAGATGTACGCGATTATTGCAACAGGTGGTAAGCAGTATAAGGTTGCCGAGGGCGATGTAATCAAAGTTGAGAGACTCGGTGCTGCTGCAGGTGAAGCTGTTACTTTCGATCAGGTTCTGGCTGTTAACAACGGTGAGATGAAGATCGGATGCCCGACCGTTGAGGGTGCTACTGTATCCGCAACAGTTGTTAAAGAAGGCAAAGGCAAAAAAGTTATCGTTTACAAGTATAAGAGAAAAACTGGCTACCATAAGAAAAATGGTCACAGACAGCTCTTTACAGAAGTTAAGATCGAAAAGATCAACGCTTAATTGAAATGATTCAAGTAGACGTATACTCCGATTCCAAAGGATGTACCACGGGAGTGGAAGTAAAGGGACATGCTGGATATGATGAGTACGGCAAAGATATTGTCTGTGCGGCTGTATCCGTTCTGACTGTCAATATGGCTAATTCGGTGGAGAAATTTACCGATGACGGTTTTAAGGGCAGTGTGGATGAAAAGACAGGTCAGTTTATTTTTCATTTTACCGGTACTGTAAGTGCGGAATCAAAACTCCTGATGGATTCGCTGATACTTGGACTTACCGATATCGCGGAGAGTTATGGAGATAAATACATTAAAATTCGATTCAGGGAGGTGTAACGCATGTTTAAAATGAACCTTCAGTTATTCGCTCATAAAAAAGGTGTTGGTTCCACAAAGAACGGTCGTGATTCTGAGTCCAAGAGACTTGGTGCGAAGAGAGCAGACGGACAGTTCGTATTAGCTGGCAACATTCTTTACAGACAGCGCGGAACCAAGATTCATCCAGGTGTGAACGTAGGACGCGGTGGAGATGATACATTATTCGCTATGGTTGACGGCGTCGTAAAGTTTGAAAGAAAGGGCAGAGACAAAAAGCAGGTTTCTGTTTACCCGAGAACAATTAACGAATAATTATAAAGAAGCTCCATACGGATTGTATGGAGCTTCTTTCAGATCAAAAGGAGGTATTTATGTTTGCCGACAGTGCAAAAATTTATATCAGATCCGGAAAAGGCGGCGACGGTCATGTCAGCTTCCGCCGGGAACTTTTCGTAGCTGCTGGCGGTCCGGACGGCGGCGATGGCGGTCGCGGCGGCGATGTCATTTTTGAAGTGGACGACGGACTGAATACCCTGACCGATTTCCGTCATGTCCGCAAATATGTGGCTGGCGACGGAGAGCAGGGCGGAAAACGCCGCTGTCACGGAGCAGACGGCGAGGATCTGATTGTCAAGGTTCCGGAAGGAACCGTTATCAAGGATTTTGAATCCGGTAAGGTAATCGCGGATATGTCCGGCGAGAACCGCCGAGAAGTGATTTTAAAAGGTGGCAAGGGCGGTCTTGGAAATATGCACTTTGCGACCTCGACGATGCAGGTTCCGAAGTATGCACAGCCGGGACAGCCGGCACAGGAACTCTGGGTACAGCTGGAATTAAAGGTAATCGCAGATGTTGGTCTGGTTGGTTTCCCGAACGTCGGTAAATCGACCTTGCTTTCACGCGTTTCCAATGCACGTCCGAAGATTGCCAATTACCATTTCACGACGCTGAACCCGCATCTTGGCGTGGTTGATCTGCAGGATGGACAAGGCTTTGTCATGGCAGATATTCCGGGGCTCATCGAGGGTGCATCCCAGGGAATCGGTCTGGGACATGATTTCCTGCGCCATATCGAGAGAACCAAGGTTCTCGTGCATGTTGTGGATGCGGCATCCGTCGAGGGACGTGATCCGGTTGAAGATATCCGTACCATCAATGCGGAGTTAAAAGCATATAATCCGTCGCTTTTAGAGCGTCCGCAGGTGATTGCTGCCAACAAGGTAGATTCGATTTACAATACCGGCGAAGAGGACTGGGAAGACCCGGTAGAGCGCTTAAAACGCGAATTTGAGCCGGAAGGCATCCAGGTATTTGCCATTTCTGCAGTTACCGGACAGGGTGTAAAAGAGCTCCTTTACCATGTAAATGATCTGCTGAAAACGGTTGACCGCAAGCCAGTTATTTTCGAAAAAGAATTTGAGTACCAGTATCAGGGCGAGAATCTTCCGTATACCGTGGAACGCAATGAAGATGGTATTTATGTGGTAGAAGGACCGAAGATCGAGAAGATGCTTGGTTACACAAACCTTGATTCTGAGAAGGGCTTCCAGTTCTTCCAGAAATTCTTAAAGGACAGCGGTATTCTGGCTGAGCTGGAAGAGGCTGGCATCGAAGAGGGCGATACAGTTCGTATGTATGGTCTTGAATTTGATTACTATAAATAATTGACATTTACGTAACTGTTCAGTACCTTCACAGTCACGCACAAAAATCCATTAAAAATTGCCTACGGCAATGGGATTTTTGCCTGCTGGTCCATGTTTTCGTACGGTCAGCGCAGTAAATGCGCAGACCTACTGAATAGTTACACATTTACAATATTTCAAACTCAGAAATCCACACTGGATCTGAGTTTGAATTTTAACAGGAGATAGATTTTATGACAAGCAAACAGAGAGCTTATTTAAAAGGTCTCGCGATGACCATGGATCCGATCTTCCAGATCGGCAAATCCAGCCTGACACCGGAACTGACCGCTGCTGTGGCAGAGGCGCTGGAGGCTCGCGAGTTAATTAAACTGAATATTCTGAAGAACTGCGTCGATGACGGCAATGAGCTGGCAGCCGTTCTGGCCGAGCGTACCCACGCACAGGTAGTACAGGTAATCGGCAAGAAAATTGTTCTTTATAAAGAGGCAAAGGACGAGAAGAAACGTAAGATCGTTCTGCCAAAATAAAGGAGCTGCATTCTGCGAATGAATCTCTGACAGAAAGGATACGGATGACGATGAAAAAGATCGGTATTATGGGGGGAACATTTGACCCGATCCATAATGGACATATCATGTTGGGAAGACAGGCGTATGAAGAATATGATCTTGACTGCATCTGGTATATGCCCTCCAGGATCCCGCCGCATAAAAAGGATCATACGATCACAGCGGCAAAGGACCGTTTGGCAATGACTGCAGCTGCGATCGCGCCGTATCCTTATTTTAAGCTGTCTGATTTTGAACTTCGCAGAACCGGCGGAAATACCTACACAGCAGACACGCTTCGCTTATTGAAAGAAGAATATCCGGATGTTGAATTTTTCTTTATCGCGGGCGCAGACTCAATTATGGACATTGAAAAATGGTATCATCCCGAATATGTTCTTCCAGCCGTCACATTTTTGGCGGCAGCAAGAGAGCATGAGGAGGCGGATCGTTCGCTGGATGAGCAGATTTCCTATTTAAACCAGAAATATCAGGCGCATATTCTGCGTCTTCACTGCCGTGAAATGGATGTTGCTTCGGCGGAGATCCGCGCGGCTTTCCGAGCAGGACACGCAGCAGACGTTCGTTCCCTGGTGCCGAAGGAAGTCTGTCAATATATCGAACAGCACGGCTTGTATCAGGAGGTAAATGTGTAATGGACGAAAGAATTACAGAGATACGGAAGCATTTGAAAAAGAAATTGAACCCGATGCGCTATGAACATACGCTGGGTGTTTCATACACATGTATGGCTCTGGCAATGCGTTACAGTGCCAATCTGGATCAGGCGGAGATGGCTGGACTTCTCCATGACTGTGCAAAGCGCTATGATGATGCGACTATCATCTGCAAATGCCAGGAGCATGGCATTGAACTGACTGAAGGTGAACTGCGGGCTCCGGCTGTGATTCATGCAAAATTAGGCGCATGGATGGCAGAACACAAGTATGGTATTACCGATCCAGAGGTCTTATCTGCAATCGCCTGCCATACGACCGGAAAACCGGCGATGTCCCTGTTAGACAAGATCCTGTACGTAGCCGATTACATCGAACCGCGCCGTGATAAGGCGCCAAATCTGCCGAAGCTCCGCCGTCTTGCATTTGAAGATCTGGACGAAGCGCTGTATCAGATTCTGGACAGCACCCGCAATTATTTAAAGGAAACGGGCATGGCAGAGGATGATACAACCGAACAGACCTGGGAATACTATCATGAACGTCATGTTCATCAATAGACACATTAACAGGATTTAAATAAAATAATGAGGAGGATAATCCCCGTGGAAGCAAAAGAGCTGACCAAACTTGCCGTAAAGGCGCTGGAAGATAAAAAAGGCGAAGATATTCGCGTCATTGATATTCATGGAGTATCTGTACTGGCTGATTACTTTGTCATCGCAGACGGAAGCAACGCCAGCCAGGTAAAGGCAATGGCAGATAATGTAGAGGAAGAACTCGGCAAAGCCGGTCATGAGTGCCGTCAGATCGAGGGCTATCAGACTGCCGGATGGATCCTGATGGATTACGGCGATCTGATCGTACACATTTTCTCCCGCGATGACAGACTGTTTTATGATCTGGAGCGCATCTGGAGAGACGGAAAAGTAGTTGAGAATATGGAGGAATTGTAATAGATTTTTGTTTCATTCCTTTTATATCACGAACAGAAAGGGAAAAACCTGTAAATGGTTTTTCCCTTTTATCGCGAATAAGAGAGAAAAACTTGAAATCTGTGTTTTCCCATCTATCGCGAACAAGGCTGATAAAGTGTTTTCCTTTCAACTCAAAACTTACTTTTTAAAAGCGCTCCATTTTGTAAATTTCAAAAATAGTGAAATAAAACGAGTTACAAGGTTGGAATACGCTAATTGCAACGAACGCAATTTGTTTATTGAGAAGTGTTGTATCAAAGCAATAAGTATATATATTGATATTTTTTTAAAAGATCATATAATAGTGGTAGGAAAAACCCTACATTCCCTACTGCTATAGTATGATTGGTACTGGTGGGTCTGTCCTTTCCGTGGTAGAATATTTACGTTATCAAGAAACACGGTCCTGAATCATGGAGGTGCAAAGTATGGAACCAATGTATTTGTCAATCCAGCCGGAAGAGACAGGGGAACGCATAAGAAGACTGCTTTTGGAACAAGGGTATACGATTCGGGAAATCCAGGGAGCTTTCGGGTTTGAAAATCCGCAGGCCATTTACAAATGGCTGTCCGGTAAATCGTTACCCAGCATCGACAACTTCATTATTTTAAGTAGATTATTGCATACTACGATTGAAGATATCCTCGTCATTGACGGGGATATTCCTCGTTTATGGGGAATTTTAAACCGATGGTTGAATGACATCCGTTGCCGTATGATTTACAATCGGATCAGAAACAAATGATAGAGGAGAGGACGGTGAAACATGGAATCGGAACATAAATTTATGTTAAATGATATTCTGCGAAAGAAACGGAAAAGTAAGATGCGCAAACCGGAATATCCTGTTTTTCTTACTTACGGACCGATTCACGTTTTCCCCTTGGGATGGATAAAACGTTGGAAAGAAGATATCATCTGCATCTGTCAGAGATTGCGTTACGGATACTGCTACCGTGATGCCTGGGCGATTGACCAGTGGTTTCTTGTTATCATCCCCAATATGCTCAACGATCTACGTATCAACGGTCATGGATATCCGGGATCTTTCACAGGAACCGAAGAAGAGAATGTGCGGAAATGGAACCGGATCCTAGAACATATGGAATTTCTATTTCGGGAGGCAAACGAGGAAACCTGTCACCGGAAAAATCCATATGAAGAAGCATATGATCAGGCAAGAGAGGCTTTCACCCGGAAATACGGGATGTTTGGTGAAAAGCTGAAAACCGAAGAAGAAAAAGAGCAGGAAAAAGATAAAGGTTATTACTGTGTGCATACCATGTCCGATGTGCCGGAATACAAGGAAATATTGGACCAATGGTTTGCAGCGGAGAAGGAACTGGCAGCATACCGAGATCGGTGTATGAAAGAAGGAATGAAGCTTTTTACCAGATATCTCTGGGAGCTGTGGGACTGAGATCATTTTTATTTATATTGATAAGAACATTGTGGGAGGCGAAAATCATGCAGAAAATTACATCGGCTTATGCAAATAAGATGCTGAGAAGCCTGGAAGAAGACAAGGCATTCTGGGTAAACAAGGAATCGACATCCAGTACTTACGTGGCTGCGGTCAACGAGGAACCAGTCGTTCCGGAATATGATTACATGACTGTTGCGAATACGATTGATGAGATTGACAGGAAGATCCTTACTATTAAGCACACATTGAATCTGACCAATGCCACCGCAAAAGTGCAGGTCGGCGCTCAGAAAATGAGCATTGACGGCATCCTGATCCGGATGGCGCAGCTCAACAAGAGAAAGACGGTGCTTGACGATATGCGCAAGAGACTTCCAAAAACGCGAGTCTATGGCAACTCCTTCGGTTCTTCTGGTTCGGCACCGGAGTATAAGTATATCAACTACGATCCGGAACTGATCCGGCAGGAATATGACCGCATCTCCAATACGATCATGGAAATGCAGATTGCACTGGATCGTTATAATCAGACGGTGCTGTTTGAGGTGGATATCTAAGTAGAATTTCCGTACAGGGCATACTTCTAACAAAAAAATTACAAGTGGTTACGGTTCATTGTCATCGCTTATCGGTTATTTGTTATCGGGTTATGTGTTTCGGTTCATGGAGACGGCTTTGGAAAAGCATATCATGCAGATTTTCAAATCACCCTGTAAAAAACCTGTGAGGGATCACGGTGCCAAGGTACGGTTTTCAGGCACAACGGCTGCGGAAGCAATTCCGTAGCCATTTTTCATGGTAAGAAGGATTTCGGTCTGAAAGAGTTCAAAACCTAACTCAAAACTTACTTTTTAAAATCGCTCCATTTTGGAAATTTCAAAAATAGTGTACTGAAGTGGGTTATAAACACGGAATGGATTGGGTCACAAGAATTCCAAAACCGGAATTATGATAAAGCGCTTTATGATTTCAGGCAGGAACGTCTGAGCGAAAATTTGACTCAAAACGTTATCCGCAGAAACCGCTAATTGGAAATTCGAATTCGATGATGATATAGTTGGGCAGAAAAAATCGAAAGGAGATCAGACTATGGGAAGACTTTACAAAATCAACCAGCCGTGTCCCAAGTGCCATGAGGAACATAATTGGTGGCATATTCAGCTGACGGATGAGGAACAGGCGAAGATGGATGCGTATGTGGCAGCCAGTGAGGGAAAATCATCCTTGGAGTTATTTCTGGGCGAGCCGGGAATTGTTGTTATGCGAAAGCTTAAGTGTTGTTGCTGCGGTCACGTATTTGAAGTGAAACAGTACATTATTCAAGGGTATATCAGCATATGAAGCATAAAACAGCTTGTTTCTAATAGTAAATTCCAGTTTTGAAGAACTTTGCAAAACTAACGTCCATAAAAATCATGATATTTTGATTTGCCAGAATTTACTTTTGCAAGTGATTAGCTAAATCAGAACTTAAACTTGCAAACTGGAAGCTCGGATTCCAATTCAGCTCTCCTAGAAAGATCCCTTCGATTTTTCGGGGGATCTTTTTGTGACATAGAAAACCTCATCCTATGGTGAAAAAACAAAACAAAAAACAGAAAAACAAAGAAAAAGAAAGATTAGTACTTGCTTTTCCTATAAAAGGTGCTTATAATGTATGTAAATAAATCAGCTGCTAGTTAGTAGCAAAACTAATAAATACATATAAGAGGAGAAGAAGAGATGAGAAAAAAACTTGCAGTAATGATGGCTGCTATGGCCGCAACCGCGATGGTAGGGGGCTGTGGTGCAAAGGATGCAGCACCGACCGGCGCAGAGACCAAACCGGCTGAGACTTCTGCTGCTCAGGAGACAGAAGCAGCTCAGGAAGAAACCAAAGAGGCTGATGCCCATGAGGCAGAATACCTGGCAGAGTTTTTCGATGTACAGATCAAAGAAGATCCGGACAGTGCTGCTTTTTCCGCTGACCTGAAAAAGGTAGCAGGAGATGAGGCACCGGCTGTCGAGGGGGACATGACCTGGTTTTCTGCTGTGAAAGCTGCTGTGGCTGCTGCTGATTATGAAGAGCTTGCTCTTAGCTATCCGGAAGATAAGATTAAAGATCGTCTTGAACAATATGGGGTAAAGATGGATGAGACGAATGAATATGCCAGATACGTTGCTGCTGCTCTGGATACCAGCCTCATCACTTCCGAAACTGCGAAAAAAGTCGTTGCAGAAGATGCCTTTACAGCTGAGGATGAAATCAGTCTTCTGATGGCAATTGCCAATGCAAATGGAGACGCAAGAAACTACCTTGGCATGTCAAATGATCCAGACATTTACGCGAAACTGGACCAGGCATGGAATTCCTTTATCTTATTTGATGACAGCAAACTGGCAGAGATCGGAAAAGAAGCTGTACAGAACAAGGTAACCACCGGATATGGATTAAAATCTGCTGCATACAGTGCCCGCTTTTTACCGGAACTGACCTTACAGTACGGTCATTCTGATATCAAACATGTACATCAGCTGATGGGGCTCCTGAACAGCGAGAATATCACAGCAAAGGTTCAGCTTGAGCCTAAGATTAGTATTTACCAGTATCTGCCGGAGTGGGGTCCGATCCCGGAGGCTACTCCAACCTACGAAGTAAAAGAATATGAAGATCTTGCACTGGTATATGCAGTAGAATATGACCTTGAGCTTGAGTTCGACAATCTTGAGGATATGAATCGTTTTGACGAAGTAATCAAGACGTACGCAAAGAAAAATGAAGGAAATGAAGAAGCAAAGGGCCTGATCTATGCATCCTGGTGGCAGCCGCTTTATTCTTCAACCAGAACAGATATGCCGGAGACTGATTATCATCAGATCTATGATTGCGTAATCACGAACGATACGTATTCCATTCATCCATTTACCTTACCGGAAGATAAAGATGAGGTTGTTGAAAAACTGACGGAAATCTCCGACGGCCTGGAAGTAGTACCGGTTGAACGCTTCTGCAATACCGCTTTCTATAATTACCTGGAAGGTGAGGACTATCAGTAATATGCATGCAATCGAACGTGCAGAATACATCTTGTCCATGCTGGAGAAGAATAAAGTAGTCATGGTGACGGATCTGAGCCGTGAAATGGGAGTTACGGAAGAAACGGTTCGAAAGGATCTGGAAAAACTGGAAAAACAGGAGAAATTAAACCGTGTTCACGGAGGTGCCTACTTAAACGAAGGTTTTGGCAATGAAACTCCCATCTCGGTTCGCAGCAAGGTGATGCAGGAAGAGAAAAAGCTTCTTGCATCTCTCTGCATGCAATGGATTCACGAAAAGAGTTCCATTTTTCTGGATTGCAGTACCACGGCTCTTCATATTGCAAAGCAATTAGCGGATTTTCCCGGCAAGCTGACCGTCATGACCAATTCTCTGGCAGTGGCAAAGGAGATTGATGTGAATCCGCAGATTCGTCTTATTTTATTTGGCGGTGAGCTGAATCGCGATCGGGAAGCGTTTGAAGGACAGACCGTACTGGAACAGATGAAAACCTGCTTTATCAATTATGCATTTGTCAGCAGTGCCGGCTGCAGTCTGGAGGCAGGTATTACAGATTCCACCCGTGAAGAAGCAGATATCCGTCGTCAGGTATTAAAGCAGGCGAAACATAAGATCCTGGTGGTGGACAATACGAAGATCGGACGCAACGAGGTGTATGTGATCGGAGAGTTGGAGCAGCTCAGTCAGGTGGTTGTGGATCATTCCATCCGAAAAACCAATCCGGACCTATGGGAATGGTTCCAGGCACATCAGATCCCTGTCCTGGAAGGGAAAGCGGAAAGAAAATCAAAAACCAAAGGAGATGAGCGATAAGATTATGACAGATTTGAAGGAACTGAAACAAAATGTGCTGATGACAGCGAAAAAGGCCTATGATGAAAAGCTGATGGCCGGAACAAGCGGCAATATCAGTGCTTACTTTCGTGAGAAGCAGTGGATCGTAATTACTCCCAGCTCCTATGATTACAGTTTGATGGCGGAAGAGGATATCGTAGTGATTGATCTGGATGGCAATCTGGTCGAAGGAAGACACAAGCCATCTTCCGAGTGGAAAATGCATGCTGAGATTTACCGTCACCTGTCCCATGCTAATGCGGTGGTGCATACACATTCTCCTTATGCAAGCAGTTTTGCGGTAAACCATCAGGAAATTCCAGTTGTACTGATTGAAATGATTCCTTTCTTAAAAGGGAAACTGGAGGTAAGTCCTTATGCACAGCAGGGAAGTGCAGAGGTTGGTCTGAATGCAGTTCCAATCCTGGAACGGAAAAATGCCTGTCTGATGGCCAATCACGGTGTCGTGGCTATCGGCGGAACATTACCGGAAGCATATACAAACAGTGTTTATGTGGAGGATGCTGCAAAGATCTATCATCTTGCACTCTGTTCAGGACATCCGGTTGTGATCAAAGAATACGAGGAGGTCTGATATGACAAAGGCGTATGAACGATTATTAAAATGCTATCAGTGCTTTAAAGACAAAATTAATTTTAAGCCGGAGGTGGCACTGGTGCTGGGATCCGGACTCGGTGATTATGCAGATACCATTCGGGTAGAAGCTGTTTTGGATTATCATGATATTGAGGGTTTTCCTGTGTCCACAGTCAGCGGACATAAGGGCAGATTTGTCTTTGGATACGTAGGAGATGTCCCGGTCGTAATCATGCAGGGACGTGTCCACTACTATGAAGGATATTCCATGGAGGATGTAGTTCTTCCCACCCGTCTCATGAAGATGATGGGGGCCCGGGTCTTGTTTCTGACCAATGCTTCCGGCAGTGTGAATTATGATTACAAAGCCGGTGATTTTATGATGATCACCGACCAGATCAGTAATTTTGTACCGTCTCCTCTCATCGGACCCAATGAGGAGATGCTGGGAGAGCGTTTCAGCGATATGTCTGAGATTTACCGTAAGGACCTTTGTGAGATCATCCGGGGTGCTGCTGCAGACCTTCAGATTCCGCTTCAGGAGGGAACCTATATCCAGCTGTCCGGTCCGAATTTTGAAACTCCCCATGAAGTAAAAATGTGCCGGATACTTGGAGGAGATGCAGTAGGAATGAGCACCGCATGCGAGGCCATAGCTGCCAATCATATGGGCATGAAGGTCTGCGGTATTTCCTGCATTTCCAATCTGGGATGCGGAATGACTGATCAGCCTTTGAGTGCGGAGGAAGTGAAGGAAACAGCTGACCGTGTTGCACCGTTATTTAAACAGCTGATTACGGAATCCATAGTTCGAATCGGTAAAATGATCTGAGTGATGAATAAAAAACAAAGGAGATGATAAAGTGGACAATCAGTCAGAAGCAATCAAAAATGTGTACTTGCATGAAGACGGCAAAGCTGTGACCATCATTGATCAGACTAAGCTTCCAACGGTTACCGAATACCTGACCCTTGGAACGGCGAAGGATCTGTATGATGCCATTTTTGAATTGAAAGTCCGGGGAGCACCGGCAATCGTAATTTGTGCGGCATTTGGAATGTATGTTCTGGCCGGAACGATTGAAACCGGGGATTACGATGAGTTTTTAAAGAAATTCAGAGAGTATAAGGATTATCTGAACTCTTCCCGTCCAACTGCAGTGAACCTGAGCTGGGCATTAAACCGCATGGAGCAGGTAGTGACAAGCCACAGCGATGCTTCTGTACCAGAGATTCTTGGATATCTGAAGAAAGAGTGCATGGATATTCAGGAAGAGGACAGCCAGATGTGCAGAGCGATTTCTGAATATGGTTTAAGCCTTATTAAGGACGGAGACGGAATTCTGACACATTGCAATGCCGGACCCTTAGCCACCTCCCGCTATGGAACTGCCTTAGGACCTCTCTTCCTTGGAAAAGAGCAGGGCATGAATTTCCATGTATTTGCAGATGAGACAAGGCCGCTTCTTCAGGGAGCAAGACTTACCTCATATGAGTTAGATCAGGCAGGAATCGATGTAACATTGATTTGTGATAACATGGCCAGCATTGTAATGAAAAACGGCTGGATCCAGGCCTGCTTCGTAGGCTGTGATCGTATCGCTGCCAACGGTGATGCGGCCAATAAGATTGGAACCAGTGGTGTTGCAATCCTTGCAAAACATTACGGAATTCCGTTCTATGTATTAGGACCGAGTTCAACCATCGATCTTGACTGTGCAACTGGCGATGATATCCAGATCGAACTTCGAAGTCCGGAAGAGATCAAAAGCAAATTTTATGAAAAACCGATGGCACCGGAGGGTGTCAAATGTTATAATCCGGCATTTGATGTAACCGATCACACGCTGATCGCCGGAATTGTAACGGAAAAAGGAATCTGCAGACCACCGTATACGGAGAGTCTTGCAAATATGTTTGGCAAAAACAAAAAATAGGAGGAAAAGATTGATGAAAAAATTATTTGGTATTGTAGCAGGTGTAGCAGTATCCGCAGCGTTAATGACAGGATGCGGTGGAAACAATAATACAGCCGAGACAAAGGAAAATACGGCTGAAACAGCAGCAGCTTCTGCTGAGAACGCTGATGGAGATTTAAAGATCGCCATCGTGACCAGTCCATCCGGTGTAGATGACGGCTCCTTTAACCAGGATAACTACAACGGTATCCTGAAATTTATCGAGTCTCATCCGGGAGCAACCGTAACTCCGGTTCGCGAGGAAACCGGTGATCCGGCTGCAGTTATTCAGGCAGTTGCTGATATCGTTGCAGACTACAATGTGATCGTATGCCCGGGCTTCCAATTCTCCGGAATCGGAACCATCGCAACCGATAACCCAGATGTAGATTTTATCCTTGTAGATACGAATCCGACCGATTCTGAGGGTAATGACATCGAATGTGATAATATTTATGCAATGACTTTCAAGGAGCAGGAAGGAGGTTTCTTCGCGGGAATGGCAGCTGCACTGGAGTCTGAAAGCAAAAAGGTAGCTGTAGTAACCGGTATTGCATACCCAAGCAATGTAAACTATCAGTACGGTTTTGAGAGTGGTGTCAATTACGCAAATGAGAAATATGATACCGGTGTTGAGATCGTAGAGATCCCATCTTACGCAGGCGTTGACGTTACCAATAAAAATGTAGGTGGAAACTATGTTGGAAGCTTTGCAGATGAAGCAACCGGTAAAGTTGTTGGAAAAGCTCTCATCGATGAGGGCTGTGATATTCTGTTCGTAGCTGCAGGCGGTTCTGGAAACGGTGTATTTACTGCTGCTAAAGAAGCTGGCAATGTAAAAGTAGTAGGCTGTGACGTAGACCAGTATGATGATGGTGCTAACGGTTCTGATAACATTATTCTGACTTCTGTACTGAAAGTTATGAGCATGAACGTAGAGAAACAATTAAATGCTATCGCAGACGGAGGTTTCCAGGGAGCAAACGCTCTGTTAGGTGCAGATTCTGATTCTGTTGGTTATGTAACAGAGGAAGGACGTCAAAGCATGTCTGAGGATACCGTGAAGAAGATGGACGAAGCATATGAACTTGTAAAAGATGGAACTATCGTTCCGGCAGCAAACTTTAACGGAATTGAGCCGGAAGATTTCCCAGGATTGAAATAATACGTTCTGTACCAGAAAATGAGGAGGCTTAAATGTCGGAATATATCATTGAAATGAAGCACATCACAAAACGTTTCCCAGGTATCGTGGCAAACGATGATGTGACGCTTCAAATTAAAAAAGGTGAGATCTTCGCACTGCTTGGCGAAAACGGTGCCGGAAAATCAACTTTGATGAGCATGATATTTGGTATGTATGAACCGGATGAAGGTGAGATCTTCATCCGGGGTAAGAAAGAACAGATTCATTCTCCAAGCTACGCAACAAAACTCAATATTGGTATGGTCCATCAGCATTTTAAGCTGGTACAGAATTACACGATTACAGAAAACATTATTCTGGGTTTAAAGAAGAAAGACAAACTGTTTGGAATCCTTCCCTATGTTGATTTAAAAAAAGCAGATCAGGAGATCGAGGCGCTTTCTAAGAAGTACGGTCTGGAAGTCAATCCGATCGATGTGATCGAAAATACAAGTGTATCGACACAGCAGCGTGTCGAGATCCTGAAAATGCTGTACCGGGAAGCTGAAATTCTGATCTTTGATGAGCCGACAGCAGTGCTGACGCCTCAGGAGATTGAATCCCTGCTGACGATCATCCGCAACCTCAGAGATGATGGAAAAACCATCATCCTGATCACCCATAAGCTGGAGGAAATCAAAAAAATTGCAGATAGATGTGCGATTTTAAACAGAGGAAAGCTCATCGATGTTCTAGATGTCGCCACGACCTCTACAAAGCAGATGGCCAATTTGATGGTTGGACGGGAAGTTTCTTTTGAAGTAGAGAAATCAGAGCCTCATTACCGGGAGACTGTGTTAGAGGTAAAGAATCTCACTGTAAAAAATCAGGATCATTTTGAAGTAGTAAAAAATGTATCCTTTTCTGTCCACGGCGGAGAAGTATTTGCCATTGCCGGAGTATCCGGCAATGGTCAAATTGAGATTGCAGATGCGATTGCAGGAGTTGAGAAGGCAGCTTCAGGTAGTATTCTTCTGAATGGAGTCGATATCACCAATTACTCCATCTGCAAACGAACCCTGGAAGGAATCTCTTATATTCCGGAGGATCGGCAGAGCTGCGGCCTGGTCATGGATTTTACCCTGGAGGAAAATCTGGGACTGAAAAACTACTTCCGAGAACCATTTTCCCATAAAGGTGTACTGGATAAAGCAGAATTTTCCCAGTACGGAAATGAACTGATTGACCGGTATGACATCCGGAGCAGTCAGGGAAACAAGACCATTGTCCGCTCCATGAGCGGCGGTAATCAGCAGAAGGCCATCATCGGAAGAGAGATTGAACTTCAGTCTCCTCTGATGATCTTTGTGCAACCAACCAGAGGTCTGGATATCGGAGCCATCGAAAATATCCATAAGCAGATTATCCGACAGAGAGATGCAGGAAAGGCAATCCTGCTGATTTCGTTAGAGCTGGATGAGATCATGAATTGTGCAGATACCATCGGAGTAATATATAATGGAGAAATCCAGAAAATAGCAGCTGCAAAAACGCTTACATCAAATGAAGTGGGAGAATTTATGATGGGGGTGCACCAAAATGCTGAAAATTAAACACAGATTGAAAAAGATGCTTGTCAGACTCCTGGGAAATGAAAAATACCAGGGTATCACCATTCCCATGTCGGCCATTTTCTTAAGCCTTCTGGCTGGAGCTGTGATCATTCTTTCGCTTGGCAAGAATCCTCTGTCGGCCTATGGTAACCTTCTTCAGGGGGCTGGATTCCTCCCGAAACCGAGTTATGCCGGATATAAGAATATGCTGACCGACTTCACCAGTTATATGAATGCCTGGACTCCGATGCTTTTTGCGTCTCTGGCAGTAGCAGTCGGTATGTGTGCCGGACTCTTTAATATCGGTGTCTCCGGTCAGATGCTTACCTCTGGTTTTATCACAACTCTGGTGATCGGATATAGTTCCCTTCCGGCAGCGGTGGCTAAGCCATGCGTACTGATTGTCGGAGCAGTCGTTGGTGCACTCATCGGTGCACTTATTGGCTGGTTAAAATACAAATTTAATATCAATGAAGTCGTATCTTCGATCATGATAAACTATACGGCCCAGTATGTGATCAGCTTTTTCATCAACACGTACTATATCAATCCGGTTCCAGGCAGTCCCAGGCCGTCTCGAAAGCATCCCGCCTGACTCTGATGGACACACCCGTCGGAAACTTGAAAATGGATATTCCCTTAGGAATCCTTCTTGCAGTTCTGACTGCAGTCCTGGTGAAGTTCGTGTTAGATCGCACCGTATTTGGCTATGAACTCAAATGCGTGGGACTTGGAAGAAAAGCGGCCATGTATGCAGGTGTCAATGTTGGCAAAAGCATGATCATGGCGATGATGTTCTCCGGTGCATTAGGAGGCCTGGCAGGAGTGACGTACTACCTGGGGTATTTTGGTTCGATTCAGCCCCGCGTCCTTCCAAGCACCGGTTTTGATGCCATCGCAGTGGCACTTCTTGCAGGAAACCATCCCATCGGCATCATATTTTCATCTCTTCTGATCACAGTGATCAGCAAGGGCAGTACCTACATGAATTCAGCATCCGGTCTGGAATCAGAGATCGCATCCGTTATCACCGGATTGATCCTGCTGTTTTCCGCCTGCGGTGTATATATCCGTTACAAAGTGAATCGAATGAAACAAGAGTTAAATGAAGAGACAGAAAGGGGGATCAGCTGATGGAACGAATCCTGATTGATGGTTTATCCTTTGCGATCCCGCTGTTCGTAATGGCAATCGGAGGGATCTACAGCGAAAAGAGCGGCGTGACGAATCTGGCTTTGGAGGGATTGCAGGGAATGGGGGCATTTATAGGCGCCTTTGTGGCCGTTCTGGCTGCAGGCTATTTTGGAAGCAATTCCCAGGTTCCTTATTATCTCGCAATTGTATGTGCCATGGCAGGTGGAATGCTGTATTCGCTCTTATATGGACTGTTATGTATCCGTCTGAAGGCAAATCAGATCATTGGCGGAGTCGTGATCAATATCCTGGCTATGTCACTGACTGCATTTTTTACAAAACTTTTAAACCGCCTTGTGTTCGGTGCAGCTTCGGAAAAATTTGTTCTGGGTGTGTCTGCACGGTTTACAATTCCGCTGCTCTCCGGCATCCCAGTAATTGGAGCCGCATTTAAAGATGTCTATCCATTTGAGATCCTGATCCTTCTGATCGCAGTTGTTGCCTGGTATGTGCTGTATAAAACGCGTTATGGCATGAATCTTCGTGCCTGTGGAGATAATCCTCACGCAGTAGACGCAGCAGGAGAGAATGTTACCCGGATCCGTCTGATTGCAGTCCTTGTATCCGGTGCTCTGTCCGGTCTGGCTGGAATCAGCTTTGCTTATTCCATTTCAGCGAACTTTTCTTCCAACATCTATGTGGGATACGGATATCTGGCGATTGCAGCCATGATATTCGGAAACTGGAAGATCCTTCCTACACTTGGATCCTGCCTGCTGTTTGGTTTTGCCCGATCCGGAGGCTATTATCTTGTCCAGAAGATGCAGATGCCCAGCAGTTACTCGGATCTTGCCATGACGCTGCCTTATATCGTTACAATGCTGCTTTTGATTTTCTTCTCAAAATACAATCGTGCTCCTCGTGCACTTGGAGAGATTTACGACAAAGGAAAGAGGTAGAACATGAATATTCGTTTTTATAATGCCCAGATTCTTCCGATGAATGGAAATATGGATATCATCCACGGAGAGGTATGGGTCGAAGGGAACACTATTACATATGTAGGTCCTCATAAGGAATGCGGCAATGTGTGGGACCGTGAGATCGATGCAGAAAAAAATCTCATCATGCCGGGCTTTAAAAATGCACATACGCACACAGCCATGACGTTTCTTCGATCCTATGCGGATGATATGCCGCTGCAGGACTGGCTGACAAAGCAGATCTTCCCGATGGAAGCAAAATTACAGCCGGATGATATCTACTGGCTCTCCAAACTGGGAATCATGGAATACCTGACCAGCGGTATTACCTCCTGCTTTGATATGTATCTGAATACAGAAATGATGGCTAAAGCATCGGTAGAATGTGGATTCCGGAGTGTACTCGTCAGCGGAATCAATGATTTTTCCTCTTCATTGGAGGAAGTGGAGGCAGATTTTAATACCTACAACCAATATGATGAGCTGATCAGGTATTGTCTGGGATTTCATGCAGAATACACTTGTTCCGAAGAACTCTTAAAAAAGATTGCCGAGCTGTCACAGCGCTACAAGGCTCCTGTATTTGCTCATATGTCAGAAACAGAACGGGAAGTGGCAGAGTGTGTACAGCGCCATGGAACTACACCTGCAGCTTATCTGGATTCCCTGGGCTTATTTGAACATGGGGGCGGTGGATATCATTGCATTTGGTTTACCGATGAGGAAATAGAACTCTTCCGCAGGAAAGGACTGACAGCGGTAACCAATCCTGGATCCAACACAAAACTTGCAAGCGGCATCGCCAACACTACGGCATTTTTGAAACACGGAGTCAATATGGCCATCGGCACAGATGGACCAGCCAGCAACAACTGCCTGGATATGTTCCGGGAAATGTTTTTAGTGACGGGACTGGGAAAACTTCATGATCGGGATGCATCTGCAGTACCAGCAGAAGAAGTTCTGAAAATGGCAGTAACCGGCGGTGCAAAAGCAATGGGACTGACAGACTGCGACTGCCTTGCAGAAGGCAAAAAGGCGGATCTGATTATGATCGATCTGAACCAGCCGAATATGCAACCTATCAACAACCTGATGAAAAACCTGGTATACAGCGGAAGCAAACAGAATGTGAAGATGACCATGATCAACGGCAAGATCCTCTATGAAGACCAGAAATTCTTCATTGGGGTGGAGCCAAAGGAAGTTTACAAAAGGGCAAATGAGATCATAACCCGAATGAGACAATCGTAGGTAAAAGCGTTAAATTCCGTTGACAACACATTCTTTATTTGATACTATTTATCAAGTAAATTCAATATTCCATGAGGGAGTAGTTAGCGCGAAAGTGTGGTTTGTCAACATTCTGATTATAGCAACTGTATAATCTGGCAAATCTTAAATAATGAGACTCATGTATATCGATGGACGACAGTTTTTGTATCATGCATAGCTGTCAGTTGATATACATGAGTTTTTCTTTTGTGCATTGATGCAAAAAAGGGAGGACATCATAATCGACAGTGAGCGGTGAGGGAACATGCATTACATCTAGGAGGAAATGAAAAATGATGCTGTTTTTTAAAGTGTTTTTTACAGAATTTATCGCAGAGATGGGCGATAAAACCCAGCTTATGCTGATTGCTCTCACTTCAAAATATAAGTTGAGAGATATTATACTAGGAACTGCGGCGGCGATTCTTGTTCTGAATGGTCTTGCGGTTCTGGCGGGCGGACTTGTCAGTGAATTTATTCCTGACTGGCTTATTAAGATGATTGCAGCACTTGCATTTCTGTATTTCGCCGCATCGACTCTTGCCGGTGATGATGAAGAAGAAGAGGATGAGGGCGGTAAATCAAAGATTCAGTTTGCACCCTTAGCTGTTTTTTGTACATTTTTTGTGGCAGAACTGGGAGATAAGACTCAGCTTACAGCCATCACGTTCGGAGCCAATGAAGGCATGAAATCAGCCTTTGTTGTATGGATTGGGTGCTCTCTGGGACTTTTTGCAGCGGATATTCTCGGAATGCTGGTTGGATATCTTTTAAAGAGCAAAACTCCCGATGGGCTGCTGAATACACTGGCATTTGTTATTTTTTCCATATTTGGTGCTTTCACACTTCATCAGGGACTGAACATGATGAACGCAAGAGTCTGTCCGATTCCGGTATGGCCGGTATGGATTGCTGCGGCTGTTATTTTTACTGCCTTATGTGCCTGGATCTATATAAAAAGAAAGAAGGAAAATAAATGCGATATTTAAAACCACATTATTATGATAAATTTGTCTGTACAGCAGGAGATTGTCCGGATAGCTGCTGTGCCGGATGGCAGATCATGATTGATGAAACCTCTCTGGAGCGATATGGAAATGAAAAGAGCGAGTTCGGAACGCGATTACGCAATTCTATTGACTGGGATGAAGAATGTTTTTACCAGAACAATCGGCGCTGTGCATTTTTAAATGAAGAAAATCTCTGCGATCTTTATAAAGCACTGGGACCAGATTCTCTTTGTGATACCTGCCGGATGTACCCGAGACATACGGAAGAATACGAGGGACTTCGGGAATTGTCTCTTTCCCTGTCCTGTCCGGAGGCGGCTAGAATCATTCTTTCCTGTAAAGAACCGGTCCGTTTTCTGGAAGAAGAGGACGATTTGGAGGACGATTTTGAAGAATTCGATTTTATGATGTTTTCCCAGTTGGAAGATACAAGAGATGTTCTGTTTTCGATTTTACAGGATCGATCCCTTCCTCTGACACTCCGAATGTCGGCATCCGAACAGCTGACAGAACAATATCAGATCCGGGTGGAAGAGCAGAAGGAATATGAAATTGATGAACTTTTGCGAAACTGTGAAGCTCATCATCAGAGAAAAAAACTTCAGGAATTTGTATCAGAAAGTCTTGCTGAAAAAGGCATTGATGCAGCATCTCTCCATCGGTGGGCACGCCAGATAGAAGAATTGCAGGTACTACGCGGTCTGGAACGCCTGCGTCCGGAATGGGATGATGTGCTGGATGGTGCTGAAAAGTGGCTGTATCAGGGAAGCGAGGAAACCTATCATAAAATTTGCGAAGAATTTCATAAGGCATATGGAAGTTTAGGAAGTCACAAAGAAGAATGGGAAAATCTGGGTGAGCAGCTTTTAATGTTTTTTGTCTATACCTATTTTTGCGGGGCTGTCTACGACGATATGGTCTGTTCCAAGATGGAACTGGCATTGTTCTCTGTCCGCTGGATACAGGAATTTCTGATGGTCCGATGGCTGGAAAATGGAAAGAAACTTTCCATGAAGGATGTGGAAGAAATCTCCTGGAGATATGCCCGGGAAGTAGAACATTCCGATGATAACTTAAATGCACTGGAAGACTGGCTTTTTGAGCGGTATGCACCGGTTTAATCACTGAAAGAAGCGTATTGCAAAAATGAATCATACGAACAAAAAAGCTCTATTCTATAAAATTGAGCGTACAGTATCTCCGGACGTCAACGAATAGCATAGAGCTTTTGAGTTAAATTTTGCCACATAATGCTTCTGTCATTTTCATGATAATAAGCAAAAGGTAAGCGTCAGTAAACCAAGAGGTTACCGCATAAGGCGCAGCAGACCGATTACTTTGCCAAGAATCTGTACTTTATCCACAATAATCGGATCCATAGTTGCATTCTCCGGCTGGAGACGATAGTGACCGTTCTCCTTGAAGAAACGCTTAACGGTAGCTGAATCATCGATGAGTGCAACCACGATCTCGCCATTCTCTGCGACACTGGTCTGTTCCACGATAACACGATCTCCGTCATAGATGCCCACATCGATCATACTATTGCCGCGGACCTTCAGCATAAAAGTTTCGCTGTTCGGAAGCAGTTCTGCCGGAATCGGGAAATAGTTCTCCACATTCTCATCAGCCAGAATCGGCGCACCGGCTGCTACAGTACCGATAAGGGGTACATTCACCAGTTCACGGCGGGACAGGTTAAAGGTGTCATCAACGATCTCGATGGCTCTCGGTTTCGTCGGATCCCGGTGAATATATCCGTTCTTCTCAAGCTGTTCCAGATGAGAGTGGACAGAAGAGGTAGACTTAAGCTGTACCTTTTCACAAATTTCACGTACCGTCGGCGGATAACCTTTCTTTAAAATGCATGCTTTAATAAATTCCAAGATCTCTTTCTGTTTATCTGTAATACGTCCCTGTGCCATATAGATTCCTCCTGTCGATGAAGTATATAAAATGTTTTTAATATCGGATATACAGTGATTCTGGCAGGATACAAGTCGAACGCCCACCTGATGGGACCAGCAGCTGAATCACTGAAAGGTCTGGCCTATAGTAAGCCCTTATTATATTATATATAGTAACATATGTTCGGGCAAAATGCAAACTATTGTTCGTCTTTATCAATGTTTTCTTTTTTAAGCTGTTCTCTTGCCTGCTCAAGCAGCACTTCCAGACGGGCATTTTCTTTGTCTGCCTGACGAAGGAGTTCCTGCATTTCCCGTTCTTTTTTGAATAGTGCGCGCTCCATCGTAAGCTCCGCCTGGGCTTTGCATTGCTGAAGACCCATATCAGCATCTGCTTTTTGTTTTGATAATTCCTGGGTAAGTTCTGTGAGTTTCTGCTGTAGTTCTTTATTTTCAGTTTCAAGTGCCAGAATCCGATCGGATGCATGCTGATAGGACTCTGACTTTACCTCCTGTTCCTTCTGAGAGTGAGAGAGAGCAAGTACCGTATCATGAAGCTCCTGTTTGCATTGTAAAAGCTCATTCTTAAGCATTTCTTCTGATTCTTTTGAATGTTCATTTTTCTTCAGCTGATTTTGTGCCTCTTCTAGTTTCTCCTTCAGCATCTGGTTGATCTGCTCCTGGTCAGCAGCACCTTTTCTGAGCGATTCTAGCTGTTCGGTGAGTGTCTGTTCCTGCTTGGTCAGCAAAGCGGACTCCGCATCCATTTTTTTCTTTTCTGCTTGAAGTTGTTCTACTTTTTTCTGTAACTCTGTGAGGCGCAGTTCTTTTCTCTGGAGTTCAGAAGAGAACTCCTCCCGTGCTCTGGCTTCTGCATTCTGGTTCAATTCCAAGCTATACAGATATGCGGAGGTGATGGACTTAACCATGGTTTCAAACTCCTCAATCTCGACACCTCTCCCCGGGATTGAGGATTTGGCTTGATTTAACTCAAACACCTGCATCACATGATCAAAGCCCTGGGCCTGGTTCATTCCTTTTTGTTCGCAAAATGCACGGAAAGCATCCGCTGTATCGGAATCGATTCGAAAGTTTGCCTGTTTAATTTCTCCCATATTCTATATTCTCCAATCTATTTTTTTGTAACTGTTTATGCAACTATTCAGTAGGTCTGCGCATTTACTGCGCTGACCGTACGAAAACATGGATCAGCAGGCAAAAATCCCATTGCCGTAGGCAATTTTTAATGGATTTTTGCGTGTGACTGTGAAGGTACTGAACAGTTACCTGTTTATTTAATACCCTGACATTCTTGCTGCGAGATGGTAACTGTTCATATTCATGTAGACAGTTACGCGAGATAATACTCTGCTTATCAAACTGATTTCAAAGAAGTGCTTTGCAAAGATCATGCGCCAAGTCTTATAACGTTCGATTTAAACTGAAATTTCAAATTGCGTCATACTTTATTTTATGTATATAGATTATCATGAAACCACAAGGGCGTCAATCTGATTCTGTGGTATGTTATATATATGTTATACATGATTATTGTTATACATAGATTATGATTTTGATAGTAAAAATAGGAATGAAACTATCAACTATTCGTGAAAGGATGCTTTCGCGAATAGTTTCATCGACTTTTGTGGTTATATTTGCCAGAAATAGCAGCGCAGTTTTGTGCAATATGTATGATTCCCTATAAAAATCTATATACCTAAAGTATTTAGATTTTTATAGGGAGCAGGTGTCTGCTGCTTACGAGCAAAGCTGCGTTTTCTTACGGCGCTTTTGAAACCGAAAGTACCGTAAGAAAAGGTGGTGGCAACAGAAATTTGCCGTATTTAAATGCGAAGCCACGGAAAATTTCGTTACTGGGCACGTATGCATGAACATTAGCAAGCTGCGAACAAATGTTTGCGTTTTTCTTTCAAAACCATTGACAAACATTTGTTCGCATCGTATAATGTAGCTATACAGAACAAATGTTCCTGACATTTTTATAATATTCAAATCTCTTCTCATTCTTTAAGAACAGATTTGAATACAAAAAGACGATTCCAACAAAACACGAGAGGAGAAGATTGCAAATGTATACGTTGAAAAAAGGTGTTATGGTTTTAGCTGTTGTTTTCATCATGCTGCTTTCGGGCTTTTTTGGACGGAGTCTGATGTATGTGATGGCTGAGGAAGAAGCAGATACTAGACCGGAAAAGTACTATACCAGTATTCATCTGAAAGATGGAGATACGCTCTGGAGCATTGCTCAGACATATTGTGCAGATTCGGAGGAGTCAGTTGAAGAGTATGTACGGGAGCTGCGCCAGATGAACAGTCTTTCGGATGACCATATTGACGCAGGGCATTACCTGACCATTCGTTATTATAAATAAATCGTTACCGTTCACATACACGTACACACAACCGATAACAGAGACAGAATCAAATTTATAGAATTTTCCATATTCCTGTCCGTAGTCTGTTCATTTAATCTATTTTCTGGTAGAATAAAGTTTAGCAAGCAGTCTATATCTGATTAAATGACAAGCGACAGATGAACAGGAGGAAATAAGGATATGAGTATTGTATATCACGAATCATCGAAGATATTTCATTTATATAACCAGACCATCAGCTATATCATGATGGTTCTTCCAAACGGACATATGGGACAGCTGTATTATGGGAAAAAGATTCGTGACAAGGAAGATTTCTCATACCTTCTTGAATTAGCTCCCAGAGACATGGCATCTTATCTCTATGAAAACGATCGCACCTTTTCACTTGGACATATTAAGCTGGAGTACGGTACTTACGGAAGCGGTGATTACCGGCATCCGGCAGTAGAGATTCTCCAGAATGATGGAAGTACCTATTCAGATTTTCAATTTACTGGATATCAGGTTACATCCGGAAAGCCAAAACTGCCAGGACTTCCTGCTACTTATACTGAACAGGACGGGGAAGCTGAAACTCTTATTATTACGTTAAAAGATACCCATACTAATCTGGAGCTGCATCTTTTATATACAATATTTGTCGAGGGCGGTGTCATTGCCCGAAGTGCTTCTATTTCCAATCAGGGAGACATTTCTATACAGGTTCAGACCGCGATGAGTCTTTGCCTGGATCTTCCTGACCACGATTATGAGTGGATGCAGTTTTCTGGGGCATGGGCGAGAGAGCGCGCGCTCCACACACGCAGGCTTGAGTATGGCATTCAGGCGATTGACAGCACCCGGGGACATTCTTCCCATGAGCAGAATCCGTTCATTATTTTAAAACGCCCTTCGGCTGACGAATTTCAGGGAGAAGCCATTGGCTGCAGCTTGATTTACAGCGGTAATTTTCTGGCTCAGGCAGAAGTGGAGTCACATGGAACCACCCGTCTTATGATAGGAATTAATCCGTTTGGCTTTAGCTGGGAGCTGAACCCTGGTGAAACCTTCCAGACTCCGGAGGCAGTGCTTGTTTACTCCTCTCAGGGACTTAACGACATGAGCCAGACTTTTCACCGGCTGTACCGGCGCCGACTGGCAAGGGGGTACTGGCGTGATCGCGAGCGCCCAATCCTGATCAATAACTGGGAGGCAACTTACTTCAATTTTACCGAAGAGAAACTTCTACAGCTGGCTTCCAGAGCGCAGAAATGCGGCATAGAGCTGTTTGTTTTAGATGACGGCTGGTTTGGTGCCAGAAGCAGCTCAAAAGCCGGACTGGGAGACTGGGAGGCAAACCGCGACCGTCTGCCAAACGGTCTTTCCGGACTGGCACAGAAGATAGAAGCGCTCGGCATGAAGTTTGGTCTCTGGATCGAACCGGAGATGGTAAATGCCGATTCCGATTTATTCCGCACGCATCCTGATTGGATCCTTCAGGTTCCAGGGCGAACGCCTTGTCACGGACGTTACCAGTATGTATTGGATTTTTCCCGGCAGGAGATCCTTGATTACATCTATGAAAAGATTGCATCGATTCTGGAAGGCGCCTCCATTTCCTATATCAAGTGGGATATGAACCGAAGTCTCAGTGATGTATGGAGCAGAGGAGTTTCCGCCAGACAGCAGGGAGAAGTATTTCACCGCTACATTCTGGGTGTTTATCAAATGTATGAGCGGCTGACAACACGCTTTCCGGACATTCTGTTCGAATCGTGCGCCAGCGGCGGAGCGCGTTTTGATGCAGGTATGCTGTATTACGCACCGCAGGGATGGATCAGTGATGATACAGATGCGATTGAACGCCTGCGGATTCAATACGGTACTTCTTATGGTTACCCGATCAGCTCGATGGGATCCCATGTATCTGCTTCTCCGAATCATCAGCTTCATCGTCAGACACCGCTTTGGACACGTGCCAATACCGCGTTCTTCGGAACTTTCGGCTATGAACTGGATCTGGCACAGCTCGGAGAAGATGAGCTATCTGAATTAAAAATTCAGACCGCCTTTATGAAACAGCACCGGTCCCTGATTCAGTATGGTACTTTTTACAGACTTTCCAGTCCGTTTGAAAACAATATCACTGCCTGGATGGCAGTCAGTGAGGACCGCACAGAAGCCCTGGTCGGCTGGTACCGGACACTGAATGTCGCCAATGGTCCGTTTACGCGGCTATATTTACAGGGACTGGAAGAATCCGATCTTTACATTGTTACGGAATATACAGAAGGACATGAAAGTGCCGTAAGCACCCACTATGGCGACGAACTGATGAATTTAGGACTGATTACCAGTGACGCCTCTTCCGGACAGTATATGGATGGTAGAAGAGAGAGCTGCGACTTTGATTCTCGCCTGTTTTATGTACAAAAGCAGGCTGAATAATAAATAAGATAAAAGCATTAAAAAGGGATTCTCCCGAAGCTGGTTTTCAAAGAAGAATCCCTGTAACTGTTCAGTAGGTCTGCGCATTTACTGCGCTGACCGTACGAAAACATGGGTCAGCAGGCAAAAATCCCATTGCCGTAGGCAATTTTTAATGGATTTTTGCGCGTGACTGTGAAGGTACTGAACAGTTACGAATCCCTTTTAATTTAAATCCGGCGTTTCCCCGTATAATCCCGCTTCCGGCGTTCATTTACGATATGATTCAGAATCCCGCCACCGATAATAATAACGGCTGCCATCATCAGCACACGTTTCGCCCCTTCCTGCGGAAGTGTGCTCTTAGACGCAATCGACGTAGTATTGAATTGAAGGGTATATTCGATTTCATGAGGCGTTCCCATCGCCAGTGTATCCGCCCTGACTGTAAGTTCTTTTGTCAGATCCAAAACAGGGATCGTAAAATGAGAATTTGCGTCCTTGGCACTTTCATTCTCGTATTTTCTATTATCTACCACCATGTAATCATAATTGGAACTGCTCCATGTGATGGATATGTATGCCGTTCCATCTGTCACCGTCAGAAGAGCAGGACTTTGGATCGAAGCCTTTCCGCTTCCTCCGGTCATCGTTACCTCGATGGCATATTCACCATCCTCCAGGGAAAGCAGCGTTCCAGCACCTGCCTGCGCCGTCAACGTCCACCGGCTGCTAAATAAGATACAAATGATTCCCAGAAGAATGAAACCTATTTTTTTCATAGACAGAAAACTCCTTATCCTGTGTTTATAAATTCTTTTTCTTATACAGAAACCAGGACGCAGCAACCGAAAAACACGCCAGATACAGAAGCAGGATCCCAATCGTTGTATAAGAAAATGCCTCATGATTGGCGATGCTGCGAAGCGCCGCACTGGTCTGCGATAACGGCAGATATTCAATCACCTGGCGCAGACCATCCGGCATACTCCGGGCTGAAAAGAATGTATTGCACAGATATGCCATCGGCATAATCACGTAATTCGAAAAGCGCGGCACATCGGCATGGTTTTTGGCATAAAAAGATACCACAACTCCAATTGTGGAAAACACAGATCCGTTTAAAAACATTAGAAGGAACGACCAGCCGTTAAAACAGAGCCCCGTTCCGATCGGCAAAATCAGAAGAATAATCACGGCTCCCGCATATAATCCCCGGAGACTTCCGCCGATGATCTGTCCCGCGATGAACTGCCACAGCGGGGTAGGAGAGATGATGACCTGGTCAAATGCTTTTTCGTACAATCTCTGGACGTTTAAATTCTGGGCGATAGCATTGAAACTGCCGTTCATGGTCGTCAGGGCAACCACTCCTGGAATCAGAAAGTTCAGATACGATTGTCCGTGCGACATGGTCTGGATTCCAAGACCAAACACCAGAATATATAAAAGAGGGGCAATCATGGCAGCCAGCGTGATTTTATAAAAATCCCGCCGGAATTCTACCCATTTTTCCCATAACACAGTAAGAATACCCATTTTTACCGGCATTCCAGCTGCTGCCCGATTGTTTCCAGAAATACATCTTCCAATGTCGTACTGCGAAGCGCTGTTTCCTGTTCTGACGCGGACAAATACTGAATTGCCTCCTCCTTTCCATGAAAATAGTGTGATTTCAGCCCATCTGGTGAAGTCTCATCAACCGCATACCGCCCCAGCGTCTCTATCATATGCCCCGGAGCATCTGTTTCCTCCAGACGTCCACCGCACATAAAGCCGACACGGTCACAAAGTGTTTCTGCTTCCTCCATATAATGCGTTGTCAGAAGAATGGTAAGCTTTTGCTGATTCAGCTTTTTCAGAAGATTCCACATCTGACGGCGGGCAAATGCATCCATCCCTGCAGTCGGTTCATCCAGAAGAAGGATTTCCGGTTCTGTTAAAAGTGCCCGGCAGACCATCAGCTTCCGCTTCATGCCTCCGGAAAGCTTTCGGACGGTTCTCTTCCGATAATCGATCAACCCGCAGAATTCCAGCAATTCCTCTGACCGCTCCCGAATCTTTTTGATCGGCATATAATAAAGACGTCCCTGATATTCCATAATCTCGTTCATCGTCATATCCTGACGCATCGAGTATTCCTGCGTAACGACACTGAGTTTTTGTTTCAGCTGATTTTTCTGACGGGTCAGCAGCTCTCCGTTGATCCAGATTTCACCCGAAGTCGGAAGCAGGAGAGTGGAGAGCATTCCGATGGTGGTCGTTTTTCCGGCACCATTCGGTCCCAAAAGCCCAAAGAACTCGCCTGTCTCAATTTTCAGGTTCAGATCCTCGACCGCCAGAAAATGATCGTATTTTTTGGTCAGATGCTTTAATTCAATCATGGTTCCCTTCCTTCACGACAATAATCGAATAATAACTTGCCCGATCTGGAATTTCATCGATTTTATGATAAATATGCTCCTCTGGCATACCACAATTTTCGATCATGGTACCTGTCATATGCTTTTCTTTCAGGGTCGCCTTGACAAGCGGCATCTTGGAAGCTGCTTTCATCAGAACCTTGGTACCTGGAAGTTCCAGCGCCGCCTCAATATCATAAGTGGACGGAATAATATGAAGCTGTTCTGAGCGGTCGACAAGACTGTCCTGAAGCTTGGCGCTGACCGCGCAGAAGGACGGAATGCCATTGATGATTTCAGTTGCATAACCATGTGCTTTTACAATCCGATGGATATAAATATAGGTACTGTAAATCGTCGGATCTCCGAGCGTGAGGCAGGCAACATCCTTCCCCTGTTCCAGCTGCTCTATAATCTGATCCGAGGCAGCCTGGTATGCTGCATTTAAAACAGCTTTATCTTTTGTCATCGGAGTAGTGAGGTTTAAGCATTCCTTTTCATCCAGATTTTCCACGATCCCGCTGGCAATTTTATAGGAAACTGCATTTTCCTTTCCATCCGCCGGTACCGCAATCACCGGGCACTTCTGAATCGTGTCAACTGCCAGATACGTCATGAGCCGCGGATCGCCCGGACCTACTCCTACGCCATATAAGGTTCCTTTTATCATAAACATTTCCTTTCTGTGAAAACTGTGAGAAATTCAAGTGTTCAACTTTTAAAATTTTTGTACGATGCCTTTTTTGCTTTTTTAATAAAGTACGAAATTAGCCTTTTTCAAAAGTAAAAAATTTTGTACTTTATAGTTAGTGGTTAATAAATGGCTTAGATACAAGGATTATAGCATAAAGTACAAAAATTTCAAAATGCACTTTATTTCAGAATGTACTTTATTTCGAAACAGAATAAAGTACATTTTCAAATCGCTTCATTTGAAAAAGGAATGATGCAGACATGTTGAGCGCAGGCTCAATGTGGCTGCATTTTTTTCTTGTTTTTTTATAAAATCCTATTGACAAAATGATTCAGAAACACTAATATGATAATATAACATTATATAATGATATATAATCAATCGATTGAAGAGGAGTTCGACTAAAGGAGCTAAGGAAATGAAGGTAATAGGGATTGGGGACAATGTATGTGATAAGTACATCCATTTAAAAACCATGTTTCCTGGGGGGCAGGCGCTGAATTTTGCAGCGTATGCCGGAATGCTTGGAGCAGATGCCGCATATTATTTTAATCCGTTTGAATATGATAAGAAAAATGTACGGAATTTAAAAATGTATATGCAGTGACGAAGATAAACAGAGGGAGGAGCAGTTATGCGGTTTGCAGCGGTAGGATTCACCTGTATTGATGTATACAAAAACTTAAATATCAGTTACCCGACAGGCAATGGAATCGATCTGATGTTTAATCTGATGGATTTGGTTCCCGAGCTTGTGCCGTCCGTGGTGACGGCGATTGGAGATGATGCCTATGGACAGTCTATGCTGGAAGCGTGTCAGAAAAGGAAGGTAGATACCGGACATGTTACCATTGTTCCCGGGGGACAGACGGCAGTGATAGAGATGCTGTTAAATGGCAGAGACCGGGTGCATCACAGGGCGGAAAAAGGAGTCATGATTCCATATCAGCCAACGGGAGAGGATATGGATTTTATCCGGACACAGGATTACATTCATACCGATCTTTCGTGGAATGTGACAGGATTGCTGAAGGACATGAGAAGCAAGGGAACGAAGATCTATTTTGATTTTTCCAAGCGGTATCGGCATGAGGATGTTCCGACCATTCTAAAAAATATCAATTATGGTATTTTTTCATTTGAAGAGGAGACCGAGGAGGTAAGAGAGCTTTTGCGGATGGGCTGTTCCATGGGAGCCGAGGTGCTGCTTGCCACGTTTGGGGAAGGAGGCTCTCTGGCTTTTGACGGAACAGAGTTTTATCGACAGCCGTGCATACCGGCACCGAAGCTGGTGAATACCGTAGGCGCGGGAGATTCCTATGGCGCCGGCTTTATGAGCGGAGTTCTTCGGGGCAGAAGCATACCGGAATGTATGCTTTCCGGCGCGAAAAAGGCTGCTGAGATTGTTAGTATATTTGAACCTTATCATGTGTAAAGGAAGCTTTGGAGAGAAAGGAGTTGTCGTTTCGTGATTATTGATGTACATGTACACCCGGTATTATTTGGTCCGATCTGTACAGATTCGGACAGGGTGAATTTCAGAAAGAAGGCGTTTGGCCTGTACAAATCATCTCCTGTGCCCATGGAGCAGGTCATGGCCGTGATGGATCATGCCGGAGTGGATCGGGCGGTAATTCTTGCGGAAGATTATTCTGCATCGATGGGACAGCCGATTGTGTCAAACGAAGAAGTAAAGAGGATCGTAGAATTGTTTCCGGAACGCTTTATCGGCTTTGCCAGTGTCGATCCGCGAGAGGAATGTGCGGCAGAAAAACTGAAGGACGCGTTTGAAAAGCTGAATTTGATGGGTCTGAAGCTGAATTTATCCCATTTAAATATGTATCCGGATGACAGACGGTTAAAACCGTTATTAGATCTGTGCACAAAGTATGACAAGTCGGTGCTGTTTCACAGCGGCTTCAGCTGGGAACCGGATTCCCCGTCAAAATATACACGTCCGATTTTGTTTGAAGATATCGCCGTGGAATATCCGACGCTTCGGTTCTGCCTGTCGCATCTGGGATGGCCCTGGGTGGATGAGCTGTGCATGCTGTTGTTAAAGTATCCCAATGTTTATACAGATACGGCGACGGTATTTATGGACAGCCCCAAAAACTATTATGAACAGATTTTCTTGAAAAATATGGCTCCGGGATGGCTGCAGAATAATCTGATGGATAAAGTGATGTACGGATCCAACCTCCCCAGATTTCGCCAGGTCAGAACAAAGGACGGTCTGGAAAAACTGAATCTTCGTCCGGATGTGCTGAAAAAAATCCTGGGAGAGAATGCGGAAGTGTTTCTGGGAATGAAAGGAAGAGGCTATGATTATTAAATCTTATACGCATGAAATTGCCAGCAGACAGGAATTTGAAATGGTAAAAATCACAGATCAGGTGCAAAAGGACGTGGCTGCCAGCGGAATCACAGCAGGAGTTGTTTTTGTCATATCCATGCACACGACTACGGCGATTATGATAAATGAAAGCCTTCCCTGTGTGGAAAAGGACATTGAACTGACGCTGGAACGGTTGATACCAACAGACGGAGATTACGTGCATACCCATATGCTCCCAAGCTATGGAACCTGCAGCGGAAATGCCCCGGGACATTTGAAGTCAATGCTTTGCGGAAATCATTGTGTGCTTCCGGTAATAGATGGAAAAACAGCGGGCGGAAGTGCCCAGGATATTTATTTTGTGGAGTTCGATGGACTGAAGATAAGAAAATATACGGTTCAGATCATGGGAGAATAACCTGATTTTTCCTGTAACAGAGAATAGCGCCTTGCTTTGCCAAAGTGAGGCGCTATTCTTCTGTATCGAATTCGATGCCAGTGTGTGCACACGATTATAAGTGCTCACCAAAGCAACGGATTCTTTATCAAAAACGAAACATGGATGCTTGTACTTTCTGTAAAGGTTTGCGAAGAAAGGAACGGCATTATATTTGACTAAGAGAAGGTCACTTTACATCCCTCAAAATGGGTAAAGTGACCTTTTTATATTATCTTTTATTTAAGGGGAATCATGTATTAGAAGCAACTTGTGATAAGAAAACTAGGAATGTAACATTTTTAATCCTCTTTTTAAATAAATTGGATTTTTATAATATTATGGTTTTCAGAACTTATTTCTTATCTTTTGGTATTCTCTAGGTGAATATCCTTTTAGCTTGTGGAAGAGTCGGCTGAAATAAAGCTGGTTATCATACCCGACAATCTTAGAAATCTCATTGATGGAATAAGTTGTTGTTTCAAGTAAAATCTGAGCATTGGTGATTCGGATTCCTACTGGATAGTGGATTTGAAAGTCAAAGAACGTTTAACCGAACATTTAAAGAAAGATACAAAATATCGCCGAGTGACTATCGGAGTAAATGCGTGAAAGATATGTTGTTATAAACGGTTCTATTAATGGAAAAGAGCTTTCTGTATCCACAAAGAAAAATCCGGAACGGAAGTTGCAGACGGAAAGCCATACCGTTATAGGAAAAGCAGCCGGAGACTTCCAGAACCAACAGAAGATCCAGAAAAATGATCGTGAACAGAGGCTGGCAGGAATCTACTACAACCGAGGAAGAAATGCAGGAGAAGATTAAACGGATGCCGGTTACAGAAGCAAGCCGAATGGCAGTGTACTAAAATTTGGTGGATGTAACTGAAGAAAAAATATGATATAATGTGAGTAACAAGTCGGGATTTATAAAGGAGAATATTGATGAAACTATTTTTATGTTCGCACTTTTCAAGTGTAGGAAGTCTGATAAAGGAAGAAATTGAAAATAAGAAAGTCGCATTTATTCCAACAGCTTCACTGCGTGAAGGCTACACCGGTTATGTCGGCTCGGCTCGAAAATTATTCAAAAAGTTGGGAGCAATCGTAACTGAAATTGATATTTCAACGGAGGCTTATTCAACGATACAGTCTGTTTTTGAAGAAGCAGATGTGATATATTTTACCGGCGGAAATTCTTTCTTTCTTATGGACCAGCTCCGTAAAACGGGAACTGATGGACTGCTGAAAAAGGAATTGGCAAATGGAAAATTGATGATCGGCGAGTCGGCAGGCGCAATTATATGCGCTCCAAGCATCCAATATATCGAGCAAATGGATGAAAAGCCGGAGGACTACTCACAAGAAGATGATGCAGGGATTGATTTGATTGATTTCTATGTTCTTCCGCATTATCTTACAGCACCATTTAAGAAAGTTACCGAGAAAATAATGACTGAGTTTTCGGATTTGAATCTATGCCCAATTAACAACCGTCAGGGAATTGTAATTGATGGTGAAGATTCAAAGGTTATTTGCAAAGACTAATTTGAAAATTCCAGTTTGCCGATGCTAAAAGGTTAAAACAGAATATCGCGGAGACGATGGACTATACGATTTATTAAAATATATTATCTATGCGAGTTTCTACATAATTGTGATTAAAACGGGTATGGATTTCTATGGGTATAAGCGCTTTCCGAAACTATACGAATCGTATTCTGCACCGTGGTATACAGAAGCATTACTGTATATCGCTGCCTCGCTTTTCGTGATTGTCGTATGTTTTGTGCTCAGAGTAATCATTGGACGAAAGATGAAGAAGAGGTGAGCTATATGTTTATGCTGTTTGAGTTTATGTTTCCGATTATCTTCATAATGGTTTTTGGCATGATCATCTTCCAGTTTGTGACAGGAATCGGAACATGGCATAAAAACAATCAGTCACCGCGTTTGTCGGTGAGTGCAACCATCGTCGCAAAGCGTGAAAATATCACACATCATAGCCATGCAAATGCGGGTGACCTGTCTGGAACTCATGGCTACCATTCGACTTCAAGTACCAGCTACTATGTCACGTTTCAGGTAGAGAGCGGTGACCGGATGGAACTGTCGGTTTCTGGCAGAGAATATGGAATGCTGGCGGAAGGCGACATTGGGAAACTTACGTTTCAGGGAACGAGATATCTGTCATTTGAGCGCGTGTGATTCTGGAGGTGATAGTGTGAAAGGAAGTAGACGAGGAGGTGATTTTAAGAAAAAGTTTATGTCAATTCAAGTTAACGAATCCAGAATTAATGTCGCGATGGTCTTCTAATAATGAAGAACCAATGTCACATTATTTAAATAATTCATGTTACCGAGCACTCTGGAAATGCCCTGATTGTGGTGGCGAATATATAAGTTCTATTCGAGATATGGCAACGGGAAACGTGGATTGTGTGTATTGTTCAATGAAAGAAGTTCTTCCGGGTGTTAATTCCTTTTCCGTATTGCATCCGGATTTAATGAATGAGTGGAACCATTTGGATAACTATTTGTTATGTGATCCTGATCAGATTTTGGATAATTGCATAACACCTGTTTGTTGGACATGCCCAGTGTGTGCACACGATTATAAGTGCTCACCAAAGCAACGGATTCTTTATCAAAAACGAAACATGGATGCTTGTACTTTCTGTAAAGGTTTGCGAAGAAAGGAACGGCATTATATTTGACTAAGAGAAGGTCACTTTACATCCCTCAAAATGGGTAAAGTGACCTTTAACATCAATTATGCGACGGGGGACAGCTCGGCTTCTGGAACAAACAAGACGGCAGAAACAGAGCAGGCCACACAGGCTGTTACGCAGGCAGCTTCTCAGCAGACCAGCACGGAATCCTATATCCTCAATACCAATACAAAGAAATTTCATCGGCCGTCCTGTTCGTCGGTCAAACAGATGAAGGAGAGCAATAAAAAATCCTCATCAGAGAGTAGGGATGCGCTGATTGCTGCAGGTTATGATCCGTGTAAAAAATGCAATCCGTAAAAATGTGTCAGATATTTAAAAAATATGGAAGAGGAAGGTTGTAGTTCTATATTGCAATACTTCTTCTTTGCGCATATTGGATATGCTGTTGAGGGCGACTGTTGCACGCAGAAGATAAGTTGCGCCGGTCTGCGATAATGTGCTGTTTGTATAAGGAAAAGGACAAGGAGTTATGATGAATTTTAGTGGGATATTGATTGGTGTGCTTACCTTTTTTCTGATTGGATTGTTCCATCCTATTGTTATATATGCGGAGTATTACTTTGGAAGCCGCTGTTGGCCGGTATTTTTGCTGGTGGGCATTTTGTGTATGATTCTATCCGTAAGAATGCAGGAAATACTTTGGTCGGTTTCCCTGGGTGTCTTGGGCGTCAGTTGCTTTTGGAGCATTAAGGAACTGAAAGAACAGGAAAAAAGAGTGGCAAAAGGATGGTTCCCGAAGCGGAAGGTGGATAAGCACTAAAGAAGAAAGCGGGGAGATGAGAAGATGGCGGTATGGAGATTACAGGTGAATACTGGAGGAGCGAACGTTGCGGATTATTGCTTGCAAAACCATGTTGCAGCACTTTGGGCTGGCAAGGTACTTGCTATGGAACGTTTACGAAATGAGAGATAGAGCGTATGGAAATAATCTATACGTTGTCAACGCACCATAGCGTTTACTATACGTTCTATTTTTTGCCTTTTTAAGAAAAGTGATTAAAAAACTATTGACAATTTGTTACTGGGAGAGATAGAGAGTGCGTTTTGATGAACTTTTTGAAATGAGAAAACTGACAGGAATAAAATTAAAGGACTACATCAGTGGCAATGGATTCTCTAAGGTATCGTTCTGCAAAAAGACAGAAATTTCTCGACCTACTTTAGATAAAATTTTAAATGGCGAGATAGATAGTAAAAGCTCATTCGATAAGCATTTGAATAAAATTTTTACCAGTTTGGGCATTGGCCCGGATACTTTGATGGAATTTTCAACGAAAACGCAAAGCGTAGATGCGATGTACTCGCAAAAGGCTCTGATAAATTATCAAATGAATGATAAGGCAAAGATGGAGTATGATCTGTTGCAGGATATTTTAAACCTTTGCAGTGTTTATTATTAGAGGCAGAAGGCTATGAGTGAACAAACTACAGCAGCCAACTTAGACGAAGTTATTGAGACACAGATGAAGCAGAGTGCGAGTGCTTGAACTAGGAAAACCGATGGCATAGACTATAAGCAGTCGAGGTCATCGGTTTTTACTTGGCAAATATGAATTTTGAACTTTATTTTAGCAAAATACTATTTTCACTTTACACGGAAATAAAGTACGAAATTAGCCTTTTTTACCTAAAAATTTTTTTACTTTTTGCCTTTACTCTTTTTCTCTCAGCTGCACCTTATTCCTTGCACTTCGCCGCCGTTCATCCTCCAGCGCCGCATAATGCTTCTTCGTCGTATTGACATCACTGTGTCCCAAAACATCTGCGACGAGGTAAATATCGCCGGTTTCACGGTACAGATTCGTGCCGTAGGTGCTGCGGAGTTTATGTGGCGTGATCTTTTTTAGCGGTGTGACGAGCTGTGCGTATTTTTTGACCATTTTTTCCACGCTGCGTACGTTAATGCGCTTACGCTGCATGGAGAGGAAGAGTGCTTCTTCGCTGCCTTCCTCTGGGACAATATGTTCACGCTCGCTGAGATAGTCCTGAAGCGCATATTCTACCTCGGCACCAAAATATACGATGACTTCCTTTCCGCCTTTTCGATGAATCCTAAGACCACCGTTTCGGAAATCAACATCGTTGATATTCAGTCCGACACATTCTGATACACGAAGCCCCGTACCAAGCAGAAGCGTCATCATCGCCAGATCTCGCAGCTTGGTCTTTGCATGGTAGGCTTTCTGTTTTTCGGTCAGACATTCGCCATCCTCAACCTCATCCAGGAAACGCGCCACCTCGTCAACATCGAGGCGTATAATTTCTTTTTCATGAATCTTGGGAAGCTGCAGAAGAGAAGCGGGATTATTCTGAATCCGCTCGGTCCGGTAAAAATAGTTGTAAAAGCTTTTGACCGTCGATACTTTCCGCATGATACCCCGCTCTGTATTCATCAGATCCTCACGTTTTTCGGTCGAATAACATTTCAGATACTCCATATATTCTTCCAGATCCATCAATTTGATTTCATCCAGAAGAGAGAGCGGCAAATCGCGCAGCTTCTTTGATTTAAGCTCTGGATTTGCTTGTTTCAGGAAATCAAAAAATGTCTTTAAATCATAGGCATACGCAAGCCGGGTGCGCGCTGATGTACGAGGTTCAATGCCGCGGAAGAAATCGGTACAGAACGGTGGCAGCTCTTTCAGAATGCCTCGGATTCGTTTTGTGTTTTCGATGTCTTCCTGTTCGTGGTAGGAGAGTGCAGCCATATCACAATTCCTCCTTTGGTGATGATGAAAGGTCCGAATGTATCAAATTTTTCAGGTGTCGATCGGTCCGTTCCGGCCATCCGGGATTGTTTCCATCAATAATCGCATGGAAAAAGCGATCTTTTACCCCCGGTGAATCATGGTTGAGTTTCTTTGTTAATTGCTTCACATACTCGCGTTTTGTTTTTCCATCTACCGGACATGGATTTTTACAGACTGGAAGATGGTATTTGTTTTTAAATCCGATCACATCGGCTTCCTGGACATACATCAGCGGGCGGATCAGAGTCAATCCCGTTTTGTCCAGATGGGTTTTCGGCGAGAAGGAATAGAAACGTCCCTCATAAATCAGGGATAAAAGCATGGTTTCGATCAGGTCGTCGCGGTGATGTGCATAGGCGATTTTATTACAGCCAAGTTTCAGTGCCGCTTCATTTAAAGCGCCTTTTCGCATCTTGGCACAGAGCGCACATGGATTGGATTCCTGACGGGTTTCAAAGAGAATCTTGCCGATTTCCGTCGGGACGACCGTGTAGGGCACGTTTAATTCATCACAAAGCTCCTGAACCGGTTTTAAATCAAATGCAGCCGCATCCGATGAAAGCGTCGGCGACAACCGGTTCGAAACCTCCGGAGAAAGTGCCTGAAAGCCCAGATCAACTGTAATAGCACAAAGTTCAAATGGTTCCGGGTAAAACCGGCGAAGCCCTGTAAAGCATATAAAAGTGTCAGGCTGTCTTTACCGCCAGAAATACCGATAGCTATTTTATCGCCGGATTGAATCAGACGATAGTCATCAACCGCCTGGCGGGTTAAACTTAGAAGACGTTGAAGTTTCATGAGAACATCCTTTCAAATATAACGAATGAATAGTTTAGCAAATAGATTAAGTGCATACACATATTTATATTTCAAACTATTCGATAAAGTAGGCTTTCACGAATAGTTATGTCCATCTTCCTATCATACCATGTTTCCCTTTATTTGTAAATAAATCTTTTTACGAATTATTCAATATCGTATTTCAGCATAAAAACAAACCTAAACACAAAATGGATGGATGCCGCCTTTACCATTTACCAGCAAACACTCCAGCAAAAAACAAAGGCAACATCCATCCAGCTCAAAATCCCTTATGACTAATTCATATTCATTTTATTCTTTATTCACTTCTTAATCCAAAAACGCCCGGTAATACGGCCAGACCGCATGAACCTTTCCGACCGTTACATTGCTTGCACTGCCGGATTCATGTACGCCCAGTATGGTTCCGTCTGCGTTCCAGCCTAAAAACATTACAACGTGCGAATCACCGCCAAGCTGGACAAGCAAGTCGCCCGGCCGAAGCTCTGCGCTGTTGATCGCCCGTCCTGTCCGCACAATCTCGTAGGTGCTGGCGGCACCCATTCTATTGCCAAGCGCGGTCCAGTATACCCAGTTGACCCATCCAGAACAGTCAAGCCCTGACAAAATCCGTCCCTTGTAATCCGGGCTTGTCACGCTGGCAAAATGATTGCCGGAAAGTCCTGCTGTACTCGGTTTTCCTCCATAATAATATGGAATCTTGCCAACGGAATTGAGCGCGCATGTGATAACGGCACGCCGCTCCGGTGATAAATCCTCTGGAAGTAAATCCAGGTAAGATGCAATTTCTGCCGGTGTCAGCGGATTCCCGAGTGCAAACTCTGAACTGGCAAGCCCGTACATTCCCTGCCAATCCTGAGCAGCGAGTGTCTGGGCGGCTGTCTGTTTTTCTTCCGTCCAACCCTGCCAGTTCCCGACAGCCTGATTTCCCGTTCCATCGAGTGCAAACAGATTATGCTTCTCTTTCAGACCGGTTGTCTTAACGGTAATGGTCAGATCAACATGTCCCGGGCAATATTTTCCGTTTTCATTTAATGTAACTGCCGCAGCGCTCTCCGCACTGAACGTCGCCTCTGACGGGGACGCAGCCGCTTTTGATTCGGCTGCCTGCTCCTGTGTGGAAGCCCCCGGTCCCTGTGCCGGTTTGACATAATTATTTGCTGTGGATGCCGCCTCGCTCTCCGTTAACGGCTCCTCTGCCGCTGTCTGACTGTCTCCTGCGCCCTGGGCATCTAAAGCCTCCGAGGATGCCTCTCCTGCTGCACTGCCGCTCTCCACATCGTCATCTGCTGTTTCCTCTGTTGCCGGCTCGTCCGGCAGTTCTGTACAGCCCTCACAGTAATACACATTGCTAATGCTCACGTGGTACTGGTGGGAACTGGTCCAGAGCTGATTGATATAGGTATTGAACAGGTCTGTATTTTTCCAGTCAAGGCTGTATGTATATACATTTGCCATGGACAAAATATCGGTCGCATTGGATGCGAGGGACGTCGGCCTTCCGTCTCCGTCGCATATCTGGAAACGGATATTTTTCCAAGTTGGAACTACCCAGCTCGCCGGATCCTGCGCGTTATGCTCTGGATTGGAGGGATCATAGCTGCCGAGTACCTGTGCAGCTGGCAGCCCCATTTTCTGGGAAGCCGTAAGCGGTGTCGTCTGGATCCACCCGTAGATCTCCGATATCCACTGTGCATCCCGCGTTCCAAGCGCTTCGTACATCTTCGCGCCCCAGGTATCTTCTGTCCCCATACTCCGGAATCGTTTTGCAAGTTTATACCATGGAAGAGACTCAAATGCCGCCAATGGATCAGACAGATCAACAGCGCTCTCTTCCGTCCGGAGCGCCATCAGGTTATACTCCGTTTCCGACGGAACATATTCTTCTGAGTCTGCCCCCAGACCATTTAAAAATCGGGATGCCATGTGAATCGGGTGTACCATTTTCTTCATCAGACGGTCGCAGAAGGATTCGTCTGTATCATTTTGTGTCTCCTGGTCTAAAATTCCATCTGCAATCACAACTTTATCAGCAGGCACACCGACTGATAAATCCACCTCCGGGCGCACTGCTTCGGCAATCCCGCACAATAAAATACCCGATGCCGCCATGAGCGCCATTCGGATTATATAAGAATGTCTTTCTTTCATCATCATTTTCTTCATGTATCTACATTCAAAATCTTAAGTAACTATTTTGTTTTTATACCCCAACGCAATCTCATCTTCAAAACATCCAGGCGCAAAAAACCGGTGCGTCCTTTCTGATTCTTCACCAGAAATTCAAACACACCGGTTTTAATTATACTTTTATGCGTTCTCGTTTATCTTAAGAAATTCTTGTTTCTTTTTGGCGAATTCCTTAATAATTTCTACGGCACCGTCGATGCCTACAACACTGCTGTTGATGCAGAGGTTATAGCTCTTGGAGCTGCCCCAGCGTTTGCTGGAATAATAGTTATAATAACCAGAACGCTGCTTATCGGTCTTGATCATCACATCTTTTGCCTTATCGCGGGTAATATTGTGACGTTTCATCAATTCCTGAATCTTCACTTCCTCATCTGCACAGATGAAAACAGACACTACGTTCGGATAATCTGCCAGCGCATAGTCCGCACACCGTCCTACAATGACACAGGATTCTTCATCTGCCAGTTTCTTGATCGTGTCAAACTGTGCCAGGAAAATCTTGTGGTTGATCGGCATATCCATATAAGCCGATGTATTATAACCCATCGAATAGGTGTCCATTACCAGTGAATATAAGAAGCTGTTGGTTGGTTTCTCATCATGCGTCTTAAAAAGCTCTTCACAGAGACCGCTGTTCTTCGCTGCCAGTGCAAGAAGCTCTTTATCATAGCACTTGATTCCCAATGATTCCGCCAGTTTTCGTCCAATCGCTCTTCCGGAGCTGCCGCATTCGCGACCGATTGTAATTACTAAATTTTTTTTCATGTCTCCCTCAACTCCTTTCAAGTTCTGCCTTTATTATAACATAAGCTATCTGAAAAGTCATCATTTTTTCGGAATAAAAGGTATTTATTAGCGACACAGAAATAAACTATCTGAAAAGAATGTGTATACGAATCGGAACGATCTTACTATTCATGTCACTTTTACTTTCCAGCTTTTTTCCGCAGCTTCTCCAGCAGTTCTTCAAAATACGCTGGCAGCGGCGCAGAAAACTCCACATACTCCCCGGTCCGCGGATGGATAAAGCCTAAGACTCCCGCATGCAGGGTCTGCCCTTCCAGTGAAAATGGCTGCCGCGCCGGACCGTACACCTCATCGCCCAGAAGCGGATGACCGATGCTTGCCATATGGACGCGGATCTGGTGTGTGCGTCCCGTCTCCAGGCGGCATTCGATAAATGTATACGCCCCGAAGCGTTCCAGTACGCGGTAATGCGTGATCGCATCGCGCCCCTGTTTGGAGTGGATGCTCATTTTCTTACGATCCGTCGGATGACGCCCGATCGGTGCATGGACAGTACCCTCATCCTCGCGCAGATTGCCAAATACGATGGCATAATACACGCGGGTGATCGAATGCACCTTGAGCTGTTCTGCGAGAGAATTGTGGGCGAAATCATTCTTGCACACCACCAGCACGCCGGTTGTGTTCATATCGATCCGATGGACGATCCCAGGGCGCATGACTCCGTTGATGCCGGAGAGCTGATCCTTGCAATGGTACATCAGCGCATTGACCAGAGTCCCCGTATAATGCCCTGCCGCCGGATGGACAACCATCCCCTTCGGCTTATTGACTAAAATTATATCCGAATCTTCATACAAAATGTCCAACGGGATATTTTCCGCCTCGATCGCCGCCTCCTCCGGTTTTGGAACTTCAAAGGCGATAGTTTCCCCACCATTTACCTTGAAACTGCTTTTAACCGCTTTTCCGTCTGCTGTAACGCTGCTCTCTTTCAGAAGTTTCTGCAAAAAGGAACGGGACAGATCCGGGCAGGCGTCCGCCAGAAATTTATCGATGCGGGTTCCAGCCGCCTCTTCTGGAACCAGATATTCCTGCATCATCGTCCCGACTCCTTTTTCGCACCTTTAAAAGAAAGGAATTCCAGTTCCTCATCCGAATAGAAGAAGAAAAACAGAAGGATCAGCGAGAACGTCGCGATCACCACATAGCAATCTGCCACATTAAAAATCGGAAAATCAATCAGCTTAAAATACAGGAAATCCACCACATATTTCTGCGTCAGACGGTCGATCATATTGCCAACTGCGCCTGATACGAGCAGAAACAAGCTGCACATCAGCGGCAGATACCGTCTCCCTGCCGGCATCCGGTAAACCGCCCACAACACCGCCAGAATGACTGCCGCTGCAATCAGGAAGAAGAATCCCTGCCGTCCCTGCAGCATTCCAAAAGCAGCGCCACGGTTTTCAGAATAATAAAATTCAAACACACCTTTAATGAGCACAACTGGCTTCTGCCCTTTCAGATGGACAACTGCCAGATGTTTTGTAAACTGATCCAGTCCGATGCTGACTCCCAGCCCGATAAAAAAGATAAAGAACTGTCGTAATTTCGTGTTCATGCACCTGATTCCTTTCCTGCTATTATACCAGCACCTGATCGAGTGCCTGTTTCATCTCGTCCTCGGTTACCGTGCGATCCACGTAGGCATCGCCGATGGAATGAATAAGAATAAATTTGATGATGCCGGAATCCATCTTCTTGTCGTTCTTGGACGCTGCCACAATCGCATCTTTTTCAAGCCCGGATACCTGCGTACCGATATGGAATTCTCCCAGTGCTTCTTTGAAGCGGTTTGTTTCCTCCGGTTTGATCATGCCGCGGTTTTCCGACAGTTTCATCGCTGCCAGCGCGCCGAGTGCCACGCATTCACCGTGCAGAAGTTCAAAGTTTTTCAGCTTCTCGATCGCGTGTCCCAGCGTATGACCAAAGTTTAAAAGCATACGGTCGCCTTTTTCGGTCGGATCCTTCTCTACCACAGCACGCTTGATCTCATTGCTCCAGGCCACTGTCTTGCGGAGTGCCTCCGGTTTTCTCGCCCAGATATCTGCCGCATTTTCAAGCAGCCACTCATAATATGCCGCATCCTTGATCAGACCATGTTTGATAACCTCTCCCATACCAGCGGAAAACTGGTTGTCCGGAAGTGTCTGAAGCGTATTGATATTGGTAAATACCAGCTTCGGCATATGAAACGCGCCAACCATATTTTTGTACGCGTCAAAATCAACGCCCGTCTTGCCGCCAATGCTGCTATCCACCTGGGAAAGAAGCGTCGTCGGAATCTGCATGAAGGCAACGCCGCGCAGATAGGTCGCCGCCGCGAATCCGCAGAGATCGCCCACAACTCCGCCGCCGAGTGCTGCCAGCATATCGTTGCGGTCAAAATGGTTCAAAATCAGGGTTTCATATAAATCCCGGACGGTGTCGAGGTTTTTGTGCTCCTCTCCCGCCGGAAATACAAACGAAATTACCGTCTTGCAGCACGGCGCCAGGAGTTCTTTTACCTCATTCAGATATAATTTTTCTACGTTCGAATCCGTCACGATGCAGAGACGGCGGTTTGAAATGGAGAGTTTTTCGATTTCACCCGGAAGTGCCGAAAAATCTTCGGTCATCACAATATCATAGATCGGCTTCTCGTCCAGGTGAACGGTTACGCGATTCATTTTCTCATTCTTTACAGCTGTCATTGGTTTTCAGTCCTTTCTTTTTTATACATATTTATCCGCATAAACATACAGACGTCCCTTTTTCGACAATCCCCCGCTCCCGGCAAAGCGGAATTTTCCCATGCCGCGCACAGATACAATCTCGCCCTCTTTAAGCTGCACCGCCGGGGAAGTCACCTGTTTCCCGTCAATAAACACCTTTTCGCCCTCAATGAGCGGCAGTATCTTCGTGCGGGAGGATGAAAATACCATCGCGATCACACTGTCAAGACGCGGTGATGCAACGCTTCCACTCACGCGCTCCATCTTCGGTGTGATCGGCTCCGTCGCGTCCGCCCTGCGGCAGATCACGGAGGTGTGGCGCACCATCGTGAGTTCCTGGCAGAGATAATCCGCCATCTTTTCCTGGCAGAAGACGCAGCAGCCATTTTCCTTCATCAGAATATCCCCAATGCAGCTGCGCTCAATCCCCAGGTTCATGAGCGCCCCGAGATAATCCCGGTGCGTCAGCGCCTCACTGTAACGCAGGTTTGCCGGAATGACCTCCAACACGGCGATCGGAAGTCCAAACTCCTCATCGTCATACGAAGCCAGAAAACAAAGAAGTTTGCGCTCTGCGCCCTCAAAGCCGCCCGTCAGGCAAGTCCGCACCGGCGGCAGCGTCTTCTCGATCGAGTGAAAGATCGTCTGTTCATTTAACGACAAAAAGCCGGTACTTGTCTGTATATCGCGCTGATAACAGAGTCCGGCCAGTTCTATCATTCTCTTTTTTAAAAGCTGTTCTTCTTTTTCCTGCAGCATCGCGTGTTTCTACTCCTGTTCGAAAGTGCTTATATAAAGTGTGCTCCTGCCCGAAAAGCCTGTATACAATCAGAAATCACACAAATTTCCGATTGTATAATAAATACTCCCAGGTTCAGATATATAGCGAACCTGGGAGTATATCAGTATCAGAAGTGGAGATTCATCCCGGAAACATTCACGGAACCGTCTGCTAAGAGTTCGGGAAAGTCGCCGGACAGCTCAACCGATGACGGTGTCGCAATAAAAATGTAATTGGAAATCTTCTGGAGATTTCCATCCATCGAATAGGTCGCGCCACAGGTGAAATCAATGATACGCTGTGCAACCTCCATGTGGATTCCTTCCATATTTAAAACAACAGCTTTTCCAGCCAGCAGGTAATCGCAAATCTCTCTCGTATCCTCCATGGAAGTAGGTTTGATCAGAGATACTTCCATGCTGCGGCGCATCTGCACTACCTTGCTGTTAGAGGAACGTGGCAGAAAACGCGGCTTAGATTCCTCCTCGTGGCGGTAATCATCCATCTCTTCGTCCCTCTTGCCGAAAGAACGCTTCTTAATCACCGGTTTTTCTTCTTCGTAATCTTCCTCATCGAAGTAATCGTCATCATTCTCTGTGAGACGCATTGTATCCATTAATTTGTTCAGAATACTCATAACCCTATTTCTCTCCTATCTTTGCCCTGGTTCCAAAAATGCCCGTACCGACTCTTACCATAGTTGCACCTTCTTCAATCGCTGTCTGATAGTCTCCGGTCATTCCCATCGAAAGGACATTCATAGTAACATTATCAATGTTTTTCCGTTTCATGTCAACATATAATTCATATAATTTTTTAAAAACACCACGATTTTCTTCCGAATTCTCTACAAATGGTGCAATCGTCATAAGTCCCTGTATGTGGACATGCGGGTACTTTGCAATTTCGCGTGCCGCTTCCTCGACTTCTTCCGGGGCAAAACCAAATTTGGACTCTTCTCCGGCGACATTGACCTCCAGAAGAATAGAAACGTCCAGATCACGTTTGACCGCTTCTTTTTCGATCTGCTCTGCCAGTCCCACCGTATCGACGGAGTGAATCAGAACTGCCTTGTCAATTACCTGACGGACTTTATTTTTCTGTAAATGTCCAATCATATGCCAGCGGATATCAGACGGCAGCTGCGGTTCCTTCTCCAGAATCTCCTGCACCTTGTTTTCGCCGAAATCTCTGGCGCCGGCATCATATGCCTCTTGAAGCATCGGCACCGGCTTTGTCTTACTGACCGCGATCAGCGTGACATCCTCCACCTTCCGTCCGCTCCGCTCGCAGGCGTTCCGTATATTCTGACGTACTTCTTCTAACTGTTCCTGAACCATATGTGATACACCTTCCTTATCTCTATATTTTGGAAATATCATTACTGATATACGATCTGGCCATCCGATACGGTGCTGGCATCCAACACGATATGGTCATAAACCGATAATCCATATTTGGTTCCTTTTTCTACAATGTAATATTCACCGCTATTTGCAAGTTCTTTCACCTGCTTGAACACCGCGTATCCCTTATTAATATTGTAAGCACCTGTCAGCTTTGCCGTCGGTCCTACCTGGAAGCGCTCGTTTGAATCCGGCTTCACCAGATAATCGCCGCTCTTTAACAGCCCATCGTCGCTCTTCTCGACATAATAATACTCATCGGTCGAGCTGTAAATCTCCGGCGTGACAAATTCAATCGACGCCTTTCCGCCTTCGCCGTAAACTTCTTTATTGAAGCCAGCCTCATCTTCAGTAGCGTTGCCGCCCGTTGTCATATAGTCAACTGGAATGGTATAAAATTCCTTCTCCATCACCGATGATACCGGAATTTTAAGTCCCTGCGTTTCCTCGCTGGAGATCTCGAAGGTCATAAAACGCTCGGATTCAAACTGGATCATGTAACGGTCCAGATCCAGGCGTCCATACAGATTGCCATCGGAACCGGTAAACATCGAATAATTTCCCCGGAATTTCATATCACTTCCTAACGGCTCGATCGTCAGTGTATCTTGATCGGCAAACTGCTCTTTATCTTTGTCATCCATCTGAAACACGATACTCCAGTTCTCCGATGTGATGATCTTGTACACCGGCGTGCCCGCCTCGATCAGTTCCCCAGCTCGTCCCACCTGCCGCGTATATTGACTCCGGTCAAACGAATCCGCCGTCACCTCCTCCGGCGCGACCCCCTCAAAAGAATCGGTCACATAGGAAATAATACCCGGCTGGGGCGCCGATATCTGTTTGTAATTGATACCCTGTGCCTGAAGCTGTGCATCCATATCGCCCAGCGCATTGAAATTCATATACTCTGCAACCGAAGCCTGCAAAGAATATTTGGCGTCGTAGACGCTTTCAAAGCGCTGATCGTTGTAGGATAAACAGAACGAACTGAGTTGTTTCTTCAAATCAGCCAGATTTTCTGCTGACAGGGACATCCCAGAGGACTGATTTTCTTCCAAAAATTTCCCCAGCTCGCCGGTCTCATCTAGCGAATAGACGCGCGATCCAGCGCCTGCCCGCTTTCCCTCGCGCACATAATAGTTGACGTATCCGGTCTGCGGTGCATTTTCCACTGTCTCATCCCGAAACAGGATTCCGTTGTATTCTTTATTATTTACAATACTTCCCTCGACGACCTCATAAAACTGGACGTGATCCCGCCTGAGATATGTATAGACACTGAAAGAAAGATAGACGAAAATCATGGCAAAAATGATCATGCCTACATTGATATTCAATGGCTTTCTGTAGCGTACAATTTTCTTATTTTTGGCCATGCAGCTCTATCCTCCCTTTTCCCGATGTACTTCTCTGGCAGCTGTTTCTGCAGTTTCACAGTTACCAGACAAAAATCCACGCAAATTTGTCTCCGGTCATGGACTTTTGCAATATTCTGTATAGCCCAACGTACAGCCTTTATTATACGAGTGAATTGTCCAAATTTCAAGATCAATTCATCCCGTCAATTATACAGAATCATCCATAATCTGCAGATGCCAGAAGGAGCGGCAGGGAGTATCGCCCGCATTCCGCATCGTGTGATAGAGATTCGGCTTGATATAGATCGAATCGCCCGGTCCTAAGAGATAAACCGTTCCATCCAGATTGACCTCCATCTTGCCTTCCAGAATGACTCCGACCTCCGCGTATGGATGCAGCCCCCAGGACGGCGGTGTATCTTTTGTCTCTGGATCATAGGTTGAAAACTCATAAATACCGCGTTTCTTTCCAAAATCCAGACGGCGGATTTGAAGCTTGTACTCATCATATTCATATAACTGCTGCTCCTCCTGGCGGATCAGGGTTCTCTCCTCGCCGGAAGGACTGAGCAGATCCCGGATCGAAATACCAAGCGCCACGCAGATGCGCTGCAGATTGTTCAGCGTCGGGCTTGCCTGGTTCCGCTCCAGATTGCTCAGATATCCCACTGACAGATCGGTAAACTGGGACAGCTTCTGGATCGTGATAGATTTACTCTTGCGAATCTCCTTGATCCGCTGTCCAATATTCTCCACTTCTTCAAATTCCATGCAATCCCTCCGAACGTTTTATTTTTACGGTTCTGCTATTTTTCATTATGCGTTCCGTTTTTTCCATGCCGCCTCGATCTGATCGAGCGCCTGTGCAATCACACTGCGCGAACTGCCCAGATTAAAGCGCATAAATCCAGATCCCTGTTCACCCGAATGCGTGCCCGGATCCAGCCATACCTTCGCTTCATTCGAGAAGAATGCCATCAATTCATCATCCGTCATCCCCAGTTCACGGCAATCCAGCCATGCCAGATACGTTCCCTCCGGTTCTACCAGTTGAATCTGCGGCACACGGTTTTTACAGAAATCGCGCACCAGTGCCAGATTGCCAGCCAGATAGCCGATAAGCTGATCCAGCCATTCCCCGCCGCCTTCATACGCTGCACGGCAGGCGAACAATCCCAGACGGTTCATATTTTCCTGACCAACATCCAGCAGCTCCGACCGGAATTTACGCCGCATCTCCGGATCCGGGATAAAGAGGTTTGATGTCGCCATGCCAGCCAGATTGAAGGTCTTGCTCGGCGCTGTACACATCATCGAATGAAGGCATGCTTCCTCTGAAATCGACGCATACGGAGTCTGCTCATGCCCCTGCCATACAAAATCGCCATGGATCTCGTCGCTGATCACGTATACATGGTGGCGCAGGCAGATGTCAGCCAGTGCGGTCAGCTCTTCCCTCGTCCAGACACGGCCAACCGGATTGTGCGGATTGCATAAAATCATCAGTTTGACATGCTCATCCAGCACCTTCTGCTCCAACTCTTCCAGATCCATCTCATAATGTCCATCTTTTAAAACCAGCGGATTCTCCACCAGCGTCCGCTTATTGCGGAGGATCGCCCGGCTGAATGGATGGTAGACCGGCGGCTGGATCAACACCGCATCGCCCTCCTGGGTAAAAGCCCGCACTGCGATCGAGAGTGCAAACACGATACCTGGCGTGCAGGTCATCCACTCCGGCTGCAGAGTCAGATGATGGCGTTTCTGATACCACGCTGCCACCGCATCAAAGTACGACTCATCTGCCCGGCTGTAACCGAAAATCCCGTGATCTACTGCCTTTTTCAGCGCTTCAACCACGCTGTCCGGCGATCGAAAATCCATATCCGCCACCCAGAGCGGCAGAATATCATCCGCTTTCCCATTTTCTTTCTTAAAATCATGCTTGATCGACCAAGTATGGGTCCGATCGATCGGTGTATCAAAATCGTACTGCATAGAAAATCCACCTTTCTGTTATATATCGTTAAAATTTTCCAAATTCAGCCATAATTTTAAAAAAATTCTAACTAATATTTTACACCAGTCGGCGATCAATGTCTACAATTACTCCCTCAATTAGCCAAAAAACTAAGAAGCTGACGAGGACAGGGCGGTCTGGCTTTCAGCTTATCAAATTGTACGCATTTTGAGCACAGATGTCCGAATGAGGCAGATGTAAGTCCGCATCAGGCGAGCATCTGTAGCGAAAGCAAGCGAACAATGATAAGTCTGAGAAGCCAGGCTGTCCTGTCCCCGTCAGCTTCGACGCCTTCACGAATCTATTTAATTTACTTTACCATATGACAAGCCACAAAATGCCCCGGCGTCACTTCCCGGAGTTCCGGCAGCTTCGCCCTGCACTCCTCCGTCGCATACGGACATCTCTCGGCAAAACGGCAGCAGTCCTTCGGGTTGATCGGGCTTGGAATCTCGCCCTTAACCATGATACGCTTCTTCTCACGCACCAGCCTCGGATCCGCAACCGGAATCGAGGACAGAAGCACCTGCGTGTACGGATGCAGCGGATGTGCATACAGCTCTTCGGAATCGGCAAATTCAACCATCGTTCCCAGATACATAACGATAACACGGTCGGAAATGTATTTGACGACGCTCAAGTCATGTGCGATGAAGAGATAGGTCAGTCCCATTTCTTCCTGCAGTTCCTTTAACATATTTAAAACCTGCGCCTGGATTGAAACATCCAGTGCGGAGATCGGCTCGTCGCAGATTACAAACTCCGGTTCGACCGCTAATGCCCTAGCAATACCAATTCTCTGTTTCTGACCGCCGGAAAACTCATGTGGGAAACGGGACATATGGTCGCGGTTCAGACCGACGCGCTTCAGGATCGCCTCTACCTTCTGATCCACATCCTTGTCCGTCGCCAGTCCATGCAGTTTCATGCCGGAACCGATGATATCCTTGACCGTCATACGCGGGTTCAGGGAGGAATGTGGATTCTGGAAGATCATCTGCACATTCTTGCGGAATGCTTTTTCCTCTTCACGGGTGTATTTAAAAATATCTTTTCCTTTATAGGTGATCGTGCCTGCTGCCGGCTCATACAGCTTTACCAGGCACCGTCCCGTCGTGGACTTGCCGCATCCGCTCTCACCTACCAGTCCCAACGTTTCACCTTTATAAATCGTAAAATGCACGTGATCAACTGCTTTCAGCACTTTTCCCCTGCCGACGTTGAAATACTGGCAGAGATCCGTGACCTGGAACAGGGGTGTGCTCCTATCAATTTGTTTTGCCATGGTGTCCCCTCCGTTTCTCTTCCGGCAGAGCCGCAACATTTTCCTCTTCTTCCTGTTTCTGCGCCTCAGTCAGCCCTTTCATGATATCCACCTTCGGCGCATATTCATGCTGCAGCCAGCACGCACAGGTATGTTCGTCTGAAAGCCTGTGAAATTCCGGCTGTTCTTCATAACAGACCTTCATCGCAAACTCACAGCGCGCTGCAAACGGGCATCCTTTCGGCGGTGCAAACAAATCCGGCGGAGTTCCGTCGATGGGCACCAGCTTCTGATTCTTGGAGGTATCCAGCGTAGCGATTGATTTGATGAGACCTGCCGTGTACGGATGTGCCGTCTCATAGAAGATCTCATCAACCGTTCCTTTTTCAGCCACCTTGCCGCCATACATAACAAGCACGCGGTCGCACATCTTGGCGATAACTCCGAGATCGTGGGTAATCAGGATAATCGAGGTGTTCATCTTATCGCGCAGTTCCTTCAGAAGATCCAGGATCTGTGCCTCGATCGTTACGTCCAGCGAGGTCGTCGGCTCATCCGCGATGATGATGCTCGGCTTGCCGACCAGCGCGATCGCGATCATGACACGCTGCTTCATACCGCCGGACAACTCATGCGGATACTGTTTATAACGACGCTCCGGCTCATTAATGCCGACCAGACGCAGGATCTCCAGCGCCCGTTCCCTGACTTCTGCCCGGGTCATCTCCTTCCGTCCGACAAAAACCTCCTCGATCTGTTTTCCAACCGTCATGGTTGGGTTTAACGAGGTCATCGGATCCTGAAAGATAAATCCAATCTCCACACCGCGGATTTTCCGCATCTCGCGGTCTGTCTTGGTGATGATCTCCTCGCCTTTATACTTGATCGAACCGCCCTCAAAAAATCCCGGCGGCTCCGGGTTGAGCTTTAAAATGCACTGGGAGGTAACGCTCTTGCCGCATCCGCTCTCGCCTACAATTCCAAGAATCTCGCCTTCGCGTACATTAAAACTGACATCCCGGACGGATTTTACCACGCCGCCGTATGTATGGAACGAGAAGGTCAGATTCTTGATTTCCAATATATTTTTAGCCATTGTCTCCTACCTCCTATTCCGTTCCTCTCAATCTCGGGTCAAATGCATCCCGCAGACCATTTCCGAGCTGGTTGAGCGCCAGTACAGTTGTACAGATAAAGAATGCCGGCACGTACAGCATATGCGGCGCTGCCGTCATCATACGGGTTCCCTCTTTTGCCAGAACGCCCCAGCTTGCCTGCGGCGGGGAAATGCCGAGACCGATATAACTCAAGAACGCCTCCTGGAAGATGGCGCTCGGAATTGCCATTGTCAGGTTTGTGATCAGAAGACCCATTATATTCGGGATGATCTCACGCACGATGATGGTGAACGCCGACTCGCCCATGACGCGGGCTGCCAGTACGAAATCCTGCTCTTTCAAGCGGTATACTTCGCCTCTGGTAAAACGGCAGGTTCCCGTCCATCCAACAATAACCATTGCAATGATTAAGCTTTTAACGCCGGAGCCTAATACTACCATAACCAAAATACAGACGATCAGAGATGGAATACCATAAATAACATCGATAATACGCATGACGATCATATCAAACTTGCCGCCATAATAGCCGCAGAAACCGCCCAGCACTGTACCAATTACAGTATTTAAAAGGGCTGCCAGAAGACCGATCGTCAAAGAAACACGCGCGCCCATCCAAACACGTACCCAGAGGTCACGCCCCAGAGAGTCGGTTCCCAGCCAATGAGCTGCTGAAATCCCCTTGCTCATCGAGTAGGCATCCTGCTGGTCAAATCCGTAGTGGCTGAACATCGGTGCAAAGATCGCTAACAGTCCATATGCAATCAACAGAATCAGACTGAAATATGCCGCCTTATTTGTCCGGATTCGTCTCCACGCCTCCTGCCAGAAGGTCAGGCTTGGTCGGGAGATCGATTCCATTTTTTCAATATTTTTACCTACCATCTCAAACTTGTCGCGGGTAATCGTGCGTCCATCTGTCAGGTTTTCGGATGTGCCCGCTGCTGCGCCGGAATTCTCAGAAGGCAGCACATTTCCATCTTTCATTTTCATCTCACCCATACTGCCACCTACTTTCCGCCGATCCGCACTCTCGGATCGATCACGCCATACAGAATATCAACTACCATGTTGCAGAATACCAGGAATGTGCCGTAAAACGCCGTCATGCCAAGGATCAGGGAGTAATCGTTGTTCTGCACACTCTCAACATAATATTTACCCATGCCGGGGATAGCAAACAGGGACTCGATAACAAATGTACCGGTCAGAACGGCTGCTACCGTCGGACCGAGGATCGTAACAACCGGCATGATCGCGTTCCGGATCTGATGCTTCCAGGTCACACGGAACTTGGAAATGCCCTTCGAGCGCGCCGTCTTGATGTAATCCTGCTGGACTACCTCCAGCATACTCGCACGCATGATACGCGAGACGGATGCCATCGTGTAGAATCCCAGTCCGATCGACGGCAGGATCGTGTAGGCGAAGCCTTGTACTGCGCGATCGGGAACAGCCCCCATTTGACTGCAAAGAAATGCTGCAGCAGCGCGCCCATGATAAAGTCCGGGACACTTGTACCAAATACAGCTACAATCACAAAGATTAAATCAATTTTATTGCCACGGTTTAATGCAGAAATAATACCAAATACAAGACCAAAGGAAATCGCAAAACATAATGCGCGGATACCAAGGTCTGCCGAATACGGAAATGCGCCTGCTAACAGGTCATTGACGGTACGGCTCGGATATTTGGTAGAAAAACCGAAATTTCCATGAATCAGATTATTCAGATATGTCAGATACTGCTGGAGTAAAGGTTTATCGAATCCGTAGTAGGCACTTAAATTGGCCTTTGCGGTTGCTGACATTTTCGGATCATTGAACGGTCCGCCCGGCATCAGCCTTGCCAGGAAAAATACAACGGATACGAGAACAAACACAGTCACAATGGATATTCCCACCCGCTTCAGTATATATTTTTTCATAGGTTCACGCTCCTTTAACTACGGGAACATCCCAAATCCGGTTGTTCCGGCCGCCGGTTACGGCTCATTCATCCGCCAGGCGGCCACCGGATATGTACTGCGCTTCAGAAATCCAGCCGCTTTGCCGGATCCTGAAGCGCAGGTGCTTCAATCATCTTCTAAGGTTTTTCAATATGTTTTGGATAGATGATGGATTAGTTTGTGATGTCCACATACATATAGTCATAGTTCAGTCCAACAAAGTATGCGCCCAGATTCTGTACACGGTCAGATACCATATACGGAACCTCTCTTAACTGAAGCGCTACCAGTGCGCCGTCTTCCAGGAGTGTCTTCTCTGCATTGAACAGATTGTCCATACGCTCTTTACCGGAAGTTGTCTTGGAAGCGTCGATGTACTTATCGTATTCATCACTGTGGTAATTTAAGTAGTTGTAGCCGGAGGTGCTGTACCAGAGCTCCAGGTAGCTGTACGGGTCAGAGTAATCCGGTGCCCAGCCGCTCATGATGATATCGTACTCATCACTGTCCGGAACCAGGAGTGCGTTTTTCGTTGCGTACGGAACCATGTTGATATCTACGTTGATACCCAGGTTGTTCTTCCACTGGTTTGCAACAACCTCTGCCTCTTTCTTCGCTGTGTCAGAATCGGATACAACCAGTTTCAGGGAAATATCAGAAGCACTGGAAAGACCTAATTCAGATAATGCCGTATCCAGATACTCTTTTGCCTTATCCATATCACCCTGAAGTGGGAATGCCTCTAACGGATACTCGGTGCCGTACTCGCCGTCCACGCCGCGAACCTGCGGAAGCACATATCTCTGGTTAGCCTGATATAAGCCATTGTGGGTCAGAAGAATGTATTCTTCGCGGTTGACTGCGTAGTTCATCGCCAGACGCAGGTTCTTGTTTGCCAGATATTTATTCCGGTGATTCAGTGCCGCATAATCGTCTGCGCCGTTGTAGTAGGACTGTGTCTTGCCCTCATACTGCGCTGCCAGCTCGGTTGGAACCTCTGCCAGATCCAGCTCGCCTGCATCGAACATCGAAACAGCGGTAGTCTGATCGGCTACGGTCAGAATCTCAACGCCGTCCAGACTGATCTTTTCATTGTCATAGTAATCTGGATTCTTCGTCAGTTCTACCTTGCCGTTACTGTATTCACTTACAACGAACGGTCCATTGTAAACCTGTTTATCGGCACTTCCGCCGAACTCATTGCCATATTTCTCAACCAGGTCTTCACGTACCGGCATGAATGCACTCATGCTTGTCATGCTGACAAAGTAATCAGCCGGATTCTCAAGCGTAACCTCCAGGGTAAAGTCATCCAGTGCCTTGACTCCCAGTTCATCCACCGGAAGTTCACCCTCACTGACCTTGGCACCGTTCTTTAAAACAGCACCCAGATAGCTGGCAGGGCAGGCTGCTGCCGGATCGCAGAGACGCTTCATACCGTACTCATAATCCTTAGCCGTAACAGTCTGTCCATCACTCCACTTTGTATCCTGACGGAGTTTGAAAGTATATACGAGACCATCATCGCTGACTTCATAGCTCTCAGCGGTTGCCGGCTGAAGCTCGCCCTGTACATTGCGGTACAGACCATCATAGATATGATAGGAGACGGTCGCGTCTGCTACGGAGTTTGTCTTATCAGGGTCAATCGTCGCGATATCCGCCGTGTTGGAATAACGGAAAATCTTTTCGCCCGCTGCTGCGCTCTGGGAACTGTCACTTCCCGATTCAGCTGCCTTCGTATCATCCACCGAAGCGCTCGGAGTGGAACAGCCCGCTACACTCGCTGCCATCAGTGCAGCTAATCCCAGTGCAAGTAGTTTGTTTTTTCTCATAATATTCCTCCTTGTCCTTTTTTATTAAAGCTCAATCAGTTCCTTGGTGGCGCTGATCAGGTTTTCATTGCCTGTCTCCGTGATGAGAAGCTGATCTTCAATGCGGATACCGCCCCATCCTGGAATATAGATACCCGGTTCCACGGTCATGACATTATTGGCATGCACGATATTTTTAGAAACAGGCTCATAAATGGAATCTCATGGACAAACATGCCGACGCCGTGTCCGATTCCTGTGTAGTGATATGGAAAATACTCGGTCCCCTCGATGATCTTCGTGGATTCATAATATGCATCCGATGCCGAAACCCCGTCTTTTAAGAATCCTTCCACCGCGGCGACCATCTGCTGCTCAATCCTGTATACTTCCTTCTGCTTCGGCGTTGCGCGTCCGACTACCAGAGTACGCGTCATATCAGATAAATAACCGTGATACTGGCATCCATAATCCATCAGGACCAGATCGCCGTACTCAATCGCTTTCTGAGACGGGATTCCATGAAGCAGGGACGTTCTCGCACCGGAGATGAGGATATTGCCGTATGGCTGTGTATCCGCACCCTCCAGAACCATATAGAGGCTTAAACGCGCCGCCAGCTCTTTCTCGGTAATGCCGACCCGGATATCCTTCTGGATCTTTTCATATGCCCTTGAAGCAATATCACAGGAGATACGCAGGCACTCAATCTCTTCCGGCCTCTTGATGGAGCGGAACTCCTCAATGATGCCGTCCGCCGGTACCAGCTCTGCTTTTACCTCCGACTGGAGATTCTGGTACTGTTCAACGGTCAGGTGGGATGCTTCATAGCCGATCGTCTTTGCTCCAACCTTTCCCGCCGCGTACGCAAGTGCCTTTCCGATGGAACCATAGGTATCTCTCCAGTTCAAAATCGTGTAATCCGGGCACTCATAGGAAACCTGCTCGGTGTAGCGCGGATCTGTCAGAAAGAATTTTTCCTGCTCCGTGATAAAAAGCCAGGAATCTTCGCCGGTATAATGGCTGACATACTTTACATTGACCGGACGGCTGATAAACATGCCATCCAGGTGCTCTTTCTGCATATACGCAAGTAACTGTTCCATGCTTACTCTCCTCCCATCACTGATTCTATTTCCTCTATCGTTCTGGGGATGGATGCTGTCAGATTCTCACAGCTATCCTCCGTTACCAGGCAGTTATCCTCGAGGCGGAAGCCGATGCCCCATTCCTCGCAGTAGATGCCGATATCCACACAGAAAACCATACCCGGCTCTACAATATCCACATCAACCAGATCATGTGTGTCCCAGCCAACATGGTGGGCGCCGCCGTGCCAGATATATCTGCCGACGTCCTCATACCGGTCACATAAGCCGATCGCTTTGAGCTGTTCGAAATTGTATTCCCTCGCCAGCCGGTCCACATCTGCCATCTTCATTCCCGGCCGGATGATGGAGAACATGTGCTGCGAGGTCCGGTATGCACATGTGTAAAGAAGTCGCTGCCGTTCGGAAAACTTTCCGTTGCACGGCCAGCCGCGCGATACATCATTGAAGAGGTGGTCGTACTGGGCGCCTACGTCGTTGAGAATCATATCGCCGTCCTTCGCCTGCCCTGTGTACTCATAATAGTGAATACAGAAATTATTGGCTCCCGCGGAAATGATACTCGGAAATGCCGGTGCAAGGCATCCGTGCTGCGCCAGTGCGTAGTCGAATTCGGCTTTATACTGGTATTCGTACATTCCCGCTTGATGCCTTCATCATCGCCAGAATGCCGTCCCTTGTAATCTTGACTGCCTCCCGCATCGCCTCGATCTCACACGGCTGCTTGATGGTGCGCTGGCGGCGTATCTGACGGGAAATATCCGTGAGTGTGGCTGCCGGGTACCACTTTCTAAGTTTCCGTGCCATCCGGATACTCTCGGTATCTGCATCCTCCGGATCGTGCCGGTACAGATCCATCGCAATCCGCTCAAACCGTCCGCTCCGCATCAGAAGTTTCAGACGGTTTTCCCACTCGCCGCTCGATGCGATCTGCGCGGCCCCGGATCGCGCCCTGGCCTCCTCCGGTGTGAACCGTTTCCCGGTCCACCGCTCGGTCAGCATATCCGGCGGAAGTATGTAAAGTGTTTCCTGTACCTCTTCTCCGTCCTTCTCTGCCATCAGGACTGTGTGTTCCTGCCCGATGCCGGTCAGATAGAGAAAACTCCGATCGGCATAAAACGGATAATTTTCATCGGCTGTTTTTCGGATGGAAGAACCGGAAAACAGGAGAAGCAGGGTGTGATCCGGAAGGCTGTCATACAGCCGCTGTCGGTTCCCCTGGTAGAATTCTGCATTCATAGTATTTTCCTTCCTGTCTTTTAAATGATTTCCGCATACTTTTGTATCTGTCTCACAAATAGACGCATCGGAATCTTTTGTCTCCCGACACGTGTCATTATACCGTATAAATCGAAATTTTACAATTATTTTTCAGTATATTTTGTAATTTTTTTATCCAATACAAAAAATTTCATATGCATGATAGGAAATACTTATAATTTTGAAAAAAATGTAAAAGCATATCTATTTTTTCCCAAAGGTGGTACCTGCAAAAGAAGCATTTCAATGAAAATGTGGAAAGATGGTTTTGAGCCCAAACTAGAAAATTAGGAAAAAAAGAGACCATCCAATTCTCCTTTTTCAGATGAATCGGACAGTCTCCTGTCTCCGCCCTGCGCTGACAGCTGCGGTTTCGTTCATTTTGAATCTCTTATAAAGATACTACAACACTTTCTTTCGCGCACTCTGGAAGATCGGCTGCATTCATGGATATGCTTAAAACGAATTTTACATGATATTTCTCACTGATGGTCTCCAGCGTCTTGTAGGTCTCTTCAATATCCGCTCCCTCGAGGCAGGCAAGTTTCAGGAAGCTGTCAAGATACATCTGCTCCAGATCGTGATCCTGGCAGATAATACCACAAATAAATCCGATAAATCCATCGCTGGTATCAATCGGATATTCCTGTACATTGATAAGGCGAATCTGGTTATTCAACTCATACATATGTTTGGAACTCTTATCCAGATAGACAACGGATCCCTTGGCTTCTTTGACAGCCGTGTTCGCCATATCGAGTAAATATTTAGTTTTTCCTTTTCCCTTTGCTCCTGCGATGATCTGAACCATAACAATCTCCTCCTTGAATTTATTTAAGTTGTATGTAAAATCTTTTATTGTATAAATAATTATAGTATAAATTTATAAATATTGCAATCACTTATTTGAAATTTTAGTCAAAATTTCCGTCATATTGTCATAAAGTGACGGACGATTTGCAGATTTTAGCACAACCGATATATATTCCTTGCCATCGTCCCCATCGCTCGCCATGATCAGGCAGTAGCCAGCCGCCTGTGTGGTGCCGGTTTTGCCGCCTAAGACAGTCACTCCCTCCGGTGCCTCGCGGTCTCCCTTCAGATACCAGTTGCCAACCTTCCAGACCTGCTGTTTTGCGGCTCCATTTGCATCGGTATAATCAGCTGTATAAGACTGCGCGTTGATGATCTCACAAAACAGCGGCAGTTTAAGCGCCTCGTTGAAAATCAGGTAGAGATCATATGCCGTTGTATAGTGGTCGGTGCTGTGCAGACCATTTGCATTGACAAAATGCGTGTGGGTCGCACCGAGTTCCTTCGCTTTCGCATTCATCTTCTCCACAAACGCATCCGTGCTTCCGGCGATATGATCCGCAATCGCATTGGCTGCATCGTTGCCGGACGGAATCATCAGTCCATATAAGAGCTGCTCCAGCGTAAAGGTATCGCCCGGCTTGATGCCTGCCATCGAAGCGCCTGCCTCGTGGATCACGACATCGTCATTTGCCGTCACCGCATCGGAAAGATTGCCTTCCTCGATCGCGATGATCGCCGTCATTACCTTCGTGATGCTCGCCGGGTACATCTGGTCATAGATGTTCTTACCATATATAACGCTGGAGTCGGTCACATCAAACAATGCGCCCGCCTGCGCCGTCACCGCATCATCTGGAGCAATATCGCCGTCTGCAGATTCCGGTACGCAGAGAGAAGAGGCAAAAAAGGGCGCCAGCCCGGCACCTGCCGCTGGCGTCATCTGCGCTTCCCGTTCTTGAAATGAATATGCCTGTTCCAGACCGCGGGCACCACAGCCGGTCAGCATGCTGATACCGCAAAGCATCAGTGCGCCCGCAAGTCCGATTGTCTGTTTTCTCATTTGTACATCTCCCGCCATTCCATATCGCCGCGGTCAAGCGCCTTAACGAGAAGCTCTGCCGTCGCCAGGTTTGTCGCCATCGGGATATTGTGAATATCACAGAGGCGGACAACATCATTAACATCTGGCTCATGCGGCTTCGGCGCCAGCGGATCGCGCAGGAAAATCAGCAGATCGATCTGATTGTGTTCGATCTGTGCGCCGAGCTGCTGGGAACCTCCCAGATGACCCGGCAGATATTTATGGAGGGTCAGATTCGTAACCTCCTCAATCAGGCGGCCTGTCGTTCCTGTCGCATAGAGTTCATGCTTGCTCAGGATGCCGCGATATGCGATACAGAAGTTCTGCATCAGTTTTTTCTTCGCATCATGTGCGATTAACCCGATATACATCTATACCTGCCTCCTTAATGATTCCTATTTTTCATAACCATAAAATTCAATTTCCATGCAGCTTCACAGTCCATGCATGTACTTACTGAACGGTTACGTTATTTCGTTGCAATCCAACATTGAGAACAACTCCCATTCCGATAAACATACTGAGCAGCGAACTAAGTCCGGAGCTTATGAAAGGAAGCGGAAGACCCGTGTTCGGGAAGATTCCCGTGGCTACCGCAATGTTGGCAAAACTCTGGAACGCCAGAAGCGCCGCCATGCCCGATGCAATCAGACGCCCAGCTGTGTCCTTCGCGCGCGCCGCAATCCAGAGGCACTCATACACCAGCAGCGCATAGAGAGCAATGACCGCCACGCCGCCGACAAACCCAAGCTCCTCTCCGATAACAGCGAAGATAAAGTCCGTCTGTTCCTCCGAGAGGAAATTTCCATTCTTGACGGAGCTTAATGTGTTGTTAAAAAGCCCCTTGCCGCGCAGCTGCCCGGAGCCGATCGCCATCATGGAGTTATCCTGCTGACGGTTCAGATCCGTAAATTCACTGCTGCTGTGGAAAATCTTTCCCATGATACGCTGTGCCTGGTATTTCTGGAGAAACGGGATGAATCCCTGCAGCGACAGATAGATAAGCGCCGCAAATCCAGGTACCCCGACCGCCACCGCACCGGCAATCCATTTGTAACTGATACCGGCTACATAAACCATGCACAGAATCATGAAGCAGATGACGATGGTAGTGGAAAGGTTCGGCTGTAAATATACCATGCCGACCGGAAGGACACAGATAAGCGCCGTCATCCCCAATGTCTTTGGCTCATTGATTTTCTCCCGGTTTCTGGAAAGAAAATTTGCCAGGATGAGGATCAGACCGATCTTTACAAACTCGGACGGCTGGATCTGAATCCCGCCGATCCGCAGCCAGCGGGTCGCGCCCTTGGTGGTACGTCCAAACAAAAGAACTGCCGCCAGCATTCCGGCACAGACCACATAGATAAGCGTGGTAAATCGGAAATACTGATGGTAATCAATCAAAGACAGAACCAGACAGATAATCAGGGATACAACCACTCCGATAATCTGTTTTATCACAGAGGAACGGTCCTGATTGCTGGCGCTCCCGACAACCAAAATGCCGAGAACACTCAGCAGAATCATATAAATGAGGGCTCGAAAGTTGTAATTTCTAAATTGGTAATCGAATATCATGCTGTAAATGGCTCCTTAAAGTAAGAACCGGCACCGACGCACAGACCGCCGGGAATACCTCCGCCGGCTGTTCTGAGGATGTCCTCAGAATCCGGAGTGTCACATCCCCCGGATCAATCTCCAGATAACGTGACACGCTCCTCAGGAAATCTGCGCGAATCAGATCCAGAAGTTCCGGCGAACAGCCGCCCGATCGGCAGTCAGAAGGTGTTTTAAACGCTTTCTGGCTATCTCGCCGGAATTCTTTTTCGTAAACAGTTCTGCAATCAGAATCATAGCGTCCCCTCCTATGCACGTTTGAGGAAGCCGGATATCCGGGACCAGAAGCCCGGAGACGCATCAAGCTGTATAAATGGTACCGATTCTCCAAGTATTCGTTTGCATATGTTTAAATATGCCTGCCCGGCATATCCATTCATGCCGACCAGCGGTTCGCCCTGATTCGTGGATATAACGATATCCTCATCGTCCGGGACTGTGCCAATCACAGGGACAGACAGAATATCCATCACATCATCCACCGACATCATATCGCCCCGGCGCACCATATCGCTCCGGATCCGTTGATAATCAGGTCCATACGCCCGACCCCGGATGCTTCTAAAAGTCCGATGATCCGGTCAGCATCCCTTATCGCAGATACCTCCGGTGTCGTGACAATCAGCGCCCGGTCCGCCCCGGCGATCGCATTACGAAAGCCCTGCTCAATCCCGGCGGGACAGTCAAGCAGTATGTAATCAAACTCTTCTCTTAAGTCTTCTACTAATTTTATCATCTGCCCCGGACTCACGGACGACTTGTCCCGCGTCTGGGCGGAAGGTAATAAGAACAGGTCAGGATATCTTTTGTCTCGAATCAGCGCCTGCTTCATCCGGCAGTTTCCCTCGATCACATCGACCAGATTGTAGATAATCCGGTTTTCCAGTCCCATGACGACATCCAGGTTTCTCAGACCGATATCGGTGTCGATGAGAACCACCCGTTTGCCAAGCATGGCAAGCCCGGTGCCGACGTTCGCTGAGGTTGTCGTTTTGCCGACGCCTCCTTTTCCGGAAGTAATAACGATAACTTCGCTCATAGGAACATCCTCCTGTATTCTGTTTTACCATTTTATTCTACTCTAAAAAGTAGAATAATTCCAGTCTTAAATCCATTAAATACGCTAAATAAAATGAAAATAATCTAAAAAACTTTTTTTGACCGATTCTACGTCAATCTTTCCACCGGATACCGATGCAATCATCGGTCCGCGCCCCATCTTTTTACCCTGGCTGCGCGTTTTGGCTGTCAGATCAGCAATCCGAAGGTGCATCGGCGACATCTCCAGCGCGGTGATCACCGCGTCCTCACTTCCCGCCGCCCCAGCATGGGCGGAACCCGCCAGCGTGCCAAGAACGACGATATTGCCCCGTGCGCTGACACGCGCGCCGCGCTCCACATCCCCGATGATCACGATGCTCGCATCGGATTCCAGCAGATCGCCCCGGGATAAATTACCTTTATAGAATTGTCCCGTCCGGGCAGTCAGCTCCATCAGCCGCTCGGTCAGCGCCTTTTCACAGCGGGCGATGCGGTTAGCGTCAGTATCCAGCAGACAGAGAATCTCTATCTGGGAATTGGCGGTAATCGCATCCGTCACCTGTAGTTCCTCGATTGGGGTCAGTTCTCTCCCCTCCAGGGTCAGCGTCATCTGGGCGGATCCCCAGAATTTTTCACTTTCTTTAAACTTTTTCCCTACATCCTCCAGTAACTGTTCAAAGGGGGTGTCCGGATTCAGAATTACCGTCATACCGGACTTACATCCCTTTATTACTACGGAACTTTTCATAGTTCCATCACCTCTTAATCTCCATTGATTCGTTCATTGGACGCATCCAATGCTCCTGAATTCAGGATATCATCCAGACTCGCATAGCCATAGAAGTAACGATATACGTGTTTTGCCACCATCGCCGCATTCGAAGAAGAATATCCATTCGGGATACTGACCGTCACCGAAATTTCTGGATTCTCATACGGTGCAAACGAAATAAAGAACGCGTGGTTGCCCCGTTTCTGGGACTCCTGCGCAGTACCGGTCTTACCGGCCACGTGTACGTCCAGACCATCAAACACGCGCTTGGTCGAACTGTTGGTAACTACCTGGCGCATACCTTGTTGGACTGCATCCCAGGTGCTTGTCTGGAAATCAAGGGTTGACGCCACAGCCGGCGAATAATCCTTGACCAGATTACCCTGGGAATCCGTCTCCTTATCAATCAAGCTCAGATCATAGACCGTGCCGCGGTTGGCAAGCGCCGTCACATAGCGGGCAAGCTGTACGCTCGCAAACTGGTGCGTACCCTGTCCCATACTGGAACGCTCCGGATCGGTATCACTGATAGACGGCGTCGCCTCCGAGATTTCAATGCCCGAAGTCCGGTCCAAACCGAACATGGTCGCGTATTTTTTCAGCGTCTCCAGACCTTTCTCCGGTTTGTAGCTTCCATCTGTCTCTGTGGACAGGCGGTGCGCCACCTCCGAGAAGAAATAGTTACAGGAATTTTCGATGCCTCCCACGACATTTAACGGTCCGTGGAAGCCCGGATATTTCCAGCATCGGATCGGATTGCTGACTTCCTCATAAATACCGGTACAGTTAATCATATCAGAAAGCGTGATTGCCCCCTCTTCCAGACCTGCAATCGCCGTGATCGGCTTGAAGGTGGAGCCTGGTGCTTTCAGTGTCTGCGTCGCATTGTTTCGCAGCGGCAGCGACTGATCGGCATTTAGCTGGGCAAAATAGGTGCTGTCCGAAATCCGGTTGTTGTCATAGCTTGGATAAGATACCAGTGCCAGCACCTCGCCAGTCTTCGCGCTCGTCACGACACAGCTCGCCGTACACGGGTCAAGTGCCAGCTGCGCCGGTGTGATCTCAATATTGCGGATCTTATTCATCAGGAACTGGTACGCATATTCTTCCCCGCTGACACGCAGCAGGTTGACCTCATTCTCATCGTATGCAAGCACATTCTGGGAATAGAGCGCCATACAGAGCTCGCGCCCAGTCACAACATTGTTATTGATTAAATACTGATAAATCAGTTTCTCGAATGCCGGATCCTGTTCCAGATCGCGGAAACAGTCGTCTAGCAGTGCCGTGAAGACATCGTCCGCATTCGAATACCGGCTCTGGATGTCCAGCTTCGTCGTATCGATCCAGTTGTTGGCAATTCCATAATATAAGTATTCCCGCAGACTGATCGTACCGTTCTTCCACGCCTGATACATGTCACTGGACGTATCAATCGCATCACGCTGGACAATCGCCTTGTTGCTGGAAGAAAGATACGAATAGATATACTGCATATATGCCTGCATTTCCTCTGACAGCGCGTTCATCGGCGTTGCATTTTCAGACTGCAGTTCGCCCCGCAGTTCCTGTTCAATCCGCACGCGTGAGCTCTCGTACTTCTGATAAATCTGCTGTTCCACATCGGATGCCTCTTCGGAAGCAAAATTGTCAATCGAGAGGACGTTGTTGTTGATCAGCTGGAAGTATGCCTTCTTGATCGGTATCTTAATACTGGAAGAATCGATATAAGCGATATCTTTCTCATCCTGGTTGACAATCGTCTTTAACAAGACGCCCGCCAGCTGCTTCTCCAGAATGTGGTAAATACCCTTCTGAAGGTTCAGATCGAGGGTCAGCCAGATATCGTTGCCTGCCACTGGTGCGACTTCCCCAGTCACGCTTAGGATTCTTCCGACGTTATCTACATATGCCGTCTGGGAACCTTTCTTACCCTTTAATTCCAGTTCCATCGAGGATTCGATGCCGGTACGGCCTACTACATCATTTAACTCATAGTCATCGTTGACCGCCTTTAACTCCTCCAGACGTTCGCTCGTTACTTTTCCCGTATATCCAATGATCGGCGCAAAGTAGAGGCTTTCATTGTACACACGGATCGTCGATTCCTGTATATTGACGCCCACCAGATCGGCTGCGTGCTCTAAAATGTCTGCAACGGTCTCATCGCTGATATCCGTCGCGATCGTTGTCGATTCGTACTTCTGGAACGCGGTAAAACGCATCGTGTAGCGGATACCGACGATCTGCAGCGCCACCTCATCCGAAACATCGATCGGATTGCCGTCTTTGTCAAGCGGGCGCCCGTCCCGGTTCTTATCGTCACCGAGTGTCAGGTGGTACTCCTTTTTCATCCGCTCCAGCAGATCTGGCGCTGAAATGTCGGACGGGTATTTTCCATCTGAATCGTCCATCTCATCCACATTTTTAAGACCATAATAATCACGCAGGAATCGCTTGCGTCCGGACTGTGTCTCGGAGGTATACACGACATTTCCATCGTGATCGAGCGTAAGCTCTAAACTGGTCTGTGCGCTCTCACCGTGTTTATTCAAGATCGATACCAGATCGTAGAGCATCGTGTTCCACTGTGCATCCGTCTTGTACGCACCGGTATCCTGTATGGTAACGTCGTATGCCAGTTCGTTGTACGCCAGCACATTGCCGTTCCGATCGTAGATATTACCCCGCGTGCTGGCAGTCTTTATGACTTTTTCCGTCATCGCTGTATATGCATCCTGATACTCTTCGCCCTTGATGATCTGCAGGTTGAACAACCGCATCACCAATGCGGACGACATCAGGCAGAACACAACCGCCAGGACAAAAAGCCGGGAGGTAATCACTTTTTTGAACCATTCTCGCAGATATTCTTTCAGGTCATCAAACAATGTTCGAATCTCTCCTTTGTTCCCATTCTTTCAGTTTCCGGTTGATAAAAAGGAAAAACCGGTATACGACAAGCGTCGTAACCGTGGTAAATATGATCTCCGGGATAATGATGGAGACCAGATAATGCCCAAAATTCAGACGATTCCGTATCAGGAACCGGAATACATAGATGTACAGGTTATAGATTAAATCACTTGCCAGGCTCAAAAGCAGCGGCAGCGTGATGTAGTCTTCATAATAATACTTGTTGCAGATTCCACTGACATACCCCAGATTGATGAAAAACAGTGTATAAAAGCCAAATGGTCCACTGTAAAACAGATCCATAAAAAGACCTGCCACCAGTCCGTAGAACATCCCCCGCTCGCGCCCCTCGATGAAGCTGCACACAAACACCACAATCAGCAGCAGGTTCGGAGCCGAAGATAAGAAGGCGATCTGTGGGAACACGCAGATCTGGATCGTGAATGCCAGAATCAGCATGACAAGGTTAATCAGCAGCTTCCGCATTATTGTCGCCTCCATCCCCATTTTTCAGCTGGGTGATTACCAGTACCTCCTGCAGGTTATCAAAATCTGCAACCGGAATGATTGTACCGGATTTGGTTACGTTGTTGGCATCGGTCGTCAGCCCGGAGGCATAACCGATGAGAATGCCCGGCAGGAAAATATCACTGATGTTGGAGGTCACGATCTTGTCGCCCTCCTGGATATCTGCCTCTTTCTTGATATGGTCAAGTCCCAGCCGTCCATCCTGGTAAAGCGTCAGGTTGCCGGATACATTACAGGTATCGCCAGTCCGCAGGGACATGCCGCTGACGTTGCTGTCGTCATCGATGATCGCGCGGACAGTTGCATAGTTTGCCCCGACATCGGTTACAATACCGACCAGTCCGCCGCCTGCCATGACGTTCATATCTTCCTGGATGCCATCGTCCGCTCCCTTGTCGATCCGGAATACCTGAAACCAGTTTCCAGAGTCCTTTGCAATGACACGGGCGGCTATTTTTTTATACTGCATATATTCCTGATCAAGCTGATACAGCTCTCTGAGACGGTCTAACTCGTAAAGCTCCGACTGCAAGCGGTTGTTCTCTTCCACCATCTGGTCCAGACGCATCTGGAGATTTTTGTTCTCCTCCTGCGCCTCCCGCAGGGAAGAAAAATTTTCAAGCGCATTGTAGAGTCCTGTGCCAATCGCGTTGACGCCTGACTGCAGCGGTACCAGAACAAAACCGACGCCCGTCCGAAGCGGCATCAGAAAGCTTGATTTGATAGACGTTGCTGTAATCAGCACAAGACAGAAGGCTGACATACCTGCCAGAATATACTTGCTGTTTTTCATAATGATAGTATTCCCCGTTCTTTGAAACTAAAATAGGCTTGTTCGCCGATAATCACATGATCCAAAAGCCGGATTCCCAGCATAGCGCCCGCCTCTTGAATCCGGACGGTCGTCCGCCGATCCTCCGCACTGGGGGTAGGATCCCCGCTCGGATGATTATGTACTAAAACGATGCTGGCTGCATGATAGCGCAGCGCCTCGATAAATATCTCCCTCGGAGACGCCGGAGAGTGATTGAAGGTTCCCCGAAACAGCAGGATATCCCGAATCAGCCTCTGCTTCGTATTGAGGATCATCAGGTGCATCTCTTCCTGCTCTTTGTGACGCATTTCCTCCATATAAAAGGCGGCGATCGCCTCCGGCGCCGTAAACGCAGGTGCTTCTGAAAGCGTCAAGGTGCGCCAGATCCGCTGTGACAGTTCTCCCACACACAAAAGTTCGATTCCCTTGACCCTGCCGATTCCTTTCTGCTCCATCAGTTCTGGAAGAGTCAGATGCAAAAGCCCTAAAATTCCCGGCGGCTGCGCCTGCGCCAGAATCCGGGTTGCCAGGGAAAGTGCCGACTCCTGCCGGTTTCCGGTCCGAATAAGGATCGCTAAAAGCTCGGCGTCCGTCAGTGCCCCAACTCCCTCCCTCTCACATTTTTCGTAGGGTCGGTCTTTTTCAGGGATATCTTTCATAGTAAGACGCCATCCAGCGGCCGGTTCAGAACTTTTTACTGGTTTCTTTGTTTCTTTTTTCATTGATTGTCCTCCTGCGTGCCTCTCCTCTGCATACAGAAAGCCATTCCCACCAGGCGGGATTCTTTGATTAAATCAGACGATATGCGATCAGTGCAATGACAACGCCGATGATGCTCGCCATCGTCACCCGGATTGACAGACCAAACGTGATAACCAGGATTCCTAAATCAAGAACAACCGGGTCCATCAGACCGAAGGATTGTCCGTAATTCAGCCACGACAGTCCCCTGACGCCGGATGCCATATTTCCGATAAATCCACCTAACACAATCCCTGTCATCAGGAGCAGCAGAAGAATCCAGAAATTTTTTGCTCGATTCATGATACCGAATACCGTCCCTTTCTATAATCTTTATTATCTTAGCACAAACTGCCGGAATGTGTATAGACAGTCCGGCAGATTTTTTTTTAAAGTTTTCTTAAAATTAATTACAAAATCATTCAAAAAACGTCATTTCTAGTCGATTTTGAGCTGCTCAGGTTTTACTATGCCTGCATCCAGAAGCTTCTGCAGGGACATTAAAATGCCTAACTTCGCATGGTACCAGGTCAGTCCGCCCTGGAAGAAGACGCTGTACGGCGGTTTGATCGGACCATCCGCGGAAAGCTCTATCGAGGATCCCTGGATAAAGGCACCTGCTGCCATAATAACCTGGGAATCATACCCCGGCATATCCCACGGTTCCGGCGATACATAGCTGTCAACCGGCGCCGCCGCCTGAATGCCCTGGCAGAACGCAATAACACCCTCCGGTTTTCCAAACGTGATCGCCTGAATGATATCATAGCGCGGCTCCGTGCTGTTCGGAACCACATCAAAGCCCAGGCGCTCATAGACGTTTGCCGCAAAGATAGCTCCCTTTAATGCGCCGGATACAACGGTCGGTGCCAGGAAAAGTCCCTGGAAGAAGGACTGGTTGACGCCAAGACTCGCGCCGACCTCCCGTCCGAGTCCCGGAGAACCAAGGCGGTACGCTGCATTTTCGATGCACTGTCTGGTTCCGGCGATATAGCCGCCGATCGGCGCCAGTCCGCCGCCCGGGTTTTTGATCAGGGAACCGACTACCATGTCCGCACCGAGATCGCTCGGTTCGATCCGCTCAACGAATTCGCCATAGCAGTTGTCTACCATACAGATCACTTCCGGTTTGATGGATTTAACAAATGCAATCAGTTCACCGATCTGCTCTGCCGAGAGGGTTGGACGGGATGCGTATCCCTTGGAACGCTGGATGGTTACCAGTTTTGTCTTCTCGTTGATCGCCGCGCGGATGCCGTCGTAATCGAAGGTTCCGTCCGGCAGCAGGTCAACCTGACGGTATGAAATGCCGTACTCCCGCAAGGAACCGTTGGACTCTCGGATGCCGATCACTTCCTCCAGAGTATCATACGGTTTTCCCACCGGCGAAAGCAGTTCGTCGCCCGGGCGCAGGTTTCCGGCTAATGCCGTGTAGAGCGCGTGCGTTCCGCACACGATCTGCGGGCGCACCAACGCGTCCTCAGTGTGAAATACATCCGCATATACCTGTTCCAGCGTCTCACGTCCGAGGTCGTTGTAACCATATCCGGTTGTACCGGAAAAATGAATATCGCTGACGCGGTTTTTCTGCATCGCAGCGATTACCTTTAACTGATTGTACTCTGCATTGCCATCTATCTCTGTGAAACGGTCTTCCAGAGCCGCTTCGATTCTGGCTCCATATTCAAGCACTTCTTTCGAAATACCGAGGTCGCCATACATTTTCTCTAACTCCATGGTGGTTCCTTTCCTGTTGTCGGTTATTCGTAACTGTTCAGTACCTTCACAGTCACGCGCAAAAATCCATTAAAAATTGCCTACGGCAATGGGATTTTTGCCTGCTGACCCATGTTTTCGTACGGTCAGCGCAGTAAATGCGCAGACCTACTGAACAGTTACGGTTATTCTATAATTCTTTTTTTGTTTCTTTAACTTTTCTTGATTTTTACAACTTATAATTTAGAGTGTTCCATCCATCTTATGAATCACACTCCATAATACCCGCTTCCGCCGCTAATTCCTGCAGAATATGTTCCAGCACGCGTTCCCGGTCATTATCAAATTCCGGCAAATATAAGAAACGCACGTCGCGTTCCCGCCGGAACCAGGTAAGCTGACGTTTCGCAAAATGGCGCGTATCGCGTTTCAGGATATTGACCGCTGTCTCCAATGACATTTCGCCATTTAAATATGCCAGAATTTCTTTATATCCAAGTCCCTGCATCGCCACTGAATCACGGCGACAGCCCATCGCCTGCAGCTGCCTCACTTCCTCGACCAGTCCCTCTTCCATCATCTCATCGATCCGCTTCTCGATCCGCTCATAGAGAACTGTCCGATCGGTATTTAATACATAATAGAAGAAATGGTACGGTGAAATCTTTGCCCGCTCCGCCTCATTGTGGGCAGAAATCTTCTCGCCCGTCTGCTCATAATATTCCAGCGCGCGGATCACACGTTTTACATTGTTTGGGTGGATCGCCTCCGCCGATTCTGGATCGACCGCCCGCAGACGCTCATGCAGGACTTCTGCCCCCTGTTCGGCTGCCAGGCGTTCCATCTCCTCCCGAAACTGCGTATTTTCGTCGATCTGGGTGAAATCAATATCATTGAGCAGCGCCTGAATATAAAAGCCGGTTCCACCTGCCACGATCGGAATTTTTCCGCGGCTGTAAATATCTTCCGCCGCCGCGCGGGCAAGCGCCTGAAACCGCACGACATTGAAATCCTCAGTTGGCTCTAAAATATCGATCAGATGGTGCGGCACACCGTCCATCTCTTCCAGGCGTATCTTTGCCGTACCGATATCCATGTGGCGGTACACCTGCATCGAATCCGCGCTGATGATCTCGCCGCCGATCCGCCTGGCAAGCTGGATGGACAGCGCCGTTTTTCCGACTGCTGTCGGTCCGGTCAGGACAATCAGGGGCTTTTTTTCAGCCGCTTGTTCCAGATTTCCCATAAGACTTTCTCTCCTTTTAATGGGTTATACAATCCGTTTGAATTTCTTCTCCAACTCATATTTGCTCATCGATATGATCGTTGGGCGTCCATGTGGGCACGCATACGGATTTTTGAGTTCCAGAAGCTCATCGATCAGCTTGTCCGCTTCGGCAAATGATAATGTGTGATTGCCCTTGACCGCCGCCTTACACGACATCGTCGCCACACGCTCATTGATGAGATCCGGGGTTCCGCTTCCATTGCCCTCCGCCAGATCGTCGATCATCTCCATCAGAAGCTCGCGTTTTGCGACGGAAAAGAGGTTCGCCGGGACGGCACGCACCGCGTACTCCTTGCCGCCAAACGGCTCAATCTCAAATCCGATCGAGGTAAAATGTTCCATATACTGCTCTAATTTGAGCTGCTCACTGCTGTTGAGACTCAAAATGATCGGCGGATCGATCATCTGGGAGGTGTACTCCCTCTTTTGAAGGGATGCCATCGTCCGCTCATAGAGGATTTTCTCATGCGCCGCATGCTGATCAATGATGTACAGATTATCATGATACTCCACCAGCCAGTATGTGTCAAACAGCTGTCCAATCAGGCGGTGGTTCGCACGCGCCGGTTTGGTCAGGAGTTTATCTTCAAACAGATCCATCTGACGGGGCTTTTCAGATGGGGCGGACTGGGTCGATCCCGTTGAAACAGATGCAGGAGATGCAGTTTGCCCCGCTGAAGCTGAGATGGATTCGCTGGAAGGCGCTGACGTGGCCGGCTCTGGCAGATCTGACTCTGTATTGATTGAAACATTTTCAACTCTGCCGGTTGTGTCGGTTCTTCCAAACACTTCATCGAACCGCCCCGTTCCTGACACAGCCACATTTGATCCGCTGCCGTTTTCAGCCCCATATCCCGGCACATCTTCCGAGACCGATATCATTTCTGCCTGCGACGCCCCCAGACGTTTCGTCTCAAACGGTTCCGGATGTTCCTCACGAATACGGACTGGTTTTAAGGACGGACGGCTGCCCTGGCTGCTTTCCATCTTTCTGGTTGGAAGCTCCGGCAGCACTCCCTTTTCCAGCCCCGGAATCTTCAGCTCTTTCTCTGCATTCTTCTCATTCTCCAGCGAAACCGCCGGAATCAGTTCCCGGTTAGCGAGTGCCATCGCGATCGTATGGTAGACCGTCCGGTAGATCTGTTCGCCGTCCCTGAAACGGATCTCCATCTTCGCCGGATGGACGTTGACGTCAATATACGACGGATCGATCGTAAATTGCAGCATCGTAAATGGATACTTGTGCTGCATCATGAACGGTTTATATGCGTCCTCGATCGCCTTTCCGATGATACTGCTCTTGATATAGCGTCCGTTGATGAAATAATTTTCATACGTGCGGTTGCCGCGCGCGATCAGCGGCTTACCGATGAAGCCGCCTACCCGGATCGGATCAGCTCCGGCATCCACCTCAATCAGGTTTGCCGTGATCTCGCGTCCAAAGACCGCATAAATTATATCTTTTAAGTTATGATTTCCAGAGGTATGGAGACGGCTCTGGTTGTTATTGATGAAACGGATGGAGATTTCCGGATGCGACAGGGCAATCTTTTCGACTAAATCTGCCACATGGGACCCTTCTGTCGCCGGCGTCTTTAAAAACTTCCGGCGTACCGGTGTATTGTAGAACAGATCTCTGGCGATAAAGGTCGTACCTTCCGGCGCACCGACCTCCTCCAGTCCCAGTTCCTCGCCGCCCTCGATGCGGTAACGGGAACCGCTGATCGAATCGTTTGTTTTCGTGATCAGTTCCACCTTCGCCACCGACGCGATCGACGCCAGCGCCTCGCCGCGGAACCCTAACGATGCCACCTGAAACAAATCCGACGCCGTCCGGATCTTGCTGGTCGCATGGCGCTTAAATGCCAGTGGGATCTCCTCGCGCACAATGCCGCTTCCGTTATCCGTCACCCGGATCGTCTGCAGACCGCCGCCCTGAATCTCCACCGTGATCGCCGTCGCCTTCGAATCGATCGCATTCTCCAAAAGCTCCTTGACAACCGACGCCGGCCGTTCAATGACCTCGCCGGCTGCAATCTGATTGATTGTATTGGAATCCAAGACCTGAATCGCAGCCATCTATCTCCTCCACATCCTTCCTAAACTCTTTTTTACTGGTGCATCCACCGATTTTTCAGCTTCGCCTGCAGCTTATCTAATGTATTGAGCGCATCCAACGGAGACATCCGGTTTACTTCCAGTTCCATGATCTCCTTGATGATATCGTCCTCATTGACCGTGTCAAAGATCGACATCTGCTGCAGATCTACCTCGTCCGGTTTTGCCACCTTTTTGCGCGTCTGGGTTCCCGGACCATTTTCTGCAATCTCCTTCGCACGCGCTGTAATGTCGGCATCGCTCAATTCTTCCACCAGTTCTTTTGCCCGATCGATGACCGGAGCCGGAACGCCTGCAAGCTTCGCCACCTGGATGCCGTAGCTCTTATCGGCGCCACCCTTCACGATTTTACGCAGGAAGACGATATCGTCGCCCTGTTCCTTGACCGCGATACAGTAGTTGTTGACGCCGCTTAAGGTTCCTTCCAGCTCTGTCAGTTCATGGTAATGTGTCGCAAACAGCGTCTTAGCACCCAGAATCTTCGTATTACTAATATACTCCACAACCGCCCAGGCGATCGAAAGGCCGTCGAAGGTACTCGTACCGCGCCCGATCTCATCGAGAATCAGAAGGCTGTTTTTCGTCGCATTCCGCAGGATATTCGCAACCTCGGTCATCTCCACCATGAAGGTACTCTGACCAGATGCCAGATCATCCGAGGCGCCCACACGGGTAAAAATACGGTCGCAGAGACCGATATCCGCCTCATCCGCCGGGACGAAGCTTCCGATCTGCGCCATCAGCGTGATCAGCGCCGTCTGACGCATATAAGTTGACTTACCAGCCATGTTCGGACCGGTAATGATCGAAATCCGGTTCTTTCCGTTGTCTAAATATGTGTCATTAGCGACAAACATCTCGCCGCCCATCATGCGCTCTACGACCGGATGACGTCCGTTTTTGATGCGGATGATGCCCTTTTCGTTGATATGAGGTTTCACGTAATTGTAACGCGTCGCCACCACCGACAGAGACGCCAGCACATCCGTCATCGCGATCGCACGGGCGGTACTCTGAATCCGGTTTACCTCGCCCGCGATCTGGTCGCGCACCTGGCAGAACAGATCATATTCCAGAGAAACCAGCTTGTCCTCGGCGCGAGAATGATATCTTCCAGCTCTTTCAACCGGTCGGTCGTATAGCGCTCTGCGTTTGTCAGGGTCTGTTTACGGATGAAATAATCCGGCACCAGATCCTTAAAGGAATTAGTCACCTCAAAATAGTAGCCAAATACCTTATTGAACTTGACTTTCAGGTTTTTGATGCCTGTCTTTTCGCGCTCGCTCTGCTCTAACTGTGCCAGCCAGTCTTTTCCTTCTGTCTTTGCATGACGCAGACGGTCTGCCTCCTCATGGTAGCCTTCCTTGATGATGCCGCCCTCGCGCACCGTGATCGGCGGCTCTTCCACGATCGCCTTGTCAATCAGTTCCTTCAAATCTGCCAGCGGATCCAGAGCGGCTTCCAGGTTTTTAAGCAGCTCGCCTGAAAACTCCTTCAAAATCTGTTTGATATACGGAAGCATCGCCAGTGAATTGCCAAACGCGATGAGATCGCGCGGATTTGCCGTCCGGTAACTGATGCGTCCGATCAGACGTTCGAGATCGTAGATCGGATTCAGATATTCGCACAGCTCCTCGCGGCTGATATAGTTCATGTTCAGCTCTTCGATCGCATTCTGGCGGCGCAGGATCTCCTCCCGGCTGATGAGCGGCTGCTCCACAAGTGTCCGCAGCATACGGGCGCCCATCGCCGTTTTCGTCTTATCAAGCACCCAGAGAAGTGTGCCCCGCTTCTGCTTTTCCCGGAGCGTCTCAGTAAGCTCCAGGTTCCGGCGCGTGGACGTATCCAGCATCATAAACTGTCCGGTCGTATAGACAGTCAGGCGCGTCAGGTGTTCCAGTGTATTTTTCTGCGTCTCATACAGATACTGCAGGACAGCGCCCGCCGCAATCGCGCCCGTCTCATAGTCCGCCAGTCCCAACGCTTCCAGGTGCTCTACATGAAAATGTTCCCGCAGGATTCTCCGGCAGGAATCATCAGAAAAGAACCGATTTTCAAGTGCTGAGATCACGGCATTTAACCGTACTTTCAAGTCCTCTAAATCGATTCCTGACATGTAAAAAGCCTCGTTGCAGATAAGCTCCGACGGCGAAAATTTATAAATTTCATCTAACAGACTGCGCTCGTTGCGAACCTCCGTCACAAGATAGTCGCCCGTGCTGACATCAACCGTCGAAACGCCGAATACACCGTCTATGTATACAATTCCCATCAGGTAATTGTTTTTTGATTCCTCCAGAACCTGTGAATTTGTCAGGGTTCCCGGCGTCACCACCCGGATTACCTCCCGCTTCACAAGTCCCTTTGCCTGTTTCGGATCCTCCATCTGCTCTGCGATGGCGACCTTATAGCCCTTCTGGACGAGACGGCTCAAATAACCCTCTACGGCATGATAAGGAACGCCGCACATAGGCGCGCGTTCCTCCAGTCCGCAGTCTTTTCCAGTCAGGGTAAGTTCCAGTTCTTTCGAAACAGTCTGGGCATCCTCAAAAAACATCTCATAGAAATCGCCAAGACGATAAAACAGAATACAGTCCGGATACTGTTTTTTCGTCTCCAGATAATGAGTCATCATTGGTGAAAGTGCCACAATTTACCTCTCTTCATCGCGATCTGCCCGTTTTCCGGCACTTCACTCATCTGAATGCCAGACCGGACAGACCGCTGTCGTTTTATTTTAGTTGAATTTCGGATCCGTCGGATCCCAGGTCTGCTGATCGGAGATCGGTACCAGCTCCGGCTTATCAAATGGAGATGCTACATTGGCATCCTCGTATACCTGTACAGGCGTTCCCAGATGGCAGTTATCATATACCCACTTGGAGTTTCTACAGTTCAGGCGTACACAGCCTAAAGAACGGGAAACACCCAGACCATTATAGCCGACGGTCAGAAGGTTATTCTCATTCGGGGTTGCGTATGTAATCGAATGGAACAGGAATCCCTGTGTGATACGGGTTGCATACTGGGTGTAAGTATCATTTACCATCAGTCTCCAGCGATATTTCTCCGGTGTCTTGAAAGTTCCAATCGGCGTATCATCACCGACGGAGGTCAGCATCGCTTTCACCGGAATAATATATCCGTTATTGCCGTCTTTTGCATAAACCGTCAGGCAGTTCAGTGTCTTATTTACCTTCAGGAGATAATCGGACTGCTTGCCAATCAGGCTGTCTACATCCTGAACCAGACGACCGCAGGAGTCAAAGTAGAACTTGTAACCATCGATATACTGCCAGCCGGTCTTTGCGTAGCCATTTTCAAAATAATAACGTACAAAGTCATCGGAAAGCCAGCCGTTATATACGCTTCCGTCCTCATTGAACATAACCGTTGCATTTTCTGCTACGCTCAGTCTGCTGGAAGCAGCTGATTTGTAGCGCGGTGCTGCACTCTGCGGACCTGCGCTTCCCTTCGGAACTAATACGACTTCAATCGAAAGGATCTTCTCGCCGATATCCACGGTACCAGCCACTTCGCCGTTCTTCGCATATCCCATCTTGCCCTGACCACTGGATGTAACGCTATAGTAAACATCGTACATCTTCTCAGCCTGACCGGAAAGCTGAATCTGGATCGCCTCTACCCAGCTTCCAGAACCAACCACACCGGTCTGGATGCCGTCATGGTACCACCACAGATAACCGCCTGTGTTGGTATATGCACGGTAGGACACGCCGCCGATCCCCTCAAAGTTTTTCAAATCCATCGCAAATGCAGAAATATCGCCTTCCGCATTATACAGATAATTGACGCCGACATGAAGTGCCGTGTTCTCATCCTGCTGCCCGGTTCCCTGGTTGAACTGCTCTGCCGATGTTGACGAACCGGTGTTTGGCATACCGACTGTACCGTTTGCAATGTCATCTGCCGGTCCTGCATATGCGACGGAAGCACTTCCTGCCAGCATGAAGGCTGACAGCAGAACCGTCAATCCTTTATAATGCTTTTTCATAAATTTATCCTCCTTAATCTACCAGGGATCCCATATAGTAAAATCCCTTGGATTCCTTCAGATATACTTTAACAATTTTACCAATCAGCTCTTTTCCACCTGGGAAATGAACGATTGTGTTATTGGACATACGTCCGGTTACCAGTCCCTCCACGTGACTGTCCGGTTCCTCCACCAGAACCTCCTGCACCGTATGGACATCTCGTCCACAGACCTGTGCGGAAATCGCCTGTACCTCTGCGAGCAGACGGTCGAAACGTTCTTTGACAACTTCTTCTGGAACCTGATTTTCCATCGCTGCCGCCGGAGTTCCGGTGCGCTTCGAATAAATAAAGGTAAATGCACTGTCGTAGCGGACTTTCCGCACAACCTCCAGTGTCTCCTCGAAATCTTCCTCCGTCTCTCCCGGAAATCCAACGATGATATCCGTCGTCAGGGAAATATCCGGTACCGCCTTGCGGATGCGCTCTGTCAGTTCCAGATACTGCTCCTTCGTGTAATGGCGGTTCATCTTCTTTAGGATCTCGCTGCTGCCCGACTGAAGCGGCAGATGCAGATGGCGGCAGATCTTCTTGGAAGATGCCATCACTTCGATCAGCTCATCCGACAGATCCTTCGGATGGGAGGTCATGAAACGGATCCGTTTAAGCCCCTCAATCCGCTCTACCCGGCGCAGAAGTTCTGCAAAGGTAATTGGAGATTCCAGGTTCTTTCCGTAGGATTGACATTCTGCCCTAACAGCATGATCTCCACGACGCCGTTCTTAACCAGCTCTTCAATCTCACGGATGATGTCCTCCGGCGCACGGCTGCGCTCGCGTCCGCGCACATACGGGACGATGCAATAGCTGCAGAAATTGTTGCAGCCAAACATGATATTAACGCCAGACTTAAATGTATATTTGCGCTCCGACGGCAGATCCTCAACGATCTTATCAGTTCCTTTCCAGATATCGATGACCATCTTCCCCGTCTCAAAGCGCTGTTCCAGCAGCTCTGCCAGTTTATATACATTGTGTGTGCCGAAAATCAAGTCCACAAAGCGGTAGCTCTTCTTTAATTTCTCTACAACCTCCGGCTCCTGCATCATGCAGCCGCAGAGTGCGATCATCATGTGCGGATTCTTTTTCTTGAGACTGTGAAGATACCCTAAACGTCCATACACGCGCAGGTTCGCATTTTCACGGACTGTACATGTATTGTAGAGGACGAAATCCGATTCCTCACTGGTTCCTTCCACAAATCCTGCTTCCAGCAGAATACCGAGAAGCTTTTCTGAATCGTGTGCATTCATCTGACACCCGAACGTCGAGATAAAGCAGGTCAGCGGACGCCCCAGTTTGTCCGAAATCTCCTGTACCTTCTGGCGGCAGAGTGCCATATAATACTGCTGGCGATCCGGTTCCTGCTGCGGTATACCGCCCACCGGAATCTGACATTTGTCAGACACAAACACGCCTGCTGCGGATTCGGACGAATCGTTTGTATGTAAATCCATAAATTGTATTGCTCCTTACTATTCTTTCATTATCCTAATAATCCTAATATTTCATACATTAGATAATATTACTATATGGCGCTCATTTTCGCAAGTCCCATTCCTGCCAGAATCCTTTCCAGTTTCTTACAAAATATTCCGGTTCATGTATCTGGAAGCAAAAACAGAGTTTACCACACGGCTGCTCTGTTCTTGTATTCCTTTGATATGTTTCTGCTTCGCGCGAGTGCGCCAGACATTACAAAACTTTAATTGTCTGCTCCGGTGTCACAATATATGCCATTTTTTTATCGTGCTTTTCGGTTTCAAATGCCGGAAACAACTGGAATCCATAGCAGATCCCCACCGCCATATGGTCCGGTTCTGCCGCAAAAAAGCGGTCATAATACCCCGCCCCATAACCGATGCGGTTTCCGTCCTTGGAAAACCCTACGCCAGGCGTGATCACCAGCGCTTTCGGCGCATCTGCCTCCTGACATCCGTCCGCCGGTTCCGGGATGCCATATGCCCCCGCCACAAGCTGGCTCCGATCTGTGACATAGAAAAAACGCATCTCACGCCCAAACACCCGCGGCAGCGCTACCCGGCAGCCGCGCTTTAACAGCTCGTCAATCAAATATTCCGTACTTGCCTCACCGCGCACACTCGTATAAACATACACTGCCGTCCCGGCTGATGGAAAGAGGGGGTGGAGACGTTCTAACAACGCCTCATCCCATCGTTGTTTTTCTTCTGGCAGCAGAGTCCGGCGTTTTTGAAGGACATATGCGCGAATCTCCTGTTTTGATATCTGCGATCCAGATGAATGAATAACCATCTCTTCTACCCTTCAATTAATTCTTCGTATCCGTAACGCCGCCGTATTTCTTACCCAGATCCGTAATAGAACCGTCTTTCTCTTTAATCAGTATCGAATTTAACTGTCCTCGCATATTTCCACGGATTGACTCAATGTACTCCTTCCGAAGCGCTGCCTGCTCTTTTTTCTCTTCTTCGGTCAATCCAACTGCCTGGCTCTTATGATATAACGTATTAATACGGTCAATTCTTTCCTGTTTCATCTATCATTTCTCCTCTTATAATGCTTGTTTCTTCGCAGCTACAGGCAGACATCCTTACTATAAAGCCTAAAGCCGCTGAACCATTCTCTCTCACAATTTAATTTTGGGGATAGCATACTTCGCGATAATTGCCTCTGCCGTCTTCATCCCATCCATCGCCGCCGAGGTAATGCCGCCCGCATATCCAGCGCCTTCGCCGCATGGGTAGATGCCCGCGATCGTGCTGCTCTCCATCGTCGCGTGGTCACGCGGAATCCGCAGCGGCGAGGAGGTCCGACTCTCTACTCCGGCAAAAACCGCATCCTCACGGTCAAAGCCATGAATCACATGTCCAAAATGTTCCATTCCCTCTAACATCGCTGCCGAAAGCGCTTCCGGCAGCACCTCCCGCAGATTTCCAAATGCAAACTGTCCTTCAAACTGTGGTGTCACTGCTCCAAATCCCGTTGAAATCCGGTTTTCCCGGAAATCACCATAAAGCTGTACCGGGATTTTTCCGCCGCCGCAGCGGTATGCCGCTTCCTCCAGCTGACGCTGAAACGTCACGCCGCCAAGTGTGCCCGGCTGTGGAAAATCCTCCGGTGTAACGGTCACAATCAGGGCGCTGTTTGCGTTTGCACCGGCACGATCATGGTTGCTCATGCCGTTGATTGCCAGCCGTCCCGGCTCTGAGGATGCATCCACAACAAAGCCGCCCGGACACATACAGAAAGAATACACGCCCCTGCCTCCGGAGGTCTGTGCCGTCAGCTTATAGCTGGCAGCCCCCAGATTCCCGGCTTCTTCCCGTCCGTACTGGCTTAAGTTGATCTGCGTCTGTGGGTGCTGGATCCGCAGTCCCACCGCAAATGCCTTTGCCTGCATGTCGAGCGGTTTCTCTGCCAGCATCGCAAACGTATCGCGGGCGCTATGCCCGATCGCCAACACCAGTGCCGATGCCGGAATCTCCTCCACCGTCCGTCCTGCCTCCGACGTGCCTTTACGGGCACTGACGCGGATGGAACACAAATGACCATTCTGTGTCTCAAAGTCCTCCAGACGGCAGCCAAACCGTACCTCACCGCCCAGACTCTCTATCTCACTTCGAATATTCTTTACCACCGTCCGCAGAACATCCGTTCCAACGTGCGGCTTGTTCACATAGGTAATCGCCGGATCCGCGCCCGCCTGCGCCAAGATTTTCAGCACTTCCTTATTCCGCCCAGACGGATCCTTGACCAGCGTATTCAGCTTCCATCTGAAAACGTACCGGCACCGCCCTCGCCGAACTGCACATTGCACTCCGGATCCAGCGTTCCATCTGTCCAATAGCGTGCAACTGCCTTTGCACGGCTGTCCGCATCCAGCCCCCGTTCCAGAATAAGCGGGCGATATCCGGCACGCGCCAACATCAGACCACAAAACATACCTGCCGGACCAAAGCCCACGATTACCGGTCGTTCCCGAAGCGCTCTATTCCCGGATCAGGCAGGCGGTACGCCTCTTCCTTTCGGATCTGCACATTTACACTGCGCGCACGTTTGACAATCGCCGCCTCTTTCCCTGCCACTGCAACATCTAATGCATATAAATAGTACAGATCTGGCTTTTTGCGCGCATCCAGAGACTGGCGCACCAGCTCCACCGACTGTATCTGATCTGCCGATACTCCCATCATTTTGGCAGTTTTCTTGCGAAGATCCGCCTCACTGTGGCTGACCGGCAGTTTTACCTGATTTACTCGTATCATTTATCTGACTCCCTTCCAGCACATTTTCCAGCTGCTGCGCCGCTGCTCCACGCCCACTGGAGATTATAACCGCCGCAGATGCCATCGACATCCAGAATCTCCCCGGCAAAATATAACCCTTTTACCTTCTTCGATTCCATCGTCTGTGCGTCAACCTCCCGCACATCGACGCCGCCGCAGCAGATCTGTGCCTGTTCAAAGGAATTTGTACCGTTCACGCTGACCTCAAACCGGCAGAGCAGATCCCCCAGCGTCTGAATCTGTGCCTCTGTCAGGCTGCCAACCGTCCGATCTGGCCGGATTCCTGCCTGTTTTAAAAACAGAGCTGCCAGTTTTTTATGTATCCAGCCGGAAAAAAAGTCCTCCACCTGCCGTTCTTTCAGGCGCTCACTCCGCTCTTTTAATATCCGACGTGTCTCCGTTTCCGGGCATTCCGGATAAAAATTGAGTACCGCCCGTACATCCCGTCCCTCATCGAGCGCGCGCGCCGCAAAGCGGCTGACCTGGAAAACCGGAATCCCCGAAATACCATAATCCGTAAGCTGCACCTCGCCCTTGTCCTCCGCCAGCTTTCTGCCATCGCTGTAGAGTATCACAGAGGCATCCGCGCGTACTCCGGCGAGCTGTTTAAAGAACTTTTCCGGGCAACGAAGCTGAACCAGTGCCGGAAGCGGCTTGATGATATGGTGTCCCAGCCGTTTCGCCAGCTTATATCCGCTTCCATCCGAACCTGTACCCGGTGCCGCCTTGCTGCCGCACGCCAGAATCAGCGCCTCGCCTGAAAAGCTCCCCTGGGACGTTTTCACTTCAAACCGACGTTTTGCATCTTCGCGCAGCGTGATCGAGAAAACATCACATTCCGTCACCACCTGAACCGACTCCCGCGCAAGTCCCAGACGGAGTGCATCTAAAACAGCGCTTGCCTGCCCGGAATATGGATACAGATATCCGTCCCGTTCCCGCGTCAAAACGCCGAGATCCTCAAAATATTCCAGTGTCATCGGAAGCGTAAACGCCCCAAGCGCCTTCCATGGAAAATCCGGCTGACCACTGCGGTAGCAGAACGGCTCCTGCAAACGGTTTGAAAGGTTACAGCGTCCATTGCCGGTAGACAGGATCTTCTTGCCGACCCGGTCTTTATGTTCCAGCAGAACCACCTGAGCGCCCTCCCTGGCAGCAAAAATGGCAGCCGTCATTCCGGCTGCTCCCGCTCCCACTATGATTACTTTATTCTGACTCATCCCTATTTCCCTTCCTGACCGTTTGCTTCGTACCGTTCATACGCGGACTTTCTTCTTTGTTTTTTGACTGTATTATAATCACATCTAACTGCTGAAAGACTCCAGATAGTGAAACACATCCGTCATTGTGTCGAACCAGACTCCTTCCAGCAGTTTTTCCTGTTCTTCCACGGAAAATTCTGAGAGCGGCATATGGGTCTGGAAACAGACTTCGCCGCTTGTTCCGTCAAAGATAAGCAGCATCCCATCCTCCGCCGTCAGACAATAGCCGGATTGTTTCTCCGCCACTTCCGGTTCCGGGTTCAGAACCGCATTATTCTCCGGCATCCGCTCTGACTCATACACGCGCCCCGGTACCGGTTCCGCCCGCCGTGGACGGTACCACCAGAGCCCTGCCGCCAGAAGCAGAAGCATTGCAAAACAAAAAAGCGCCGCAAACAGTATTCCCTGATATTTTCTCATAATAAGGATACCTCCTGTTGTGTATCCTTATTATTCACTTTTTTCTAAATTTTAATCATAACTAAATTTCTAACCCTACATCAGATGCAGCTTCCGGCAGATGCGTGTGAGTTTCCGTCCCATCGGCATTGAATACATCTCATCTTCCTCGATACAGTGCAGCTTGATAAGAAGCACGCCATATACCGCGACCGCCACAAGCACCGCCAGCAGCGTTCCCAGCACATTGCTGTGGATCACCAGCGTAACCCCACGGTACACGCCATATGCCGCCGCGCCCATAAATGCTGCGCTGATTGCCGGCAGCAGGAAGGTCTTGACCATCTCCTGGCGGTAACCGAGTGTGTTGCGGATCGCGATCGCATTTAAAATGCACATAAAGAGCGCAAATAAAATACTTGCAAATACCATACTGTAGATACCCATATTGAAGATCATCAGCATAATATACAGCGCAATCACGTGTAATGCCAACGAAATCAGGGCGTTCCGCACCGGAACATTCATCCGGTTCAGTCCCTGTAAGATTGCATTGGTAACCGTCGAAAGCGACAGGAAGATAACGGCTGAAGCGCCAATCATCATCATACGGATCGCTTCCGCATTGTTGCCGCCACGGAATAACAGGTTATTGACCGGCGCTGAAAGTACCGTCAGCCCCACCGCCGACGGAATCGCAATCAGCATAGCAAACCGGATCGCAAGGGCTGTCTTCTCAATCGCCGCCTTTCGGTCCTTACGCGCTATTGCACCGGACAGCGAAGGAATCAGCGACGAGGACAGTGAGTTCGCCATCGCAAGCGGGACATGTACCAGCAGCATATATTTGTTGTTGTAGATACCCCAGAGGGCTAAAAACTCTTTGCCGCGTCCCAGCGACTCCATGCCGTGCGCCATGATACCGTTGTCAATAACCGAGTTAATATTGTAAACACCCGAGCTTACGATAACCGGAATAACGGTAAAGAAGAAGATTCTCGAAATCTGACGGTAGGAATCCACACTACCGCTCCGATCCTTGGCAATCCGCCGTTTTGCCGTCGGACGGTAGAGTAAAAACAATACCAGCACAAATAACAGGCTGCAAACGCGCCGCTTCCTGTGCCGATCGTACCGCCTGCCGCGCCAAATGCCTGTGCATATCCATCTTTTCCATATACTTTCGCTGTATCCAGTCCCACCTTGAAAAGGACGCTGGCGGCCACCACACTGATAATCGCGTTGACCACCTGCTCCAGGATCTGGGAGATCGCCGTCGGAATCATCGTTCCATGTCCCTGGAAATAACCGCGCAGCACGCCCAGATACGCCATGATCCAGATCGTTGGCGCAAGTGTGCGGAGTGCATACACGCAGAACGGCGTGTTAAACAAGGTCGTTGCAAAAAAGCCTGCAAAATTCCAGGTAATAAAGCATGCCAGACCACCTACGACCGTCGCATAGACAAGCGCCGCCCGCAGAACACGGTTCATATTGCGGTACTGCCCTTTCGCAAGGCGGGCCGCTACCATCTTCGACACCGCCAGAGGCAGACTGTACGATGAAAGGATCAGCATGATATTATATACGTTGAATGCCGTCGAATAATATCCCATGCCCTCATCGCCGATGATATTCGTCATCGGGACGCGGTACAGAATACCGATCAGACGCACAATGATACCGGCAGCCGCCAGGATCGTACCCTGAATGACAAAATTTTCTTTCTTCACCGGAACCGCTTCCGGCTTCCGGCTGCTTCCTGACCGGTTACGGCTTCTGCCCGCACTTTCCCGGCTGCCTCCAGCTGCTTCTTCTCTACGTCCTGCCGTGCGCTGCCGGCTGATTATCTCTCTTTCTTTCTCTTCCCGCATTCCGGGTTTTCTTCTACTCCGTCTGTTCTCCATAGAATTCCGCCTTATCCATACGGTCATTCGGAAGGATGCAGACCCAGGTCTTGCCCGGATTCAGCTTGATTTCCTGACCGTCCATATCGTAATACTTTGTGACGCCGTAAGCGCCGTCTTTTTCCCAACGAATCAGAATGCCGTGTCCATTTGTAAAATAATACCCCGTCGCCGGTGTATGGACATCAATATCCAGATATTCCGTCGGTTTATAATATTTCCACAAACAGTATTGGAAAATAATATTTTTAACCGCTATCTGTCCTTCATCTCCCATATGCGGACCGCCATACTGATACCGGTAGTACAGCCCGTCCTCCGGGTGATACTCAAACCAGGGATTGCTTAACTGATAACCTGGCACTACTTTGGCCGCTGCGATACCATCCTCAAAGCACACCGGCGCACTCTCCGGCGCAAAAGTATAATGCCCCTCATAGCTCTCCGGATACGCATCCGCATAACCGCTCGCCTCGATCGCCTGGCGCAGCTTTGGTCCCGATGCATAGGCATTGTGCGGGGTCTTCCGATCCTTGGTCCGGAAATACGCAGATGCCCCATTGCCTTTGATTCCATCTAAATGTTCCATCTGCTCCAGATACGGAAGTGCAAACGTATTCTGCCCATAATGTGCATAGACCGCCTCAAATTCCCTTGCAAAAAAAGTATAGTATGGGCGGCAGCTCCGGACGGAACCGATCCGGTCCAGATCGTCATAGTCCTCTATCAGTGCCATATAACGATTCATGTTGCCTTCCACCGGTGCCTCATAGACCACTCCGGCATGGTTGATGCCATACTGCGGAAGCGCCGCCTTGTCATTGCTCATCATGATTGCGAGCGGACGGCGGTTCGCCTTTGCGACATCCGTCCATTCCCCGGTCAGATAACTCTGTATCTTCCCGTCTTTTTCGTAACGTCCCTCCGGCTCTGCTTCCGGCTGCGTTTCGGCCTCCGTCTCTGTATTTAAGGACAGCTCACGTGTCTCCTCCTGTGTCTCTGCTGCAGTTACCGATATTTCTTTGTGAGCCGAACAGCCTGACAGCCAGCAGACTGCCATCAGAGTCAGTGCCAGTGCCTTATTTTCCAACTGTTTTTTTTCATTCCGCACTTCCCCCATCACATCCCCATATGCCTCATTTCCCGAATGGGCTCTCCCCTTTCCCTCCGGTTCTTTTCTCTGCTTTTAGCGCGTATACCCTTTGCCAGCCAGGATTTCCTCCTGTTTTTTCTCCATCACAAGGCGTTCGTCATCTTCCATATGATCGTAACCGCACAGGTGCAGCATACTGTGTGCCACCAGGAACGCCAGTTCGCGCTCCTTAGAATGACCGTATTTCTCCGCCTGCTCGTCTACCTTATCGATCGAGATCACGATATCGCCCAGAAGAAGTTCGCCCGTCTCCGGGTTAAAATAGTCCTCTGACTGCTCTTCCAACCGTTCAAAATCGGACGGCACATCGTAATCACCCATCGGAAAAGAGAGGACGTCGGTTGCCCGGTCGATTCCTCGGAATTCCTTATTAATACGATGAATCTCCTCATCATTTGTCAGGACTACATTGACCTCCGCCTCATACGGGCATTTTTCATAATCGAGTGCCGCAACCACGATCTCCTCGATGATCGGCCGGTAATCTATCTCCCACTCCCGCTCTGCTTCATATTCGATCTGGATTGTCATCTGTTCTTTCTTCCTCCATCTTTCCGGTCACGCGTCCCGGAACTATTTCTCCGGAAACCGCGGGACGCATCCGCATCTTTTTTCTCATACGCATCGTATGCCTCTACGATCTTCTGTACCAGCGGATGGCGGACTACATCGCTGCTGGTCAGATAGCAGAAACCAATATCGTCAATTTTCTTGAGTACATGAATCGCCGTATCCAGTCCGGACGCAGCTCCGGCAGGCAGATCCTTTTGCGACTGGTCGCCCGTCACAATCACCTTGGAACCAAAGCCGATACGTGTCAGGAACATCTTCATCTGTGCCGGGGTCGTATTCTGCGCCTCATCGAGAATGATGAACGCATTATCCAGGGTACGACCACGCATGTACGCAAGCGGCGCCACCTCAATCAAGCCCTTCTCAGAATTGTGCAGGTAACTTTCTGCCCCCATAATCTGATACAGCGCATCGTAAAGCGGACGCAGGTACGGATCGATCTTGCTCTGCAGATCGCCCGGCAGAAAACCCAGTTTTTCCCCCGCCTCGATCGCCGGACGCGTCAGGATGATCCGGCTTACCTCGCCACTCTTAAATGCTTGTATCGCCATCGACATCGCCAGATACGTTTTTCCGGTACCCGCCGGACCGATGCCAAATACAATCATCTTCTTGCGGATCAGGTCCACGTACTGTTTCTGTCCCATCGTCTTCGGTTTGACCGGCTTGCCCGTGATCGTCCGGCAGATGATATCCTTATCGATCTCGAGAATCTGATCGTCCTTCTCCGTGAAGGACAGCGACAGGGCGTAATCAACATTCTGCTCGGTAATGGTATTGCCGCGCCTGGAAAGCTCTAACAGATTGTTGAACACACTCTTCGCCTGCCGGATCGTCTGCTCCGGACCGATGATTTTCAGCGCGCCGTCGCGTGTGATCATCGTCACGTGCAACGTCCGCTCAATCTTTTTCAGATACGCGTCAAACTGTCCGCATACATTCCGCTCATGTTCCATCGGAATATCAATCATTGTCTCTATTATGCTCATTCCTTTGCTGTTCTCCTTGTGTCACAACTTGAATCGGCTCCTCCGTCTGAAGCCGTACCTCAAAATGGCAGACTCCGCCATTTATTAGTATTCTACCATCACTTGCCATAATATGTACACCTTTTTCGATCAATTTTTCTTCCGTCTCCTTTTGAAATGCCGCTGACAGCGCCGCAAGCTCTGGTTCTGTATACCTTTTTTCGCAGACAGACGTCTCCCGGTACTCACTCCACCCGACAGAAAGCGGCAGATAAAAATCAAGCGGGAGCCGCAATTTCCGGTACTCCGTCCGGATCGTCCAGGCAGGTTTCATCCGCCTGCTTCGTCTGAAAAATCCCCACCGCTCCGCCACATCGAATGTATGTTCTATCATATCGTAAAATTCTGGAATTTTCCAGTAAAATGTGTGTGTTCCTGCTTCCAAAGCAATTCCGTATCGTTTCTTTCCCGTTTCCGTCCGCATTTCCCTCCAGAGCGGAAGCTCCTTTCTCCCGACCCGCTCCCGGATCCCATATATATCCGCATCCGCCCGCACCCGGTAAGAGGAAATTTCTTCGCCTCCATCATCTGTGATCGGCACCGTTCCCGACACCAGAAGCTGCCCCTTTTCCACCGTATCTCCCGCCTGCACAAGCGGGATTCCGCTCCGGACGACTACCGACGTGATCCGCGCGTCGGATGCCGCCGCCAGATCGCACGCCTCGCCGGACTCCACTTCCTGACGGACCGGAACCTCGCTCTCCCGCAGGCGGATGAAAAGGCGCGTCCCATGCAGGCGCACCGACACCCAGGTGATATCTTCAAATGACTCCCGCAGTTCTTCCTCCAGCCTCGCACAAGAAATCCGCTTCTTGGGAATTCCCTCTTCAATCTGCAGCGTCTGGAGGTAATGATTCAGCTCACTTTCGGTATAACGCCGGTTTCCACTCCAGTCGATCTCCCAGACAAATTGTGCCAGAAACAATAATAACAGAAAAAAAAGGACGAAGCTGACCGCCCACCCTTTCCGTTTCCGGTTCCGCCAGAGAAACACCGGCAGTCCACGCTTTTCAACGATATGCAGACGGACTCCCGCTTTTCTTGCCAGTGGCGCACACCGCTTAAAATCGCGGATTTCCATATAAAACAGCAGATTTTCCTGCTCTTTTTTTACCTGCCAGACATTTAAACCTGCCAGTGTACAAAGATTCAGGAATCTCTCCGGGGAGGTGCCGCGCATGTTAAGCCGCACTATCCCATGTAGAAGGTGCCTTACCTTCGCCATACTCATTCCTCACAGCACCCCAAATTCGACAGACACAATCTGCCCCGTGACCCGCAGATTGTCGCGGTCATAATACTCAATCGAAAGCCCTTTCCCCTTGATAGTAAGCCGGAGGTTCTTTCCCGTCAGCCGCAGCATTTCGTCGGAAAAAAAGAGAATGCTCCTGTAATTTTCTACCACAGCCGCCCGACTGCCGGTAAATACAGAAGCATCTCTCCGAGAACGACGTCCTCCGGCAGATGAAGTGCCGAAACGATCGCTTTTTTCTGTCTGCCAAACAAGCGCCTACCGCCTATTTCATTGTTATTATCTAATATATGTAGGAAAGCAGAAACTATGCCGTTTACTATTTTCCCGTCAAACCCACTATCATTTCCAGCATCCGCGGCACACAGTAAATCAACGGCAATGCATACCGCAGGGAAACCACCGGTCCCAGCAGAAGTGTTCCCCAGCAGCCTAGCAGAAGCATCAGCGGAATGATCTCATACGCCCGGTGCTTCCAGACTGCAAATCCTGCCGCAAACAGCATCAGCCAGAACGGAAATGCCTGATTGAGAAGCACCGACAGCACCGGAACCGACTGGAATGCGGGTGTCAGTGTCGCCTCCCTCAACCAGTCCGAAAGCGCCTGAAAATGGCTGTTACGCGTGATATGCAGGATATTTAAATTACCTTCCAAGTATGCCCCATCGTATAAAATATAGCTGATCCAGTACTGGCTGTCTCCCATATACCAGTACCCCCAGTTCCCCATCAGAAATGAATCCAGATAAATACCCGGATGGCGCTTCCCGATTTCCGCCCAGGTCCGCACGAAACGTCCCATATCTGCCTGCATCACTTCCGTATGGAATCCATTTTTCACTGGATCCGCATTGACACGGACATACTCACTGAGCGCCTGCGGGTCAATCAGCGTCTCGATATATTCCTTTTCCTCCGGCGTCAATTTCTCCGGAACTTCATGATACATGCGCGCCAGCTGCTGCATCGGCACGCACAGCATCTCCCTCGCATCGCCCTTTCCCACGCCGAACGCCGTTGGAATCGGACCGGATAAAACATACCATAAAGCTGCCACCAGCAGAGATGCCCCGATAAACCAGTTTCTGCGATACACTTTTTTTCGTAAAAACAGGCAGACTGCCAAAACAAAAAACAAGAACACATAGATTCCCTGATTCCGGAACAGGCACATGAAAAACACACTCACAAAAAAGAGCAGCCAATCACCCGTCTTTCCCACTTCTTTCCGAGATCCTGTTCCGTTCGGATTTTTCTCTTTATCCAGCTCTCTTTCTTTATCCAAATCCTCTTTCTTCTGGCACATTCCCCGCCAAAAATGCTCCGGATCCTCCGCCAGACAACATGCCGTATCAAATGCCAGCAGAAAAAATGCGCCAAAGAGCACATCCTTCGTCGTGACAAAGGAAAAGACCGTCAGATACGGATTCAGGATCCAGAACGTCCACGAAGCAACGCAGAGCCATCGCGGTGCCCGCCGCGCTTTCATCCGGCACAGACACAGGGAAAATACCGCACTCATAAAAAACGACTGCGACAGCGCATACAGCGCCATCCCTGCCTGATAGGTATGGAACAGACGCCCCGCAATCTTCATGCAGAGTCCCAGATATAGCGTGTGAATTAATGGATGGTGGGTTGTCAGCGGCAGTTTTCCATAAAACTGAAGGAGCTGCGCGGACGCATCGTAAGAATAAATGCCCGGATAAACCGCCAGAAAAACCGGAAGATAGACGCACCAGGAGAGAAACATCCATTTCAGCCATGTCCCCAAATCCGAATTTTTCGCTGCGCGCTGTTTCGCTTCCCGTCCCTGGCTTTCCACATCGCGGCTGCTTCCCTGGTCTTCGCAGTCTTTCCCCCTCCGTGCTTGCGTCCGTTTCTGGCAACTGTTCACAGGCAGGAATTCTCTGAACTGAAAATCCCGTATCTCAGACCAGCCACGCCCCAAAGCATCCAGTCCCACACAAATCGCCCAGACCATCACCGTCATACACACCGCCCAGCCCGCCAACTGTCCCAAAAACTGTCCCGCCGTCCGGTAAATCAGCTCATTGCGGCTGTAACGGATTCCCAGAAGAATCATCAGCCCCATCAAAACACCAAGCACAAGGCTGACTGCTGCCAGGCGCCGATCCGCAATATATTGTTTCAATCCCTTTCCCCGTCTCTCATTTTCCTGCTTCTCTCTCATGCCCCTCACTCCATCATCCGCCACATCGCATTTCTTCTCTTTCTCCTATTGCACAAAAAAGTCCTGGTTCATATGAAAACCAGGACTTTTGCGTTACTTAATTGTATTTGCGTTTTCTAGCAGCTTCGGATTTCTTTTTACGACGAACGCTCGGTTTCTCGTAATGCTCTCTTTTCCGAATCTCCTGCTGGATACCAGCCTTAGCACAGTTTCTTTTGAATCTGCGTAAAGCGCTGTCCAGACTCTCGTTATCTTTAACGATTACATTTGACATAGCTCACACCTAACCTCCCTCCAGTTGTGTAATAAGTGCATATTAATACAACTGTATGGGTATTTTTTTAGCACTAAAAAGATTATATCATAAAATGATACGTCAACAACATTTTACATTTTTTTATGATTTTTTTATTTTACTTGCTCTGCTACTACTTCTGCCGCTTTTTCAAGGGCTGCTGCAATACCAGACGGATTCTTTCCGCCAGCCTGTGCCATGTTCGGACGGCCACCGCCGCCGCCGCCGACAAGACCTGCGATTGCTTTGATTAAGTTTCCAGCATGTGCACCCTTCTTCATCGCACCGTCAGTTACAGAAGCCATCAGGCTTACCTTGCCATCCAGAGTAGATGCAATCAGAACAACGCCGTCGCCCAGCTTCTCTTTCAGCTGATCGCCCAGATTACGCAGACCGTTCATGTCTACATCCTTAACCTCAACTGCCAGCAGCTTCACGCCGTTTACATCCTGTACCTGGTTCATAACATCGCCCAGAGAGTCGTTCGCCAGCTTACTTTTTAACTTCTCGTTCTCTGCGTGCAGAGTCTTGATCTCCTCTAACATGGACTCAATCTTGCTGCTCAGTGACGCCGGAGTGGTCTTTGCCAGTTTCGCCGCCTCATGCAGCTCATTCTCTACCTCTTTGTAGTGGTTCATCAAACCGGTGGAGGTCAGCGCCTCGATACGGCGGACGCCTGCTGCAATACCAGCCTCAGAGAGAATCTTGAAGGATGCAATTGTGCCTGTGTTGGATACGTGTGTACCGCCGCAAAGCTCGGTGGAGAAATCTCCCATCTTGACAACACGGACTTTCTCGCCGTACTTCTCGCCAAACAGTGCCATCGCGCCCGTCTTCTTTGCCTCATCCAAGGACATAACATCGGTTACAACCGGCAGGGATGCTGCAATCTCATCATTTACAATCTTTTCAACCTTCTCTATCTCCTCTGGAGTCATCGCAGAGAAATGAGTAAAGTCGAAACGCAGACGGTCACGGGTTACCAGGGAACCAGCCTGCTCTACATGGCTACCAAGTACGGTACGCAGCGCTTTATGAAGCAGATGGGTTGCGGAATGGTTGCGGGAAGTCAGTTCACGGTTTTCCTTGTCAACCGACATGGTTACTTTTTCTCCCACCTCGAACATACCCTTTACTACAACACCGACATGACCGATCTTGCCACCCTGTAAATGAATGGTATCTTTTACTTCAAACACAGAGCCGTCCGGAGCGGTAATCTGACCGAAGTCACCCTCCTGGCCACCCATGGTTCCGTAGAACGGGGTTTCCTTGGTAATAATTGTACCAGTCTGACCGTCAGTCAGTGCCTCTACAATCTCATCCTCGGTCGTCAGAACGGAAATCTCGGATTCCGCTGTCAGACGATCATAGCCGATAAACTCAGTTGTAATAGCCGGATCGATGGACTGGTATACCGTAACATCCGCGCCCATATAGTTAGTCGTCTTTCTTGCCGCTCTCGCCTGTTCTTTCTGGCGTTTCATCGCTGCGTTGAAGCCGTCCTCATCGATACCGAGGCTCTTCTCCTCGAGAATCTCACGGGTTAAATCGATCGGGAATCCATACGTATCGTAGAGCTTGAATGCGTTGTCGCCGGACAGCACTTTCTCGCCCTTCTTGTTCATATCTTCTTCCATATCAGCAAGGATCGCAAGACCCTGATCAATGGTCCTGTTGAACTTATCCTCTTCCTCCGAAAGAACCTTGAAAATCATCGCGCTCTTCTCTTCCAGTTCCGGATAACCATCCTTGGAAAGGTCGATAACGGTGCGGGACAGAGCTGCTAAGAACTCACCCTCGATGCCAAGTTTTTTGCCATGGCGTGCTGCACGGCGCAGAAGGCGGCGCAGAACATATCCGCGTCCCTCGTTGGATGGCATAATGCCATCGGAAATCATGAAGGTGCAGGACTTGATATGATCCGCTACAATACGCAGAGAAATATCGGTCTCATGATCTTTCTGATATTCGGTATGTGCCAGCTCGCAGACACGGTCTAACAGAGCTTTGTTGGTATCAACCGTAAACAAGGAATCTACATCCTGTACGATCACTGCCAGACGCTCCAGACCCATTCCGGTATCAATGTTCTTGTGCTCCAGCTCGGTGTAGTTGCCGTGACCGTCGTTGTTAAACTGGGAGAATACATTGTTCCATACCTCCATGTAACGGTCACACTCGCAGCCTACCGTGCATCCCGGTTTGCCGCAGCCGTATTTCTCACCGCGGTCATAGTAAATCTCAGAACACGGACCGCACGGACCAGCGCCATGCTCCCAGAAGTTATCCTCTCTGCCAAAGCGGAAAATACGCTCTGCCGGAATACCCATCTCTTTGTTCCAGATATCAAATGCCTCGTCATCGCTCTCGAACACAGACGGATAGAGGCGATCCGGATCAAGTCCGACAACCTCGGTTAAAAATTCCCAGGACCAGTGAATCGCTTCCTCTTTGAAATAATCACCGAAGGAGAAGTTGCCAAGCATCTCAAAAAAGGTACCATGACGGGCAGTCTTACCGATATTCTCGATATCGCCGGTACGAATACATTTCTGACAGGTACATACTCTTGTTCTCGGCGGAATCTCCTGACCCGTAAAATATGGCTTTAACGGAGCCATACCAGAGTTGATAAGCAGAAGGCTGTTATCATTATGCGGAACCAGAGAGAAACTCTTCATTGCCAGATGTCCCTTGCTCTCAAAAAAGTCTAAGAACATCTTTCTAAGTTCGTTCACACCGTATTTTTTCACGTTGCTTCCTCCTATAGTTACTTCTATTTAAGTAAAATTTTCCTCATTCTTTATATCCTATCATAGGAATTTACATTTCGCAAGAGGTTTATCGGTACAAAAAGTGTGCAAAAATGGGACCCTTACCGCAATTCTATATGCCGCAAAAGTCCCATTTTCTAATTTTTTCACTACTCTGCCGGAAGATACGATTCATACAAATCCAAAAGCTCATACGCCCGATCCCGCGTCGAATTTGCCAGCGACGCCGTGTACTCAACATTTTCCATCGTGCCGCCCTTGTAGCGCTCCGCCGCCTGTTTCGCCGCCGTATCACGTTCCCGGATCCATCTGCGTTCCCGACCACGCAGCGTGTCTGTCTCCTCGTCTGGAAGCACCGCCATGATTGCCTGATAAATCTGATTTAATTCGGCATCCCAGAGCCGGTACTCATACGCGACCGCCTCCCGCATCGCGTCGGTCGTATTCGCACTTCCCGAATTTTCCAGGTTTTGAATCGTATTCTCGATCTCGCCCAGCCGGTTCCGGTAATCTTCCGCTGTCCGGTCCGAGCCTGCACCTGTCCCGGAGGACGCGCCTCGCGCAGGAGATACAATTCCATTTTCAACCGGGGACACAATCGCCCCTGTATTCACAGAATGATCCGACTCATCGCCCGCGCTCTGCTTCTCTGCCGCCTTAGCAGCCGCCCGATTATCTGCACGTTTTTCCTTTTGTTCACCTAAAGACTGGACAGAAACATCTCCTTCCGCCTGCATACAGGCTCTATCTTCTGTCCCCACGCTTTCCGCATGCGCCATTTTTTTAGAAGATGGCTCCGGCGCATCCTCCGCCAGACCATTTTCCGCTGCTTCCGCCGCAAATGGTTCCGCCTCATACATCGCCTCCGGTCCGACCGTCAGGCTTCTCTCACTTCCCGCCTGCTCCCGGATATAACGCCGCGTTGCCGCCGTCGTCACAATCCCCAGCACCAGAATCAGACCGAGGGCAGCGATCATTCCTTTATTTTTCAAATTACTCTCAACCGCCTTTGCTATTCCTGTTCACTTGATAATTTTAAAATAGCACATTTAAGACAGTTTGAAAATAGATGATCGAAAGATGTAACATATCGTAAGGGTTGTTATAGTAACTGCTCACAGGTAGGAATTTTCTGAACTGAAAATTCCGTACAATACAGTTCCGGATGCAGATTTTGCCGATTTGGAATGCGAAGCATCGGCAAAATCCTGTTACTGGGCACACATGTGTGAGCAGTAACGAGCTATACCCCCGGATCCACCATCAGCTCGTCCCCATCCGCCGCCGAAGTAGCCAAAAAGTCACATCTCTCATTCTCCGGATGCCCATTATGCCCCTTCACCCAGAAAAACGAAATCTGATGGGGTTCCTTGGCAGCGAGCAGGCGCTTCCATAGATCTACATTCTTAACCTCCTCATTTTTGCCGCGTTTCCAGCCCTTTTTGATCCAACCCTCGATCCAGTGCTGGTTAAAAGCGTTGACGAGATACTGGGAATCTGAATAGAGTTCGATCTCGCAGGGGCGGTTGAGCGCCTCGAGACCGGCGATAGCTGCCATCAGCTCCATACGGTTGTTCGTAGTTCGTTTGTAGCCGCCGGAAATCTCTTTCGTGTGCAGTTTTCCTGCCGGATCTACATAGTGAATGACGGTTCCAAATCCGCCCGGACCATCTGGATTGCCGCGGGCGGCGCCGTCTGTGTATATAGTTACTTTCAAGTCAGAAATCTCCTTTATGTCTATTATTGAAGCTTAGCGGTCCCACTTATCGCAGAGCGAGTTGATCTGGTCGGCAAAACGTGCCAAATCTTTGTTCGCCCCGCCCTCGTTATGCATAACAACACGGCGCAGGCGGTCGCAGGCTGCCAGCAGGCGGGCAAATACACCAGCCGCTTTCTTCGTTGCTTCGTTCACTGCCGGTTTCTGAATCGGAATACCCTTCGTAACAGTCACGAAGCATCCCTCTTTCAGGTCGTAGGAACTGCCGGAGAACGGAGCCATCGCATTGATGCCGTAAGTTTCCTTGACCGTCTCTGCAAATGCATCGCACACTGTGTCATCGCCGTGTACCACGAAGACCTGGGACGGTTTTTCCATAAAACTGCCAACCCACTCCAAAAGCCCGGTCTCGTCCGCATGGCCGCTGATGCCCTCGATCTTCTCGATCCGTGCTTTGACCTCGATCGACTCACCGAACAGCTTCACTTCCTCGCGTCCCTCAATAATGCTGCGTCCCAGTGTGCCGACTGCCTGATAGCCAGCAAACAAAATCGTACACTCCGGTCTCCAGAGGTTGTGTTTCAGATGATGGCGGATACGGCCCGCATCACACATGCCGGCTGCCGAGATGATAACCTTCGGTTCCTCGTTGAAGTTGATTGCAACGGAATCGCTGCTGGTGATCGAGAGATGCAGACCCGGGAAAGAAATCGGATTGATGCCCTTTTTTACCAGCTCCTTCGTCTCTTCATTGTAGCAATCCATCATATTGTCCTTGAATACGCCGGTCGCTTCCACCGCCATCGGGCTGTCTAAGTAAACCGGAAATACGCCGTGCCCGGTTACAAGATTTTTCTCCTTGATAATACGGATGTAATTCAACACTTCCTGCGTTCTGCCGACCGCAAATGCCGGGATCACGACATTGCCGCCCTTATCCAGCGTCTCCTGAATCACGCGGGCAAATTCTTCCACGTGATCGCCTGTATTCTTGTGGAACCGACCGCCGTAAGTACTCTCCATGACAACATAATCCGCCTGACGGATGTACTGCGGGCTGCGGATGAGCGGCTTGTTTTTGTTACCGATATCACCTGAAAATACAATCTTCTTGGAACAATCGTCTTCCTTCATCCAGATCTCGATCGAAGCCGAACCAAGCAGATGTCCCACATCGACAAACCGAATCTCCAGATTGTCATTCAGACGGATGATCTCATTGTAATTGCAGGGGACAAAGTGATGCAGTACCCCTTCTGCATCGTTCATCGTGTAAATCGGTGTCACCTCCGGTTTTCCGGCACGCATGGCTTTCCGGTTTTTCCACTCCGCTTCTGACTCCTGGATATGGGCGCAATCTTTCAGCATGATATCACACAGATCGCAGGTCGCGCGCGTCGCCATAATCTGTCCGCGGAATCCCCTCGCATAGATAAGTGGAAGCAATCCCACATGATCGATATGGGCGTGCGTCACCAACACATAGTCCACATCCGAATACGGAATCGGAAGTTCTGCATTTTCATACTTGTTGATCCCCTGTTCCATACCGCAGTCAATCAGAATATTCAGCCCGCATGCCTCCAGAAAATGACAGCTGCCTGTAACCTCATGATCCGCACCGATAAATGTAAGCCTCATAAAATCAGCCCCCTGTTCTGTCGTTTGTGTTTCCGCATACCCCTTGCGGAAAGTGTTTTTGCTATTAGCCTCATTATAACTGATTTCTGACAATTTTGCAATTTCCCCGATAAAGTTTCGATAAAATTTTCATAAAATCACCTTATCTGTCCCACATTCCCATTCCAGACAACGCACCATTTTCCCAACAAGAGCCAGACCTATTCTATTATATAATAATACAGATCATCCCCATTGCTGTCATTGATGATTTTCTGCAGCGTATCCTGCAGCTTCACCTGGCAGTCCTCAGTGAGCTGGGAGATCTTCGCCTGAATCCCGTCATCGACGATCTGGGCGATTGATTTTCCAAAAATATTGGTTTCCCAGATGCCTTCCTCACCTTTTCCAGCATTCTCCCGGATGTATCGGATCAAATCCTCTGCCTGCTGTTCATTTCCCACAATCGGCGCAATCTCAGTCTCAATCTGCGCTTGATGAGATTGATGGACGGCGCCTGCGCTTTCATTTTGACTCCATATTTATTGCCGTGGCGCACCACCTGCGCTCATCGAGGACGATCTCCCCGCGTTCCGGCGTGACAACCCCATAGCCCTTCTTGCGCGCCTGCGTGAGCGCCACGGATGCCTTTTCATACTCGCTCTGCATCGACGCCAACCGCTTCAAGGTCTGCATCAGCTGGTACTCGCCCTCGATCGGCATTCCCACATACTCGCTGAGGATCTGATAATAATGCCCGTCGTCCAGCTCGACCACCGCCTGAACGCTGCCATCATCCATTTTCATTGATACAATCCGGATCCGACGGATCGCTTCCCCGGTTTCCTCCGGCAGCGCCAACGCCACATCGCGCATATGTACCGTCCGATCCATCATCCCCCGGACTGCCTGTATGACCTCCGATTTAAGCCAATGACTGTTTGGCAGAATCTCCAGCCATTTCGGAATCGAAAAATCAATCTCCGTGACTGGGAATTCCAGAAGCACCTGCCCCAGAATCTCCCGGATATCCTCGGCACGCAGCTGCTCACAGTTGACTGGGAGCACCTGCACCTCATATTTTTCGGTCATCCGGGCTGCCAGCGCCCGCGTCTCCTCCGAATACGGTTTCTGCGAGTTTAAAAGCACCAGAAACGGCTTTCCCAGTTTTTTCAGTTCCTGCACGGTCTTCTCTTCCGCCGGAACATAATTCTCCCGTTTCAACTCCCCGAAACTGCCGTCCGCCGTAACCACAAGCCCGATCGTCGAATGATCCGTGATGACCTTGCGCGTTCCCAGCTCGGCTGCCGCTGTAAATGGGATCTCCTCCTCATACCACGGCGTCCGCACCATGCGTTCTTTCTCGTTTTCAATATGACCGGCAGCGCCCTCCACCATGAAACCGACGCAGTCGATCAGGCGGACCCGCACCTCCACACCGTCCCCAAGCGAGAGCTTTGCCGCCTCTTTAGGGATAAATTTCGGTTCCGTTGTCATGATCGTTTTCCCCGCCGAAGACTGGGGAAGTTCATCCCGGGCGCGCTCGCGGGCATGGACATCTTCCAGCCCCGGAAGGACGAGAAGTTCCATAAAGCGCTTAATAAAGGTCGATTTCCCTGTCCGAACCGGACCAACCACCCCAATATAGATCTCGCCGCCGGTTCGCGCCTGGATATCGCTGTATACATTAAAATGATCCATAAAAATACCCCCTTGGTCTGCTGATACAATGTATTCAGACCATAAGGGGGTTATGAATATTCCCATTTGGAAAGCTCCGGCTCACAGAACATTTTTATTCGCTCAGATAAGCCTTCTTCACTCTCTCATTATTCATCAGTTCTTTCGCATCACCGCTCAGAACGATATTGCCCGTCTCAAGCACATATGCTTTGTTGGAAATGGAGAGCGCTTTTTTCGCATTCTGCTCGACCAGAAGAACAGTCACGCCGTCCTTGTTGATTTCCTGGATAATATCGAAAATCTCATTAACATAGAGTGGGGACAGACCCATCGACGGCTCGTCGAGAACGATCAGGCGCGGGTGACTCATGAGGGCGCGTCCCATCGCAAGCATCTGCTGCTCGCCGCCGGACAAAGTTCCGGCAAGCTGGTTCTTGCGCTCTTTCAGACGCGGGAAACGCTTGTAAATCATTTCGATCGTATCTTCAATTTCCTTCTTGTCATTTCTTGTATACGCACCCATTTTCAGGTTCTGGAGAACCGTCAGGGAAGCGAACACACGGCGCCCCTCCGGCACGTGGGCGATTCCCATTGATACCAGCTTATAGCCCGGTACATGGGTAATATCCGTTCCCTCAAATGTGATATTGCCTGCCTTGGACGGCAGCAGACCCGTGATCGTGTGAAGCGTCGTCGTCTTTCCGGCTCCGTTGGCACCGATCAGCGCTACCACATCGCCCTGTTCTACCTCAAAGGAAATTCCCTTGAGTGCCTGTATCACACCATAATATACCTGTAAATCTTTTACTTCCAGCATTGACATACGAAACTTCCCCCTATTCTCCCAGATATGCTTTGATAACTTCTGGATTGCTGAGTACTTCGCTGGTCGGTCCCTCTGCCAGCATATGACCGAAGTTTAAGACCGTCAGGCGCTCGCAGATACCGGAGACCAGCTTCATATCATGCTCAATGAGAAGTACGGTCATATCAAAATGATCGCGCACGAAACGGATCGTCTTCATCAGCTCTGCCGTCTCATTCGGGTTCATGCCGGCTGCCGGCTCGTCAAGAAGCAGAAGCTTCGGCTCGGTCGCCAGCGCTCTGGCGATCTCCAGCTTTCTCTGCTTGCCGTATGGGAGGTTCGATGCCTTATAATCAAACTCTTTGTCGAGGTCAAACACCTTCAAAAGCTCCATTGCGCGCTCATCCATCTCTTTCTCAACCTTGTAATAGGACGGAAGACGCAGAATGCCGCTCAGCGTAGAATATTTATGATGGTTGTGAAGACCAACCTTTACATTGTCAAGCACGCTCAGCTCCTTGAACAGACGGATATTCTGGAAGGTTCTCGCGATGCCTGCCTGATTGATCTGGATTGCCTTGTGACCGGTAATGTCCTTTCCATCCAGCAGAATCCGTCCACCATCCGGCTTGTACACGCCCGTCAAAAGGTTGAAAATAGTCGTTTTACCAGCGCCGTTCGGTCCGATCAGGCCGTAGAGCTGTCCTTTTTCTATCGTGATGCTGAAATCATCGACCGCTTTCAGACCGCCAAAAGAAATACTTAAATTTTTTACATCCAGCATTGCCATGATTTACGCCTCCCCTTCTGTCTTCTTTTTCCGGAATGATGAAAAGATGCGCTCGCGGACCTCGATCGCCTTCGGGCTGGAGGTCAAAAGCATCATTGCAATCAGGACGACCGCGTAAATCAGCATACGGTAATTATTGAGGCTTCGAAGCATCTCCGGAAGCAGGGTTAAGATAACCGCCGCGATCATGGAACCACGGATATTTCCGATGCCGCCCAGAACCACAAATACAAGGATCATAATGGACATATTATAACCGAAGCTCTTCGGGGTCGCTGCCAGCGTTGCCAGGTTGTGTGCGTACAGAACGCCTGCCACACCGGCTAAGGAAGCAGAGATGGTAAATGCCATCAGTTTGTATTTCGTGATATTGATACCCACGGACTCTGCCGCAATACGGTTATCGCGGATCGCCATGATCGCACGACCTGTCCGGGAATTGATGATATTCAATACAATAAACAGGGTCAGGAGCACCAGGATAATGCCGATCGTAAAGGTCGCCGTCTTCGGTGTACCTGTGATACCCTGCGCCCCCTTAATGATCACCTGACCGTCCGCTGCCAGCTTTAAGGAAGCTACGTCTTTCATGGAAACATGGATGCCGTTTCCGTCGATACCGACGTACAGAACATTGATAATATTTTTAACGATCTCACCGAATGCCAGCGTTACAATCGCCAGATAGTCTCCTTTCAGACGCAGAACCGGAATACCGATGAGGATACCAAATACCGCCGCTACCGCCGCACCGACAAAGAGCGCCAGAATGAAGCGTACCTGATTGCTTGCGATCAGATTTTTCATGGCATGATTAAAAAATGCACCTGAAAACGCACCCGCACACATGAATCCGGCATGACCCAGACTCAGCTCGCCGAGGATACCAACCGTGAGGTTTAAGGAAACCGCCAAAATCGTATAGGTACAAAGTGGAACCAGAATACCCTTTAAAAGACTGTTTACATGGCCGCCTGCCATCATAATCTGAATCAGAATGTAACAGCCGATTACAATCGCATACGTGATCGCATTCTGAATCCGAATTTTATTTTTATATGCGTTCATTTTAAACACCTGCACTTTCTCTTGCTTATTGCAGTTCATGCACCATCTTGTTTTCACACGGCACTTTCCGTTTCAAAAGTCCCCGGCATGAACCATCGTATAATTTTCTCTATTATACTTTCTCCGTCATCTTCTTGCCGAGAATACCGGTCGGGCGGACCAGAAGCACGATAATCAGGACAGAGAATACGATCGCGTCAGAAAGCTGGGAGGAAATATACGCCTTGGCAAGGTTTTCAATGATACCAAGCAGGATACCGCCGATAAATGCGCCCGGGATCGAACCGATACCGCCAAATACCGCTGCCACGAATGCCTTGATGCCCGGCATGGAACCGGTGTACGGAGACAGGGACGGGTACGCCGAGCAGAGCAGCACGCCTGCTACTGCCGCCAGAGCGGAACCAATCGCAAAGGTTACGGAGATCGTGCGGTTTACATTGATACCCATCAAGGTTGCCGCACCGCGATCCTCAGAAACCGCCAGCATCGCCTGTCCCATTTTCGTCTTATTGATAAATGCCATCAGGGCAGCCATAATCACGATACAGCTTAAAATCGTCACGATCGTGACACTGGAGATCGAAAGCTTGCCGCCAGCCAGCTTTAATGCCGGTACAGTAATAACTGATGTAAACTGTCTCGCATTGGAACCAAAAATCAGAAGCGCCACGTTCTGGAGCAGATAACTGACACCGATCGCGGTGATCAGAACTGCCAGCGGGGACGCGTCACGCAACGGTCTGTATGCAACTCGCTCGATGGTAACGCCCAGCACTGTACACACAACCACCGAAGCCAGAATACCCACAACCGGAGAACCGCCCATCGTTGTGACAATCGTAAACACTGTGAAACCGCCTACCATGATGATATCGCCGTGTGCGAAGTTCAGCATACGCGCGATGCCATAAACCATGGTGTAGCCCAGTGCAATGATCGCATAGACACTTCCCAGACTGATGCCATTGATTAAATAAGAAAGAAAACTCATATGTATACACCTACCTCTTTGTTTCTACGTTTTCGCATTTCCCTGTACACGCATTTCGCTGCACATGTTTACCTGTGACCGAATTTAGCAGAACAAACATGACCGTCTCGCAGTCCGCAGAAAGCAAACACCCAGTCGTCGCAGGCAAGCATGTGCAGTGAACCGTTTTAAAAAGAAAGCTGTTACTAAATGCCCGGCAGCCATCTGTGCCACCGGACATCCAGTAACAGTCCCATCAGAGCTACATACATATAGCCGCAACGGTTCTGAAGTTTTTAAATTTTTAATTACTGCATCATCTCATATTTGCCGTCTTTGATCTCTACAGCTTTCGGCGCTTTCTGCGGCTCGCCTTCTGCCGTCCAGTGCATCTCTGTACCGGTCAGACCATCGATCTGGATCTCAGTCATAGCTGTTTTCAGTGCATCGCAGATATCGGAAGTGCTCATATCCGGTGTGATCTCTGCCTTCTCTGCAGCTGCCTTAATTGCATATACGCCGTCGTAAGCATCTGCTGCGAACTGAAGCGGGTCGATGCCGTAAGCATCACGATAAGCAGTTACGAAGTCCTGGCTGGACTCCTCGTCTACGGAGAACGGAGTCAGAAGCATCAGACCTTCTGCTAAGGACTTATCAAAGCCATCAACGCTCAGGATACCGTCCATACCATCACAGCCGAAGAACTGCGGATGGAAATCTTTATCGTTTGCCTGTTTCAGGATAACAGATGCCTCCTGATAGTAGATCGGCAGGAATACCAGATCAGCGCCGGACTCTTTTGCTTTATCAAGCTGTACGGAGAAATCGGTATTGTTATCAGATGTAAATGCCTCGCTGGCTACTACCTCCAGACCCTGATTCGGGGCCTCTGCTACGAAGGACTCGCGGATACCATCGGAGTACTCGCTGGAGCTGTCGTAGATGATAGCGATCTTGGTTGCCAGTTTGTGCTCGCCGATGTACTGAGCGGATGCACGTCCCTGATCCGGATCAGAATAGCATACGCGGAATGCGTTGTCGCCGGAAATACTCTCAACAGCAGATCCGGACGGAGTCAGCTGGAACAGGTTATCTGATGCTGTCTCTGCTACAACTGCGATACACGGCTTGGAAGTAACGGTACCAAGAAGCATCTGCATGTTCCAATCTTTTAAGGTATTGTATGCGTTGATCGCCTTCTCCGGATCATTCTCATCATCCTGGAAGTTGAACGCTACCTGGTAACCATTGATACCGCCAGCCTCGTTGATCTCATTGATTGCCAGCTCAGTACCATTCTTTACAGCCTCGCCGTAAGCGCCAGCCGCACCGGTGATCGGTCCGATGCCGCCGATTTTAAATACTTCGCCGTCAGCTCCCTCTGCGCCCTGTGCGTCTTCTGCTGCTGATTCAGAAGTGCTCGCATTTCCAGAGCCACCGCAAGCGGTCATAGACATCGCCATCATGGCTGCAAGTCCAAGACTAACTACTCTTTTTTTCATAATATTCTCCTCCAATTCTATGCTGCAATGGAATACAACAACTATTTGAATGAGGCAATTATAAATTTTACCCCTCTAATTGTCAATACAAAAACCACTTAAAAAAGAGGGAATTTAGCGGATTTTCGTTTTTTTTTCGCTAAATTCTCTCTTTTCCAGATCTCGTAGTTATATTAAGTATTCTTACAGGTTATAGCAAACACTTTTATAAGCTTTTGTCCACCTGACGTGGACACCTGCATTTTCCAGAAAAACATAGTAGATCTCATTGCTATTTTCCCGAATTTAATCACTCAAATTCAGAAAAACGGCTACCGCCTGAATTATCCTTCCCACGGAAGATCGCTCGATTCGATCCGCGGATCGCGCATCATCAGATCCGCCAGCGCCTCTTTCGGAGATTTTCCGTCAAACAGCACCTGATTGACCTGGGAAACGATCGGCATATCGCAGCCGTATTTCTGCGCCAGCAGAAGACCGGCTTTCGCAGAATAAACGCCCTCGACAACCATCTGCACTTCCTTCATCGCCTCATCCATCGTATATCCCTTTCCAATCAGGATCCCCGCCCGGCGGTTGCGGCTGTGCATGCTCGCACAGGTTACGATCAAATCACCGATGCCGGATAATCCGTAGAAGGTCTGCTGTTTTCCGCCCATTGCAATACCCAGACGGGCAATCTCCGCAATTCCGCGGGTGATCAGCGCCGCCTTCGTGTTATCGCCGCATCCCAGCCCATCCGCTGTACCGGCTGCCAGCGCAATGACATTTTTAAGAGCCGCACCAATCTCGACGCCCAGCATGTCCGGGCTGGTGTAAATGCGGAACACCGGACTCATGAACACACTCTGCATGAACTCGGCAGTCTTTTTGCGGTGCGCCGCTGCCACACAGGTAGTCGGAAGTCCCCGGCTCACCTCCTCGGCATGGCTCGGTCCGGAAAGGACGGCTACCTCCGCCAGCGGAAGTTCCTCCTCGATGACCTGTGACATCGTCATAAGACTCTGCTCCTCGATTCCCTTCGCCACATCCACGACAATCTGACCGTAACGCAGGTATTCCTTCATCTTCGCCGCCGTACTGCGGACATAGACGGACGGAACCGCCATAATCAGCATATCCTTCTCCGCCATCGCGGTGCGCAGATCCGCTGTCATCTGGATCTGATCCGGAAGTACAACCTCCGGCAGATTTTTGTGCCGTCTGGTGCGGCTCATTTCCTGGATCTCTGTATCAAATGCCGACCAGATTGTCACATCGTGTCCATTATTGTTCAGAAGCACCGCCAGGCTGTGCCCCAGGTTCCGGCTCCGATAATTCCTACTGCTGCCATCCTGATACCTCCCGACCTGCTTTTCTCTCTTCTTCTCTCATGATTTCTTCGCGCCCAGTTTGTTTTCTGTGCCGGACAACAGACGCCCAATATTGCTCCGATGGCGCCAGATCGCCATGCACATCAGGATCGCGCCCAGTGCATAGAACTGGATGCGGTTCGGCGTGCTTACCCGGTAGGAACCCATGCTCTCAAAGATCACAAGCTCTGCAAAAAAGGTGAGCGACACAAGAATCGAACCAAGCGATACATAGCGGGTCAGGAACACCGTCACGGAGAAAATCACGAAACAGGTCAGCGTAATCCGCAGATCCATCGCTGTCATGATGCCCGCCATGCAGGCAATTCCCTTGCCACCCTTGAATTTCAGGTAAAACGGGAAATTGTGACCGAGTGTGACTCCCAGACCCGCATACAATGCAAGAAGATCCACGTCCGCATTTCCCTTAAACAGCAGACGGCAGACTGCCATTGCAAACACCGCCTTGAAAAAGTCCCCTAAAAATACGATCGCGCCCGCTTTCTTTCCCATCACACGCAGGACGTTCGTAGAACCGGCATTTCCGCTGCCGTACTGGCGGATATCCATATGATTCGCCTTTCCATACAGATAGCCGGACTGGATCAGACCAAAGATATAGCCAATCACAATACAGATGAGACGTTCCATTATTGATCCTTCCCCTTTCTCTCGCGGATCAGGAATTTTAAGGAAGTTCCCTTGAATCCGAATGCGTCACGGATCTTGTTCTCGAGATACCGTGTATATGAGAAATGCATCAGTTCCTTATCATTGACAAACACAACGAATGTCGGCGGTTTGACCGCTACCTGTGTCATATAGTAGAGCTTTAAACGCTTGCCCTTGTCAGACGGCGGCTGCTGCAGTGCCACTGCCTCTGCCAGGATCTCATTGAGAACGCCGGTTGCAATACGCAGTGTCTGATTTTCGCGCACCATGTCGATCATCTCAAACAGCTTATTCATACGCTGTCCGGTCAGTGCGGATACGAACACGAACTCCGCATACGGAATAAAGGACAGAACGGTCTTAATCTTATTGGTGTACTCATAAATAGTCTTATCGGTCTTATCGATCGCATCCCATTTATTTACCACGATGATAATACCTTTTCCACGCTCATGTGCGATACCGGCAATCTTTGCATCCTGCTCGGTTACTCCCTCTTTCGCGTCGATGACCATCAGAACCACATCCGCTCTCTCAACCGCCGTTACGGTACGGATGATGCTGTAGCGCTCCAGCTCCTCCTTGATCTTGCTCTTGCGGCGCAGACCTGCCGTATCGATAAAGACATACTCGGTACCGTTGCGGACAATCTCTGTATCGACTGCATCGCGGGTCGTACCGGCGATATCCGATACGATGACGCGGTTCTCGCCCAGAAGCTTATTTATAATAGAAGATTTACCTACGTTTGGTTTTCCGACAATCGCCACTCTCGGACGGTCATCCTCTTCCTCGTCGCCGCTTCCCTCCGGGAAATGTGCCACGACTGCATCCAGCAGATCGCCCAGTCCCAGACGGGAGGCTGCCGAGATCGCTACCGGATCACCGATACCGAGGTTGTAGAACTCATAGACGTCATTGCCAAATTTCGCCGGATTGTCTACTTTATTGACCGCCAGAACAACCGGTTTTCTCGATTTACGCAGCATATCCGCCACCTTGGAATCCGAATCGGTCATGCCCTGACGCACATCTACGATAAACAGGATCACATCCGCCGTCGCGATCGCGATCTCCGCCTGCTCACGCATCTGGGACAGGATAATATCCTTCGTATCCGGCTCAATACCGCCAGTATCGATCAGGGTAAAAGAATGGTCTAACCAGGTACAGTCCGCGTAAATACGGTCACGCGTTACACCTGGAGTATCTTTTACAATCGAAATCATATCGCCCGCAAGGACGTTGAAAAGGGTGGATTTTCCCACGTTTGGACGTCCAACGACCGCCACCACCGGTTTCTTTTTCATATTTATGCCTCCATTTATTTTCATGCTCCGCAGCTGGTTTGTAAATCCACAGCTGCTATTTTTATTGTCCAGTTACTTGTTTCATTCATTGTGATGCATTCCACATCCAGACGCTTTCTTTCTGTGTGTCCGAAAGCACGTTTTCCACTGTATTTCCAGCCATCACGTTTCTTTCTCATCCTCCCGATCTGAGTCTTCCTCTTCAAAACAAACGACTTCGTCCGGGGCATCCTAATCCAGGTCTTCCGGCTCATATGCGTACACCTGTACGCCATCCAGATCTTCTTCCTGCCAGTTATCATCCATCTGAGCGACAAATTCCTCCGGATCCGGCTCATACTCGCCATGCCTGGAGCTTTCCTCCTTCACAGGAGCCAGAATTGCTTCCACAAAATCGCGTCCGCTTGATTTTACAATATCCACCGGAACTTGTAAAGCATTTTGTACATCCGTGCGGGTCAGATCATCCAGAAATGTCTCCTCGCCGCTTCGGAACATGGCGATCGGAAGCAGCAGGCGGCTGCCAAGCGGCTGTTCCTTTAACTGTGCAATCAGATCCTTTGCCGTGATCAGCCCCGCCACCGTGATCCGCTCGCCAAAGAAGTCATTGCGGATCGCATATACATGTACCTTTTTCCCCGGGAACTGGCGGCACACGCGCTCTACATACTGCTCAATATACGGGGCAGCCAGCCGTCCCGTTGCAATCGAAATCTCCTCCGGGCACACCTCGCCAGCCTCTCCCGGATGCAGCTGCTCCAGCGCCTCGGCTATCTCCTCCTCCATCAGGCGAATCATGCCGACCCCATTTTCCAGCTGGATATAGCCATCATAGCGATCCGCTTCCGGAAGTGGGCGCCCGGCGCCCATGTAAAACTCATCGCTGGCGTGAATGAAGTGAATACCGTGTTCCGCATAGATCTTCTTCTGCCATTTCTCTATCAAATCAATGGTATCGCCCAACTGCTCCGGTGTAAACGGCTCAAGCGGATACAGACCATCGCGGTACTTCGAGAGACCGACCGGCACGACCGAAACGCTCTGCATCGCCGGAATGTATTTCGTCAGATCACGGATCGAACGGTCTAACTCCGCCCCGTCATTGACGCCCCGGCATAAAACGATCTGACCATTCATCGGGATATCCGCCTCATACAGGCGGTCGATTTTCTGGAGTGCCTCACCGGCAAAACGGTTATGAAGCATCTTGCAGCGCAGCTCCGGATTTGTCGTCTGCACTGAAATATTGATCGGCGCCAGCTTAAACCGGATAATCCGCTCAATATCCTTATCCTTCATATTCGTCAGCGTGATATAGTTGCCCTGCAGGAACGAAAGTCTGGAATCATCGTCCTTAAAATACAGTGTCTCACGCATGCCCGGCGGCATCTGGTCGATGAAACAGAAGATGCACTTATTCCTGCAGGAACGATAATCGCTCATCAGACCATTTTCAAAGGTAATCCCCAGATCCTGATACTCATTTACGATATCCAGTTCCCACTCCTCGCCGTTCTTCTTGCGGACCAGCAGCGTGATCTCCTCACTGTTTATCTTATATTCATAATCAAAAATATCCTCTATCTCATCTCCATCGATCGTCAGAAGGACGTCCCCCGGCTCCAGCTCCATTTCCTCCGCAATCGAGCCCGGATCGACCGATTTTATCAGATGACCTTTTTTCATTTATAAAATCCTCATTTCAAATATTTTTAAACCCTAAGAATCCAGTATTATATTAACAGTAATCAGCTTTTTTGTAAAGTTGTGCTTCCGATTCGCAGATGTGGATTTTTGGGGAAGCACGCCAAATATTTGATTTTTTTTGTAATTTTCTCATTTGCTATTGACGTTTCTTATCATAAAATGGTATAAAGTAGTTGTATTATGTCCTGCAAATGGCAGACAAACTTGTACGCTCTGCCCGCATGCATCGAAGGACCTACACTGTTTGGAGGTATAATCATGTCGAATGACTACGTGTTTAATGACACGCTTCCGGTTGCGCCGCTTAAAATTGCCGCACTGGAGAGCTGCCGGGATCTGGCTGAGAAAGTCAACTCCCACATTATCAATTTCCGCCGCAACGATATTGAAGTCCTGAAAAAACGTCAGGAAAATTTACAGTACCGCGGCTATGATGCTGATTCCTACATGCTTGACTGCGCGTGCCCGCGTTTCGGAAGCGGTGAAGCAAAAGGCATCGTCAATGAGTCTGTCCGTGGTACCGATATTTACGCCATGGTCGATGTAACCAACTACAGCCTGACCTACAAAATGAGCGGATTTACCAATCATATGTCCCCGGACGACCATTATCAGGATTTAAAACGTATCATCGGCGCATCCATTGCTACCGCACATCGTGTCAATGTTATCATGCCGTTCTTATATGAAGGACGCCAGCACAAGCGCAGCGGTCGTGAATCCCTTGACTGCGCGATGATGCTCGAAGAACTGATTCAGATGGGCGTAAGCAACATCATTACCTTCGATGCACATGACCCGCGTGTACAGAACTCCATTCCGTTAAGCGGTTTTGATAATTTCATGCCGACCTACCAGTTTATCAAGGCATTACTGAACCATGACAAAACCTTAAAGATCGACAAGGACAACCTGATGGTTATCAGCCCGGACGAGGGCGCTATGTCCCGCGCCGTATATCTGGCAAACAACCTGGGTGTTGACATGGGTATGTTCTACAAACGCCGCGATTACTCCCGTGTTGTCAATGGACGTAACCCGATCGTTGCCCATGAGTTCTTAGGTTCTTCCGTTGAAGGAAAGACCGTTCTCATCATCGATGACATGATCTCCTCCGGCGAGAGCATGCTGGACACCTGCCGCGCCCTCAAAGAGCGCAAGGCAAAACGCGTCGTTGTATGCGCTACCTTCGGTCTGTTCACCAACGGACTTGAGAAATTCGACGAATTTTTCGCAAAAGGTTACCTCGACTGCGTCGTAACCACCAACTTAAACTACCACACGCCGGAACTTCTTAAACGTGACTGGTATGTAGAAGCTGATATGAGCAAGTTTATCGCTGCAATCATCAACTCCCTGAACCATAACGTATCTCTGGAGAACGCACTGACACCGACGGCGAAGATCCAGAAGCTGATTAAGCGGTATAACGAGGGACAGATGTAATGAGAATTGACGGCTGATAAACGGCTGGAAATTTCAAAAAACTCCTGCATACACAGATGAATGTTCATTCTGTGTATGCAGGAGCTTTTTCTAATTAATCTACTCAAACCGCGATTTGCAATTCAATCCATCCCCATCACAAATTCACCTTCTCCCAACCTCTCTCCAAATACCCATTCATCTTCCGTTTCAGCTCCTGATTCTCCTCCGCCTCCAACAGCGGATCTTTATCCATTAATTTCTTCACTTCGTCCGAAACTGCCTTCAATATATCTGCATCTGCAAATATATCCGCTAAATGGAATTCGAGATCACCGCTCTGGCGGACGCCGAAGAGGTCTCCGGGACCGCGCAGTTTTAAGTCTTCGGAGGCGATGTAGAAGCCGTCATTTGACTTATTGAGAATACCCAACCGCTTTCCGGCGTCTTCTTCGCCGGAGGCGTTGACCATGATGCAGTAGGACTGATCTTTTCCTCGACCGACACGGCCGCGGAGCTGATGGAGCTGCGCCAGTCCGAAGCGCTCGGCATTTTCGATCATCATAACGGTGGCATTCGGGACATTGATTCCGACCTCGATGACCGTGGTGGATACCAGCACATGAATCTCATTTGCCGCAAATGCTTCCATGATCGCATTTTTTTCTTTTCCCTTCATCTTTCCGTGCAGATATTCCACCCGGATCGACGGGGACAGGGCGCGGCGCAGCTCTTCGGTATAATCGATGACGTTCTCTGCCTCCAGCATCTCGCTCGGCTCGACCATCGGGCAGATGACGTATGCCTGACGGCCGGCGCGGACTTCATTTTCGATGAAACGGTAGGCATTCGGGCGAAATTCACGGTTCACGACACAGTTCTTGATCGGCTGCCGGTTTGCCGGAAGTTCATCGATGATGGAAATATCAAGATCCCCATATAAAATAATCGCCAGCGTCCGCGGGATCGGCGTCGCACTCATGACAAGCACATGCGGCTCGCCGCCTTTTTTGCTCAGCATTTCCCGCTGCGCCACTCCAAAACGGTGCTGTTCATCCGTGATTACCAATGCCAGATTGTCGTACACCACTTTTTCCTGAATCAGCGCGTGGGTTCCAATCACGATATCTGCCTCATGATTTTCAATCGACTCTCTGGCAAGCCGTTTTTCCTTTGCTGTCATCGAACCGGTCAGAAGCACCGGACGATATGTGATTCCCAGCGACGCAAACAATTCGGTCATCGACTCGTAATGCTGGCGCGCCAGTACCTCCGTCGGCACCATCAGCGCCCCCTGATATCCATTTGCCGCCGCCTGCAGCAACGCCAGAATCGCCACAATCGTCTTACCCGAACCAACGTCGCCCTGAATCAATCGGGTCATGATATGCCCGCCGGACAAATCGGCGTACACCTCCCGGATTACCTTTTTCTGTGCCCCGGTCAGAGCATATGGGAGGCGCTCTTCCACCGACGCCATTTCCCCAGAAAACGTAAATGGATATACGCTCTTTTTATCTTCTTTTTTGTCTTTGAGCAGGCGCACTGACATCAGGAACATGAAAAATTCATCAAACACAAGACGTTTCCGGGAAAACATCAGTTCTTCCCGGTTTGCCGGAAAATGGATGTGCTCCAGCGCATAGTTGATTTCCGCCAATCCGTACTTTTCCCGCAGACCAGCCGGCAGATATTCCCGTTCCATCTGGCGCATCGTGAGGGCTTCCGTGACTGCCTTTGCGATCGTCTTATTGCCAAGTCCCTTCGTCTGTCCGTAAACCGGCTGCATAGACGACACGACTTTCGCATACTGTTCCGGGCGGTAGATCTCCGGCTGCTCCATCGTAAGTCTTCCCCGTTTTTTTACCACACGGCCACGGAAAATAAAGCGTTCCCCCGCCTTGAGCGTCCCGCGCAAATAGGGCATATTGTACCATGCCAGCGCCAGTGTGCCTCCGCTGTCCCGCAATCCAGCCGTCGTAACCTGCAGGCGCGTTCCATACCGCACCACATCCGCCGTTTTTGCCAGGATTCCGCCGACTGCCGCGATCGTATCCTCCTTCAGTTCCGAGATCGGCTGCGGTTCCTTAAACTCATCATAAGCACGCGGATAATAATGGAGCAGTTCTTCCACCGTTTCCACGCCTATTTTTTGAAATAACTTTGCCGTCTTTTCACCGATGCCCTTAACAGCGGTTATATTCTGCTGTTCCATTTATCTCCTCCTGCTTTTCAGAATATTCTCCGGAAAATCAGCCACGCGGACAGTTACCGGACAAAAAATCCGGGAATACATTGGAATGAAAGAGAGGCAGGACGCAGGGATCTCTCCCCTGACCTGCCTCATTTCATACTTATGAATTATTTTGTTTTATACGTCAAATGTTTTATCTGCGCCATCACATAGAAAATTCATTTTCTCGTTATCTGCATTTTCTCAGCCAATAGTGCAGATTCATTTAACGCATTTCAATCACTTTAAACGACCTAAATCTACTCTACCGAAATCATATAATAGTAAATCGGCTGCCCGCCATTCTGGCATTCAAATTCGCAGGATGTAAATTCTTTGCGGGCTTTCTCACAGAATGCCTCTGCGTCCTCTTCCGTGACATCCTCACCATAATAGATCGTCACAAGCTCAGACTCATCATCTACCATCTTACGAAGTGACTCCATCGCGGTCTCCTCGATATTCTTGCCAACTGCCAGCATGCCGCTGTCGCCGATCCCCATGATATCGCCCTCTGCGATCTCCATACCATCGATCGATGTATTGCGGACTGCGTAGGTAATCTGACCGGTCTTAACGTGACTCATCTCCTCGGTCATCTGTTCCATATTTTCTTCCGCCGTCAGATCCGGAGCAAAATTAATCAGCGCCGTGATACCCTGCGGAACCGTCTTGGACGGAACTACATATACCTTGGTATCTTCTGACAGGCTCTTTGCCTGCTCTGCCGCCAGAATAATATTTTTATTGTTCGGCAGAATGTAAACTGTCTCGGCATGGACTTTTTCGATTGCTTCCAGCATATCCTCCGTACTCGGATTCATCGTTTGTCCGCCCTCGATGATATAGTCAGCGCCGATACCCTTGAAAATCTCAGAAAGACCTTCTCCGACCGATACGGCGATAAATCCATATTTCTTGCGTGGTTCTTCCTTCTTCTCTTTGGCTTCCTCTTCTGCCTTCTGCTGTGCCGCCAGACGTTCGGAATCTTTGATCAGTTTCTCCTGATGTTCCTCACGCATATTGTCAATCTTGATGCGGGACAGGGAACCGTAGGTCAGTGCTTTCTGAATCGCCAGACCTGGATCGTTTGTATGAACGTGAATCTTGACAATATCATCATCTGCCACAACTACCAGGGAGTCGCCGATCGTGCTCAGATAATCTTTCAGTTCCTGCTCTGTCGTCTCATCCGCCGGTTTTTCTGCATTGATAATAAATTCCGTACAATAACCAAAACGGATATCCGCTGCCTGCGTGCTTCCGGCGCCTGTTGCTGTTTTTGCCGCTCCATTTCCCGATACAGACGGAGTAACTGCCGCGTCGATATCCACGACTTTTCCTTTTAAGCCCTCAATACAGCCCTTGATAACCTGAATCAGACCCTGTCCGCCAGAATCCACTACACCTGCCTCTTTCAGAACCGGAAGCATCTCCGGTGTCTGGCTTAAAACATATTCGCCGTACTCCAATACTTTCTCTGAAAATTCAAGTACGTCCTCGGTCTGCGGTGCCAGTTCTGCCGCTTTATCCGCCATTCCCTTGGCAACCGTCAGAATCGTACCTTCCTTCGGCTTCATAACTGCCTTATAAGCTGTCTCCGTCGCACGGTTAAATGCGTCTGAGAGAACACTCGTCGTAATGACATCTACCGTCTTAATCTCTTTCGTAAATCCGCGGAAGAGCTGTGAAAGGATAACGCCGGAATTGCCTCGTGCGCCACGCAGGGAACCGGAGGAAATCGCTCTCGCCAGCGCCTCCATCGTCGGATTTTCAACGGCTGCCACTTCTCTGGCGGCTGACAGAATCGTCATCGTCATGTTCGTACCGGTATCTCCATCTGGAACAGGAAATACGTTCAGCTCATTGATCCATTCCTTGTTGGCCTCCAGGCCCTTTGCTCCAGCCAGAAATGCATTCTTTAACATCCCGGCATCTATATAATTCATGCCCACAGGGTTTGTTCCTCCTTAATCTATCACTCTTACGCCTTCAACATAAATGCTGATTTTCTCAACCTTCATGCCAGTAAACTCTTCTACTTTATATTTTACACTCTCGATCAGGTTGTCCGCAACGGTAGAGATGCTGACTCCGTATGCCACGATTACGTGGAAATCGATGCTGAGTGCATTGTCCTTGATGGCTACGTTGATGCCGTGTGTCAGGCTTTCTTTTTTAAGCAGTCTTACCAGACCATCTTTCATACTGACAGCCGCCATGCCAACGATACCGAAGCATTCTACTGCTGTCGTTCCGGCGTACATTGCAATTACTTCCGGATCGATCTGGATCGAACCCATTTTATTGTCGATGCGTCCTTTCATATTGACAGCCTCCGTTTCTTTACTTGTTTTTGTTTGATTCGAATTTTATGCCATGATTTTTTACGGGCTGGACATGCGGAGCCGAGACGGCTCCTGTGTCGGCGCGTGGGATAAGATTTATGCGTCTCTCTACCCTGTCATGCAGCTCGATTCCGCTTCGCTTCATCTCGCTCACGGGCTTCGCCCTATGGATAAAAAGGAGAGGAAATCTGCTTTTGTGCGAGCACAACGCGGATTTCCTCTCCTTTTTATCCGCATGACTCATGGCTTACGTGAATATTATACCTCATCCTCTCTAAAAAGGAAATAGAAAATAGACATCTGTCGAAAATTTTTTTTATTTTTTTTGGTTTTTCACTTGCATATTTTCCTATTTTCTGCTATTATACCTTTGTTATGGATTTTAATAGGAAGTCCAATGATCGGTTAAGGAGGTGCTACGATGGCTAAGTGTGCAATCTGCGAGAAAGCTGCTCATTTTGGTAATGCAGTGAGTCATTCACATAGAAGATCTAACAAAATGTGGAAAGCTAACGTTAAGTCTGTTAAGGTTAAAACTAATGGCGGAGCTCAGAAGATGTATGTATGTACTTCTTGCTTAAGATCCGGTTTAGTTGAAAGAGCCTAAATCGAGTTTAACTGGCCTCAGGTGTCTGCCTGAGGCTTTTTTCTTGTCCTTAGCATAATGAACGACAAAAAATGTTGGAAATATGCTTTTTGAGCACATTCCAACATTTTATATAAAACCTTTCCTTCAAAACACCTTAAAACAAGTTCAGCAGCGCTCCATATAGCTTCTCATTTCCCATCACCACCAGCGCCAGTTCTTCTTTTGCCTCGCTGAGCTGATAAAAAAGATGTCTCACATCGCGCTCTGTCGAGCGCAGATATCCCATTTCATCATAATAATAGCGCCCATCCAGCCGATGCACCATGCGATCGACTTCTCGCGTATGGCGAGATTGTATTTCTACGGCAGAATCGGATTGCTTTTCCAGTTTTTCCTGCCAATCGGATTCCTGGCACTCATATCCCTGGTGGATGTAATCATTCAGCAAATTAGCTGCTTCTGACTCATCATTGGCATAAACCACCGCGACATGGGGATAGCGCCGCATTCCGCGTCCGTGCGGCAGGTGCATCATATTTTGTATAAAATAGGAAAGTTCTGCATTCGCACGGATCCGATTCGTCAGGTGGAATGTCTGGATTCCCGGCTGCTCCCCCAAGAGCTTTATTGCACCCAGATCCAATTCTTCCGGCGAAATCATATCCTCACAGTTACTGGAAAAAATAACCGGACGCGTTTTGCCGATCTCCAGCAAAATTTCCAATGTATTGGGCGACAGAAGGTGTGCCTCATCTACTAAGATCGCGCTGTATGCTTCAATCCTGATTTCCGCTCCCGTTTGAACACTATCCTCCGCCAGGTACTCCACCCGCCGCAGCCGCTCATGCAGCACCTTCCACTCTTTTCCCGCTTCACCGCAGTGGATCATGCACACCCGCTGCCGCCCGGAGAGTTTCATCGCAATATCATATAAAAGCAGCGTTTTTCCCGTCCCCGGAAGCCCGGTAAACCAGAAATATCCCGTCCGGTCTGCCCGGATTTTCTTTAAAATCTGGCGTTCAATATCCCTCTGCTGGTATGTCAGGAAATATTCTTTCTTTAAGAACCGTCCCGGCTCTGTGAGCGGCGAAATCAGGTACAGCTCCGCCTGAAACAAGTCTTCGATATCGCCTGGATAATCAGCACTCTCCTGTTGCAAATCCCGGCAGAGCTGTTCCCAGTCCGCCTCCACAATGCGGTCATGATTCGTCAGACGCACCAGGCGGTTTTGGCTGCTAATATAAGTGTACGAACGAATCGGCTTTCCCAGCGCCGCCAGATAATACCGGTTTTGTATGAGCTGCTTGCGGATCGCCTCATCCGACACCTGTCCGCTCTTTAATTCAAGGTTTAAAATTTGTTCTTCCTTGATCTGAAGCAGATCAAACTCTTTCCCCAGTCTCGGAATCTGAAACGAATAGAAAAAAACGCAGTGCGTACACCGCCTGCATATGTCTCTCCAACTCCGAAACAAGCGCTTTCATGCTGTCCAGCTCCCATTCCCGTATTTTCAGAAACACATCCCGCCCCGAAAGCTGTCGTTCCAGCTTTTGAAGGTATTCCGTATTCTGATTTCGGGTAATCGTGTAAATAGAAATTGCTTTCATACCTGTACCGCCTGCGTTCCTTTTCGCCCTTTCCAAACTTTATAGATCCCTCTTTTTGCCGCAGCACTCCATGAGCGCCGCCAGCACCTTATCCATCTGCAGTGGTTTTGCCAGATGCACATTCATCCCAGCTGCCAAGCACTGCCTGGCATCCTCTTCAAAGGCATTTGCCGTCATGGCAAGAATCGGAATCTGCCTTGCATCCGCCCGCGGAATCGCCCGGATCGCGCGTGTCGCAGCCAGACCATCCATCACTGGCATCATCACATCCATGAGAATCGCATCGAACGTCCCCGGAGGTGCCGCCTCAAAGCAGTCTACTGCTTTCTTCCCGTTCTTCACAATCGTGACATGGGCACCCGCATCGGTCAGAAGTGTTTCCGCGATCTCTGCATTCAACTCATTGTCCTCCGCCAAAAGCAGCTTCAAACCGTGAATATCTCCTGACGGCGCTGCTTCCTTAACCGGGAACTCCTCCGGCGGCGGTGCAATCTCAAATGGAATTTCCACCACAAACGTCGTTCCAATGCCGACCTCACTCGTCACCTCGATGTTTCCGTGCATCTGTTCAATCAGCCCTTTGACGATCGTCATGCCAAGCCCAGTTCCCTGGTAAACACTACGCGCATCATTTTTCTCCTGTGCAAACGGGTCAAAGATGTGATCCAGAAATTCCTGGCTCATGCCAACTCCCGTGTCCGAGATCGTCCACCTATAGACGCACCAGCCGTCCCGTACATCCTGCGCCTCCACCCTGGTACTGATTTTTCCGCCCGGACGATTGTATTTGATGCAGTTTCCATAAATATTCAGGAAAATCTGGCGCAGATGGAGCTGGCTGCCATAAATATACGGATACGGAATCTCCGCTTTTCTTTTATCATACTCCCATTGAATGCCCGCATCTACCGCGCGCTCGATGATGATGCTCACGATATCGCGCGTCATCTCTGCCAATGAAATATAATCATGTGCCAGAATGATCTTTCCCTCTTCCAGCTTGCTCATCTGCAGCACATCATTGATAAGGGACAGCAGATGCCCCGCCGCCACCTGCATTTTCCGGTGATTTTCCATCACCATCTCCTTATCATCAAATGTGCCTCATCGATTTTTAAAAGCCCGATAATGCCATTGAGCGGTGTCCGGATATCGTGACTCATGCGGCTTAAGAAATCTGTTTTCGCCCGGTTTGCCGTCCGCATTTCATCAAATGCCGCCTGCAGGCGCGCGTGCTCCTGTTCATCCCGCGCGTGCATCTGCGACGTATCCTGAAGAAGAATGATCGCATGAACCACCGGCATCTCACAAGAAAGCTCCGTATCAAACACGATCGTCTGCGTCATCAGAACTGTTTTCTGTACCCAGCAGATCGTGCCATCTTCCTCCTGGATACAGTATTCCACGGAAATATGTTTCTCCCCTGCCTCAAACCGCTTCAACAGCTTAGCCGGATCATCTGCCAGACGATAGCTTCCCAAGGTCTCCTGGGTGACCATCTTCATATATTCACTGCAATAATCACGGTAAGAACACGGCAGCGGATAGTCCATAAATAGCTCCCGGCATTCCTCGTCTTTTCCATTCAAGACAACACTCTTCTCCAGAATATCCTTTGTCAAATTAACTGTATATATCATATCCGACAGATCCAGGAGTGCATCCACATAGCTGTCATTTTCCAGAATCGACTGTTTGAGCTGTTCGTAATAAAGCGTCAGCTGTTCCTTCGCATCTGCCCGCCCTTCTGAACTTTTCCGGATCGTCTCAAATGCCAGCAGGAAATGATGCAGCTTTCCTTCCTCATCCCAATCTACCGGGATCAGCGTCAGGCGGCTGTAGAGTCCCTGACCGTTCGTGTCATACTGCAATTCGAGTAGATCTCCCTCCGCCTGCAGCTTCCCGGAAAGCTCTGAAACCTGCAGGCTCTGGCGGATGTTGGCGCGGTCAGCACGAGCCACCCGTTCCGCTGCTATCTGCTCCGCCGCACCGGAATAGCTTCCGTCCGACGCCAGAAAGAAATCAGCACTGGCACGGAGTGCCCGGTAGGTATCCATGTGTGCGTCGCAGTAGAGACAATCCGAAAAGTTTCTCCCGAACCGGTTTAAAAGCTTGAGCAGGTGGAAATCCAGCCGTTTTTCCGCTGCCGCTTCCTCACGCTTTACATGGTTTTTGTTGATATACATATTTTTATCGGCAAAATTGAAAAGCTCCCGCATCGTACTGCCCGGAAAATCACTGGCAAGTGCATACCCGACCGCATAGCTGAGCGGCGTATCCGGATATCCCCTTGACTCCTCTGTCATCGCCTCCCGCACATGGGCGAGGCATTCCCGCATAGCATCCTCATCCAGACCATGCGTAACGGCAATAAATTCATCGCCGCCGTCCCGCCCTACGAACTGTTCCGCAGGCATGGACGCGCGCAGACAGACGGCGAACCGCCTGATGTAGGCATCCCCCGCCTCATGCCCCATGCTGTTGTTGATTCGGCGGAGATTATTCAGGTCAAAACTGCATACTCCCACATCCTCTTCCGCCGGTTCCGGATCATCCAGCAATTCTTCACATTTATTCTTATTTGGAAGTCCGGTCGCCTTGTCCAGATAAACCTTTTTCTGCAGCACACGGTTCATCGCCGCATAGCGCACCGCCTTGATAAATTCATATCCAATCAGAAGCATCAGAACAATAATATCAATCGTGATATATTTTTCAATTACCGTCAGCGAGGATGCCTTCCGCTGGGAATACGCCTCCGCCAGTCCCGTCGCCTCATCACAGATTTCAAAGAACCGCTCGCTCTTATCAATGATCTCTGTATTCTCATAGCCGACTTCTCGGACACGCAGGATTTCATCGTGAAGCGCGGCAAAGTAATCATCCAGCTCCTGCATCTTACTCTGAAACGCCCCGTCATCGAGGCGCACCAGCCCCAGTTCTCCATTGCCATTCCGCAGACCGTCGACAAGGGCCTCAATATCCTGAATCATACCATCTTCCGGCTGACCGGAAATTTCCAATTTAATGATACGCTGTGTTTTTCCGCGCACCAGTCCCGCATAATTGACCACACGCGCCGTTCCCTGAATACTGGAGACAATTCCCATCATCACGATAATCAGTGCCGCCAGCATAACCGCCAGCACGCCGATGCAGATCTGTATTATGTTTGAAGTCTTTTTCTTCTTACTCTTATTCGCATTCTCGGAATCCATCGCTCCGTCCTCCCGTGAAAAAGAATGTGCCTTGGCACATTCTCGCGCCAAGCGCGGTCGCTTGCGACATGTTTCTGCTTCGCGCGAGTGCGCATCCTCGCGGAGCGTTTTTTGTTTCATAGGACGTAATTTCCTATGAAACAAAAACCCTGGCACGCCCTTTTCCCTGCACCTGCCATCTTGTTATTTTACATCTCATATCCCAGAAAGCATCCATCCTCATGCGACTCAATCCGCCCGACCGCCTGCAGATACGAATAAATAATCACCGTCCCGGCAAACTTCATCCCACGCTTTTTGAGATCTGCCGACACTGCATCTGAGAGCGGCGAGCTGACCTTGCCTGTCTCATGAATCACCGCTTCTCCCGTCCAGTGAGTCAGATACGCGTCAAAACTCCCATATTCATTCTGAATTTCCCGGAATATCCGTGCATTCGTGACAGCGGCATGAATTTTCAGCCGGTTATGTACAATTCCCGGGGCGGTCCGGAGTGCTTCCTCCTTCGCCTCGTCGTAACCGCACACCTTGTCCAGGTCAAATTCATCGAACGCGGCGCGGAATGCCTCCCGCTTATTGAGAATGCACTCCCACGAAAGCCCTGCCTGAAAGCATTCAAGGATCAGCATCTCAAAGAGCTTCGCATCATCCCGAACCAGCTTTCCCCACTCCTCGTCGTGATAACGGATATACAATTCATTCTTTGGATTCGCCCAGCAGCAGCGGTGTCTTCCATCGTGCCATTCCATACGTTTATCTCTCCCTGTTCGTCATTTGCTCTCACATTTTTTGCTTATTTATCCTTGTTTTTCATTCAAGAAAACATAAATATGCCATATCTCTCGTTTTGAAGTTCTACATAAGCGGCGCCAGAATCCGCAGCGCCTTCCCCGCAAACCGCCGGATAAACGGATACTTCCGGCAGTTTTCCAGAGTGATCCGCTCGCTCTTTGCAAGTGTTTTCTGGAAATCTTCTTCCACATCCATCACAACCGCATTGCGGAAGAAATAGGACGCACACTCAAAATGCAGATACAGGCTTCTGAAATCAAGGTTGATCGTTCCGACCACCGCCTTCTCATCGTCGCTCGTAAACATCTTCGCATGGATAAAGCCCGGCGTGTATTCATAGATCTGGACACCAGCCCGCAGAAGCTCTGCATAATAGCTGCGAGCCAGCAGGTACGCATATAACTTATCCGGTATATGCGGCATGATAATAATGACCTCCACGCCGCGCTTTGCTGCAAACTTGAGCGCCGCCAGCGTCGTATCATCGAGAATCAGATACGGGGTCGTGATGTGCACATACCGGCGTGAACGCCCTAAAATATCGAGGTACACCGACTCGCCGACATTTTCCCCGTCGAGCGGGCTGTCCGCATACGGCATCACAAAGCCGCCGTATGCCATCCCCGCCGGCATATGAAATTCCGGCGGACATAAAAATCGGCGGTACTCCTCGCCATCCCGCTCCGTCACATCCCAGAGCTGCAGAAACATCATCGTAAAACTATCCACGGCTTTTCCTTTGATCAGGACTGCCGTGTCCTTCCAGTGTCCAAAGCGCACCCGCTGGTTGATATACTCATCCGCCAGGTTCACGCCTCCGGTAAACGCAGTATGACCATCAATCACGCAGATCTTCCGGTGATCGCGGTTATTCTGATAACTCGAGAGAGCCGGACGCACCGGCGCAAAAATCTTGCACTGAATCCCCTTCTCCTGCATCGCCTTCTCATAGCCGTGCGGCAGCGTGAAGAGATTTCCCATGCCGTCATACATAAATCGGACTTCCACGCCCTCGGCGGCCTTCGTCTCTAACACCTGTAAAATCGCATCCCACATCACTCCGTGTTCTACGATAAAATATTCCATAAATATAAAATGTTCCGCTTTTTTGAGTTCTTCCAATAATACTGGAAACATATCATCTCCCAGCGGGAAATAACGTGCCCCCGTATTTTCATACGCCGGGAAACGTCCGTACTGGTTCATATAGCGGACGAGATTGCCGCCGCTGGCGCTGATGCTCTCATAGTGTGCCAGCACCTCCGGATCCTGTAAAAGGTACGGACGCAGTTTTGTCCCAACTTCCTCGATCCGCCGGTTAATACGGTGCGTGCCAGGCTGCAGCGTCAAAAACAGATAAAACAGCGTTCCAAACACTGGAAATACCAGAATCGGCACAACCCAGGACAGCTTGATCGTGCTGTTTCCTTCATCGCTGATAATATAGATCAATATCAGGGCACTGAGTATCGCAGATCCGCCATACATATAAATCAGGTACTCTCTAAACCAGTCAAACCCGGCAAAGAGCACAAGAATCTGTATCAGCAGAAACAGCGTTCCCAGCGTGGTACGCCCGAAAATCAGACGCAGCAGTTTTTTCAATTTTTTAAGTATTTTTTCCATTTTCTACCAGTCCATTTCTCTATCTCGTTCATCGGGCATCTGTCATATCATTTAAAACTACAGTGCCATCTCTCATAGTATGACAGATTTTTGCAAATAAAACAAGAGGTCAGCCAGAGACTGACACAGATTTATGTGTCATCCCGACTGACCTGTCATTGCAAGCGCTCATTTTAACAACCGCATTGAAACATCTCACTGATATTCCGCATAAGGCTTATATAGCGCCATTTCCTGGAATTTTAGTCCTCCAGTGCCTGACGGATATCCTCGATGATATCATCCGCATTCTCAATTCCGACACTCAAACGGATCAGGCTCGGATCAACGCCCGCCTCCTTGAGCTGCTCGTCGGAGAGCTGACGGTGAGTATGACTTGCCGGATGCAGCACGCAGGTTCTCGCATCGGCAACATGGGTTACGATGGCTGCCAGTTTCAGCTTATCCATGAACTCGCCAGCTGCCTGACGACCGCCCTTTAAGCCGAAAGAAATAACGCCGCATGTACCGTTCGGCATATATTTCTGCGCCAGTGCATGGTATTTATCATTTTCAAGTCCCGGATAATTCACCCAGGCCACATCTTCACGGCTCTGTAAATACTCGGCGACCTTCTGTGCATTCTCACAGTGGCGCGGCACACGCAGATGCAGTGTCTCCAGACCGATATTCAATAAGAAGGAATTCTGCGGGGACGGGATGGAACCGAGATCACGCATTACCTGTGCGGTTGCCTTGGTGATATAAGCCGCCTTACCGAATTTCTTCGTGTAAATAATGCCGTGGTAAGACTCATCCGGCGTCGTCAGACCCGGGAATTTATCTGCATGTGCCTCCCAGTCAAAGTTGCCACTGTCCACGATGCAGCCGCCGACGGTCATCGCATGTCCATCCATATATTTTGTAGTAGAATGCGTTACAATATCTGCGCCCCACTCGAACGGACGGCAGTTGATCGGAGTTGCAAACGTATTATCTACAATAAATGGAATACCATTTCTGTGTGCAATCCGGGCAAATTTTTCCAGATCCAGCACTACCAGAGCCGGGTTTGCAATCGACTCACCGAAGATACACTTTGTGTTCGGGCGGATCGCCTTCTCGATCTCCTCTTCCGGCGCATCCGGGTCAACTAACGTAACATCGACGCCCATTTTTTTCATCGTAACGACAAACAGGTTTGATGTGCCGCCGTATACGGTTGCCGAGCAGACCAGATGATCGCCCGCGCCGCAGATATTAAATACCGCATAAAAGTTTGCCGCCTGTCCGGAGGATGTCAGCATTGCTGCCGCGCCGCCCTCCAGCTCACGGATCTTATCTGCGACTGCATCATTGGTCGGGTTTGCCAGACGGGTATAAAAATATCCGTTTTCCTCCAGATCGAAGAGTCTTCCCATCTGCTCACTGGTTGAATACTTAAAGGTCGTGCTCTGGTAGATCGGCAGAATTCTCGGCTCGCCATTTTTCGGCTGCCATCCGCCCTGGATGCACGTTGTTTCCATTGAACGTTTCATTTTTCTTCTCCTTCATATGTTTATTTTTAAATAATTATATAGTAATTGAGCCTATTTTTTAGTACAGCTCTTTTACATCACCATATCAAACAGCGAAAGCTGATTGCTCTCCGGCAACCCCGTCAGAATTCCCAGCTCTGCCATCAGATCGCACACCGTTTTCGTAACCTTGGTACGGTTGATAAAGTCCTCTTTCGACAAGAACTTTCCATCCTCCGCCGCAAAAACAATCGCGTCTGCCGCTTTCTCGCCGAGTCCGTCGATACTGCTTAACGACGGCATCAGCTTTCCGTCTATGATCTGGAAATTGCGGGCTTTTGCCCGGTAAATATCGATGGGCATGAATTCAAATCCGCGCGCATACATTTCCTGTACGATACGCATATCGCGCAGCGTGTCCTGCTCTTTCTTGGAAAGAGAATCCGACCGGCTCTTGTACTCCGCCAGATGGTACTCCAGCTTATCGCGCCCCTGGCACATCAGCTTGTAGGTAAATCCACTCGCCCGGATGCTGAAATATGCCGCATAGTATGCCAGCGGGTAAAATACCTTACAGTACGCCACACGCCACGCCATCATAACGTAAGCCGCCGCGTGCGCCTTCGGGAACATATACTTGATTTTCAGGCAGGAATCGATATACCACTGCGGCACATCGTGAGCTTTCATCTCCTCGATCCACTCCGGTTTCAGTCCTTTTCCTTTTCGGACAGACTCCATGATAGTGAAGGAGAGTCCCTCTTCAAGTCCTTTCTGAATCAGATAAATCATAATATCGTCTCGACAACAGATCGCCGTCTGAATCGTCGCCTGTCCGCTCAGGATAAGGTCTTTCGCATTGCCTAACCATACATCCGTACCGTGGGACAGACCGGAAATCCGCACCAAATCCGAAAAATATTTCGGTTTGGCGTCGATCAACATCTGCATCGCGAAGTCTGTACCAAACTCCGGAATGCCAAGCGCCCCAAGCTTACAGCCGCCGAGATCCTCCGGCGTGACACCGAGCGCTTCCGTGTTCTGGAAGAGACTCATGACCTCCTTCGAATCCAGTGGAATATCCTTAACCGGATCGAGTCCCGTCAAATCCTGCAGCATACGAATCATGGTCGGATCATCGTGTCCGAGAATATCGAGTTTTAACAAGTTGTGGTCGATGGAGTGGTAATCGAAATGCGTCGTAACGGTACGCGTCGTCATATCGTCCGCCGGGTGCTGCACCGGCGTAAACGTGTCAATCTCCTCTCCGAGGGGCAATACGATGATACCGCCCGGATGCTGTCCAGTGGTACGCCGCACACCGACGCAGCCGGACACGATGCGCTCAATCTCGCACCGGCGCTTACGAATTCCTTTATCCTCATAATAATGCGCCACAAAACCATACGCTGTCTTATCTGCCAGCGTACCGATCGTCCCCGCACGGAAGGTTTGTCCTTTTCCAAAGATGACCTCCGTGTAGCTGTGCGCCCGGCTCTGATATTCACCGGAAAAGTTTAAGTCGATATCCGGCTCCTTATCGCCCTTGAATCCCAGGAACGTCTCAAACGGAATGTCGAACCCGTCTTTTTTCAGCGGTTTGCCGCACTTTGGACATATCTTATCCGGCATATCACAGCCCGCCATACCCGAAAACTTTTTTACATCTTCTGAATCAAAATCGTAATAATGGCAACTCGGACAATAGTAGTGCGGACTCAGCGGATTTACCTCCGTGATACCAGACATCGTCGCCGCCAGTGAGGAACCAACAGATCCTCGCGAACCAACCAGATATCCATCCTCATTCGACTTCCAAACCAGTTTCTGCGCGATGATATACATAACGGCAAATCCATTGGAAATGATCGAGTGAAGTTCCCGCTCCAACCGATCGACTACCATCTTCGGCAGCTTATCGCCGTACATATCATGTGCACGGTTGTAGCAGATGGTACGCAGCGTATCATCCGAATTCGGAATAACCGGCGGACACTTGTCCGGGCGTACCGGGGAAATGCGCTCACACATCGCCGCGATCTTGCGCGTGTTTGTGATAACGATCTCCTCCGCCTTATCGCTGCCTAAATATTCAAATTCCCTCAGCATTTCCTCGGTAGTCCGCAAATACAGCGGTGCCTGATCGTCTGCATCCTTAAAGCCCTTGCTCGCCATGATGATACGGCGGTAGACCTCATCCTCCGGGTCGAGGAAATGGACATCGCAGGTCGCGCAGACCGGCTTGTTCCACTGTTCGCCAAGTTCAATCACTTTGCGGTTCAGATCCTGCAGATCCTCCCAGGTGTTGACCGAACTTTTCTCATCCCGCAGCATAAATGCGTTGTTTCCAAGCGGCTGCACTTCCAGATAATCGTAGAAATTTGCAATTTTTCCCAGTTCTTCCTCCGGAATCCCGCGCAGGATCGCCTGAAACAGCTCTCCCGCCTCGCACGCCGACCCAAGAATCAGCCCCTCGCGGTGGCTCGCCAGCAGACTCTTCGGAATCCGCGGACGTTTTGCAAAATATGTCAGGTTCGACTGGGAAATCAACCGGTACAGGTTGATTCGCCCGACATCATTCTTCGCCAGAATAATAATATGGTAGGTCGGCATCTTCCGGATCATTTCCGGTGTCATTTTGCTGAGTTCGTTGAGCTGCGTCAGGTTTTCGATATCACGAGCCTTTAACATCTCGATGAACTTGACAAAAATCTCTGCCGTCGCCCCCGCATCATCGACCGCCCGGTGATGGTTTTCAAGGGAAATTTTAAGCTCTTTCGCTACCGTGTCAAGCTTGAAGCGGTTCAGGTTCGGCAGCAGGACACGCGCCAGCGAAACCGTATCGAGAACGGTCGGCTGGAATGTGAGTCCCTGCCGTCTCGCATTTTCTTTGATGAAACTGATATCAAACGACGCGTTGTGCGCGACCATGACCGCACCCTCGCAGAATGCCAGAAACTCCGGCAGAACCTCTTCGATCGTCGGCGCGCTGATTACCATGCCGTCGTTGATGCTTGTCAGCTGTTCAATGTCATAGGGGATTGGCACTTCTGGGTTGACAAATGTGCTGAATTTGTCCACAATCTTTCCATCCGTCACACGCACCGCGCCGATCTCGATGATGCGGTTCTTGATCGGGCTGAAACCGGTCGTCTCGATATCGAATACAACGCAGGTGTGGTCTAACGTCTGTCCTTTCTCATTCTCCGCCAGCTCCTTCATATCATCGACGAGATAGCCCTCAACACCATAGAGGATCTTGAAGTTTTCGCCCTTATCGACCGCATGGTTCGCATCCGGAAACGCCTGCACACAGCCGTGGTCGGTGACAGCGATGGCGTCCATGCCCCACTGTTTGGCACGTTTGATGATATCCTTGACCTCGGAAACACCGTCCATATCGCTCATCTTTGTGTGACAGTGAAGCTCCACGCGCTTGAGCGGACTGTTGTCCATCCGCTTGCTGGTGAAATCTTCGCATTTCTTGATGCCGGAAACCGAACCGATCGTCAGCTCGCCGTCAAATTTATCAATGTTGGCAACACCCTTGATGCGGACAAACTGTCCCGCCTTGGTCGCCGTCTTCAAATCATCCAGCGTATCCTCCCGTGCAAAGATCTTGACGCCGATTGTATCTGTAAAATCCGTTACCGAAAACATAAACAGTGTGTTGCCGCTGCGAAGCTCCCTTAGCTCGCAGGTCAGGATCTTTCCGCGGATGACAACCTGCCCAACCTCGCCTTCCAACTCCTCGATCGGGCTCGCCTCCTCATCGAAATCGCGCCCAAACAGCACATCCGGATTGTCGGATTTCTTCATATAGCCCGAACGGCGGTACTCGCCGCCCTTGCCAGATCCAGCATTTGCGCTGCCTGCCTGGTTTCTGCCTCCTGCCGGATTCCCCCCGGCTTTCAGCTTACCAACCGGTTTTAAAACAGTCTTTCCCTCGTCAAATGGCAGATCGACACCGCCAGAGGCAGGTTCTGCCCCCGATGGTTCCATATACGCCTCATTGGCACCTGCTGCTCCGGCAGCCGCGCCGCTTCCGCCTGCCGCCTGCGGCTTCATGTAGATGATCTCCGGCTCAGTATTCTTCTTCTCAACCGGACGGTAGGAAGTCTTCACAACCACCGGCACATTGCAGCGCTCGGTGAAGATTTTCTCCAGAATCCGCACCAGCTCCGGTGCCTTATCGCGCACGATCATCGTGTCCTCCAGCGACAGCTTCAGGTATCCTTCTTCTTCAAAATTCATCTCCGCCTTACGGAACATATTATAAAGAAGGATACTGTAATTTTTCAGCTCCATCAAAATGCTGTCCCGGTATACATTCATGAGTTTTTCCGGCGTGTACTGGCTGGACAGATGGTATTTCTCCAAAATCTTGATCGTCACCCGTTTGCCCGGAAACAACTGCTCCTTGATGCCTTTTTCCAGATCGTAGATACTCTGCTTGTGCATCAGGCGCGGGCTGTCGATGTATACGCGGATCACGCTCCGGTCACGGTTCGTCGAGATCTTCTCGATCCCGACCATTTCAAGCAGTCCCCGCACATTTTCCGCAATATGTAAATCTGGAAATACCTCCAGAAATGTTTTCATTCTATCATTCCTTTGCTTTTTTCTCTTCCACCATCCGGTCAAGCTCCGCTTTGAGCGCCGGTAAAAGTTCACTCTCCGGCAGTTTTTTCACAATCTCGCCCTTGCGTATCAGAAGTCCTTCGCCGATACCGCCGGCTACACCGAGATCGGCTTCCTTCGCCTCGCCCGGTCCGTTGACCACGCAGCCCATGACGGCAACCTTGATATCCAGCGGATATCCCTGTACCAGCGTCTCCACCTGGTTTGCCAGACCGATGAGGTCGATCTGCGTGCGTCCGCAGGTCGGACATGAAACAACTTCCACGCCTCCCCGACGAAGGCCCAGCGTCTTCAAAATCAGCTTTGCCGACTTGATCTCCTCCAGCGGGCTGCCTGTCAGGGACACGCGGATCGTATCACCGATTCCCTGACTCAAAATCAGTCCCAGACCGACCGCTGACTTGATATTGCCCGCAATCACAGTTCCCGCCTCTGTGATACCGACATGCAGCGGATAATGAGTCTTTTTTGCAATTAGTTCATGTGCTTTTACACACATCATAACATCCGAAGATTTGATGCTGATAACCAGATTGTCATAACCCATCTGCTCAATCAGGCAACCTTATCCAGCGCACTCTCAACGAGTCCTTCCGCTGTCACGCCGCCATATTTCTCTACCAATGGCTTTTCCAAAGAACCGCTGTTGACGCCGACACGAATCGGCACGCCATACTCTTTTGCCTTGTCAACCACCGCCTGGATCCGCTCTCTGGAACCGATATTTCCCGGATTGATACGGATTTTGTCCGCGCCGCACTCGATCGCCGCGATCGCGAGACGATAGTCAAAATGAATATCCGCCACCAATGGAATATGTATCTGGCGTTTAATCTCCGTCAGGGCAGCAGCCGCCTCCATTGTCGGCACTGCCACACGGATAATATCGCAGCCCGCGTGCTCCAGCGCCAGAATCTGCTCGACGGTCGCCTTCACATCCTCTGTTTTCGTATTACACATCGACTGGATCAGAATCGGATTGCCGCCGCCGATCTGACGTTTTCCAATCTGCACCACTTTCGTCTCGTCCCGGTATCCCATATCGTTCCTCCCAAACCTTTCTTCTCCGACATGAAATTTCCGGTCTTTTTCGAGCGAATCTTTCATGCCTTTGAATTAAATGAATTAGTAACTGTTCAGTACCTTCACAGTCACGCGCAAAAATCCATCAAAAATTGCCTACGGCAATGGGATTTTTGCCTGCTGACCCATGTTTTCGTACGGTCAGCGCAGTAAATGCGCAGACCTACTGAACAGTTACATGAATTATTACAATAAATTTCTAATATCATTAAACAACACAAACAGCATCAGCGTCATCAATGCCGCCATGCCCGCCATATGAACCATGCCCTCTTTTTCCGGATCAACCGGCTTGCCGCGCAGCATCTCCAGAATGATAAAGACGAGCCGTCCGCCGTCCAGCGCCGGAACCGGAAGCAGGTTCATGACACCCAGATTGGCGCTGAGTAGAATACACATATTGGCCAGATTGACAAGCACAATCATAAGTCCGTAGCTCTGGCTCTCCTTGACCGTCGTGCCGATCATCGACACAATCCGCACCGGACCCGCGATATCGTTCGAGCTGACCTGCCGCTTCAGAATCATGCCAAGGCTGCTGAACGTCACACGGATCCAATAGCGCACTTCATAGAAGCTATACTGCGCCGTCTGAATCACGGACGCCGGTTTCCGGTAAACGCCGCCACTGATTCCAATAAGATAGCGTCCCGCCTCCTCGGAATAGCGCGGAACCATCTGCGTCGTGTAGGATTTCCCATCCCGCACATACTCCACCGTGACACTCTTTCCCGGATGAAACTGCAGATACGTCTGCACATCGCGGTACAGATAGGTGCGCGTGCCATTTAAGCGCTCGATCGTATCGCCCGCCTGCAGCCCCGCCTCCTGTGCCGGATAGCCGTCCTCAACACTGACAACCGACGCCGGATCAAATCCCACACAGCTGATCACGAAAAAGGCGCAAAACCACGCCAGAATGAAGTTGAATACAGGTCCTGCCACCACGACTTTAAAACGTGTCCAGGCAGAAACCGCATTAAAATAAATCCCCGTTGCGCCCGGAGGCAGCAGGAGCCGATCCGTTTTTCCATCTGTCAGACTCTGGTTCTGATCGCAGGAACTCCCTTTTTCCGTCTCACCCGGCGCATCATACCCTTCATCTTCCCCCAGCATCATACAAGAACCGCCAAACGGAAACAGCTTCAGCGAGTACCGCGTCCCGCCTTTCACAAAACTGAAAAGTCTAGGACCCATGCCGAGCGAAAACTCAACGACGCAGATTCCGCCCCGTTTTGCCAATAAAAAATGTCCAAATTCGTGAAACAGCACGATCAGGCTGAATACAATCAGTGCCGCCAGCAAACTTACCAATCTACCACCTGCTCTCTATAAAATCATAGGTTTCCTGTTCTGCTGCCAGAATCTCTTCGACCGTCGGATTCTCTTTCACGGTATGGTGTTCCATCGCCGCCTCAATCATATCAGTGATGGTCAGATATCCGATCTCGCGATCGAGGAATTTCTGGACTGCCCGCTCATTTGCCGCATTGAACACGGTCGGAAGCGTGCCGCCGCGCCGTCCGGCTTTGTATGCCAGGGAAAGTCCGTGGAAATTCTCAAAATCCGGCGCTTCAAAGGTAATCTGTGCCAGCTTTGCAAAATCCAGCCGGTCGCCCGCCAGGAAGCGGCGCTCCGGATAATACAGCGCATACTGGATCGGAAGCTTCATATCCGGCGTGCCGAGCTGCGCTATCACCGCGCCGTCCTCGTATTCTACCATTGAATGAATCACACTCTGCGGCTGCACAACCACCTGCACCTGATCCATCTCCACGCCAAAGAGCCATCTTGCCTCCATAACTTCCAGACCTTTGTTTACCATCGTGGAACTGTCGATCGTGATCTTGCGCCCCATCGTCCAGTTCGGATGTTTCAGTGCATCTTCGACCTGCACACCCTTCATCTGCTCTCTCGTCCATCCGCGGAACGGTCCGCCGGACGCTGTCAGGAGAATCTTGTGGATCTTATTTCCCGTCTCACCGTTCAAACTCTGGAAAATCGCGCTGTGCTCGCTGTCCACCGGCAGAATGCGGACATGCTTCTCCTTTGCCAGCGACATAATGATATGCCCGGCCGTTACCAGGGTCTCTTTGTTTGCAAGTGCAATATCTTTTCCAGCATTCATCGCTGCGATCGTCGGGCGGATACCGATCATTCCGACTACCGCTGTCACCACAATCTCCGCACCCAGCTCCGTTGCCACTGCGAGAAGTCCATCCATGCCGCTCTCGACACGGATATCCAGATCGCGCACACGGTCTTTCAGTTCTTTTGCTTTTTCCTCGTTCCAGACCGCCGCGATCTTCGGAGAAAACTCCCGGATCTGTTTCTCCAGAAGATCAATATTGCTTCCAGCCGCCAGAGCCGTTACTTCTATATCTTTATTCGCCCGGACCACTTCCAATGTCTGTGTTCCGATCGATCCGGTTGATCCAAGTATCGCAATTTTTTTCATTTCTTATTCTCCTGTTTCTGTATTTTCATACATGCTTCCGTTTTATCGTAAAAACGTCAGTGCAAAATAAATCGCCGGTGCCGTAAAAATCATGCTGTCGAACCGATCCAGCACGCCGCCGTGTCCCGGAATCAGGTTTCCGTAATCCTTGACATTGTGGTTCCGCTTGATCGCCGACGCCGCCAGATCCCCGATCTGGGAAATGACCGCCGCAATCGCACACGCCACCGCGCATGCCACCATCGGATTGCTGACCTCGTCCATCTTCGCACCGAAGAAATACGCATAAATGCAGCCTAACAGAGCCGATCCGACCACACCGCCGACGGCGCCCTCGATCGATTTTTTCGGGCTTAAAACCGGTGCCAGACGGTGTTTTCCAAGGAGCATTCCCGCGCAGTATGCGCAGGTGTCACAGCCCCATGAGCTTAAAAAGATCAGCCAGACAAGGTATTTTCCGTCCGCCATTGCCCGCACCTGATACAGGTAGGAAAGCATAATTCCCAGATAAAAAATGCCGAAAAATGCTACTGTAATCTGCTCGGTCCCATATTTCGGAAACGTGAACACGTAAATGCTCATCAGCACCATCAGGGCTGCAATCGCAAGCAGCGTCACATAATGCTGCCCTTCAAACCACACCAGCCCATAATATCCCAGACACGCCAGATATCCGGCGATGCCCGGCGCTTTTTTCTCAATCCCCATAACCCGGTAAAGCTCAAACATACCGATCAGGGAGATTGCGGCGGTCACACAGTACAGAAGGACACCGCCCTTTGTAACCAGTAAAATCGCGAGTGCTACAAGCACAATCCCGCTTATCAGCCTCGTTCTGAACATGGCAACTCCTCCTTATGCCTTGACTCCGCCAAAGCGTCTGTCTCTTTGATTGAACTGCTCAATTGCCTTTATAAGCTCGTCGCGGTTGAAATCCGGCCACAGGCAGTCCGTGATATAAATCTCACTGTAGGCAAGCTGCCACAGCAGATAATTGGACAGGCGGATCTCGCCGCTGGTGCGGATCAGAAGATCCGGATCCGGGATGCCCGCCGTATCTAAATAGGACGCAACGGTCTGCTCTGTCACGTTCTCCGGCACCAGCTTTCCGTCCTGACAGTCCATCATCATATGGCGCACCGCGCGCGTGATCTCATCTCTGCCGCCGTAGTTGACTGCGATCACAAAGGTCATGCCCGTGTTTGCCGCCGTCTCGTCTTCCAGGCGGTTGATGCCCTCGATGATATCGCTGTCAAAGCGCGTGCGGTCGCCGATCATTTTGACTCTTACATTATTTTTCTTGGCAATCTTTAAAAGCCGTTTCAGATAAAAACGGAAGAGCTGCATCAGCGCCCCTACTTCTTCAGCGGAACGCTTCCAGTTTTCCGTTGAAAAACCATATACCGTCAGATAACGGATTCCCAGTCTCGCTGCATCCTCAACCGTCTGTTCAACCGTCACACACCCCTCTTTATGACCTGCGGTTCTCGGAAGGCCTCTCTTCTTCGCCCATCTGCCGTTGCCATCCAGAATGAGGGCGACATGCTGCGGAATTACCAGGTTTTCGATATCCCTTTCCATCCAGTTTTCCTCCATAATATTCCCTTAATAGCCAGAAAACAGGACCAGCCGGCCATCCGCATCTGCAATGCCGGCCAGCCCTGCTTGAGGCAGCCTGATTTTTACATTTAAACTCTATTGTATTTTTATACAGTCATGATCTCGGCTGTTTTTTCTTCTACTGCTTTATCAACCTTTGCGATCATCTTGTCAGTCAGCTTCTGGATCTGATCCTCGCCATCTGCCAGCTCGTCCTCGGTGATCTCGCCGCCTTTTTCCAGCTTCTTTAACAGGTCGTTTGCATCACGGCGGATATTGCGGACTGCAACCTTCGCGCCCTCGCCCTTTTTCTTAACATCCTTTGCCAGATCTTTACGGCGTTCCTCAGTAAGCTCCGGGAAAATCAGGCGGACTGCACTTCCATCGTTGTTCGGGTTGATACCCAGATCGGAAGTCAGGATCGCTTTCTCGATGTCCTTAATGAGCTTCTTCTCCCACGGCTGGATCAGAATCATACGCGGCTCCGGTACAGAGATATTTGCCACCTGCTGTAACGGGGTCGGTGCGCCGTAGTAATCTACTTTGATTTTGTCCAGTACATGCGGGTTCGCACGTCCAGCACGAATGGATGTATACTCATTCAGCAGTGCGTCATAGGACTTATTCATCTTCTCTTCGTAAACTTTTAATCTCTCCTGCATAAAATCCTCCTAGTTATGCGGTAACCACTGTACCGTTAATTTTTCCGCGCATTGCATTTACAATTCCGTCTTTTTCATTCAGGCTGAATACTGCCATCGGAACGTGATTTTCCATACACATGATGGAAGCTGTGAGGTCTACGACCGCCAGCTGCTTGTCGATCACCTCCTGAATCGTGATCGTATCATACTTCTTTGCATCCGGGTTGATCTTCGGATCGCTGTCATAGACGCCGTCGATCGCCTTGGCCAGAAGAATGCAGTCTGCATCCATCTCAATCGCACGCAGCGCTACGCCGGTATCAGTTGAGAAATACGGATGGCCTGTACCGCCTGCAAAAAATACGACCATACCCTTTGAGAAATATTTATTGGCTCTGTCCTTTGAAAACAGCTTCGTCATGGAACCGCACTCAAATGGTGTCAGAATCTGTGTCATCATACCCTCGCTCCGGAAGATCTCCGACACGTAAATACAGTTCATGACCGTTGCCAGCATTCCGATCTGATCCGCCTTGGTCCGATCGATTGCATTGCTCTGGCGGCCTCTCCAGAAGTTTCCGCCGCCGATCACGATACCTACTTCGATTCCGTCATCGACTGCCGTCTTAACCTGTCTGGCTACTTCCTTGACCGTCGCCTCATCAAACCCGGTTTTCTTGTCGCCTGCCAGCGCTTCTCCGCTCAGCTTCAGTAATACCCGCTTTAATTCCATAATTCGGTTCTCCCTGTCTATATGTACGTTCTGATGTACATTTTATCTGTGATGACCGTAAAAAGCTGCGTCACCTTATCAAAGATATTCTACCACAAAAAATCCGAATGTGCGATAGAATTTTCGTAAATCCTGTGCATCCTTTCATCATTTTCCCCAAACGCCTTTCTGTATACGGATTCTTCGCCCTATTTTTCATTTTTTCTCAAATTTTAGCGCCCGTTTTACTTTTTTTCTATTTCACCTTTTCCCGCCGCTCTCATTCTGCCCCCAGTTTCTCATTATTTATCTGCACTTATCCTCTGCAATCTTTTTCTGTGCATTATTTAACAGCCTTCCTAGGTGCAATCCATGTATGTGCATTATTTTATTGGATATGCATTTTATAACATTGCAAATTTGAACCATTATATTGTTTGATAAAAATCAATTTCCAGCTACAATAGTTATATCAGTTGTAATTATTTATTATCTCTGAAATAACAATAACGCATGATTCTTTCGGATCGGGGAGGCACTTGAAAAATATGACAGCAATCGATCAAAAACAAATTAACAAGCAGCAGACAAACCGTTATGAAAAATATTACCGTCAGATAGGTCTCAACATCGCTTATTACCGCAAACTCCGTGGCATGAGCCAGATGGCTTTAGCAGAGGCGACCGATTTAAGCCGGACTCATATATCCAACATCGAGGCACCGAACATGAAAACGAGTCTTTCCTTAGAGAGTCTCTTTGATATTGCAGGTGTTCTGCAGGTTGCACCGCGCGCCCTGCTCGATTTCCGTGATGAGAAACCGCAGGATTTTCATGAATAAATCATGATAGAGCACGTAGATTCATGAATTTCTTTAAAGCATGACATTTTAGGGTTCCAAAGATAAATTGGAACCCTTTTTGTGGTATTCAAAAGTAAAAAATCAAAATTATGGTGAGCATTTTCCACCTATTTATTCGTCTTCCGGTTAATAAACTCCGTCCTCGTCTTCGAGTAGATAAATTTCTGACTCGCATACAGGCTGTAATAACCAGAGAAACTAAAGCTGACTGCAATCACCAGCACGAAAAACGGCATCGCTTCATAGCCAAAAAGCTCAAAGCCCAGCAGAAGCGTTGAGATCGGGCAGTTTGTGACTCCCACAAAGAGTCCCAGCATACCGCAGGCGGTCATAAGACCGACCGGCTGTCCAAAGAGAAATGCAAAGAAACTGCCAAACGCCGCGCCGATCGTCAGGGTCGGCACGATCTCGCCTCCCTTGAAGCCTGCCTCCAGCGTAACCGTCGTAAAGAGAATTTTCATCAGGAAATCCCATGGAAGTCCCTCGCCCTCGAAACATTTTTCAATCAGGGAGACGCCGCTTCCGTTGTAGCGGGTCGAACCGGTCAGAAGCGTCAAAACAATCACAATCGCCGCGCCGGATAGAATCCGCCAGACCGGCGATGGAAGATATTTTTTGTAGAGATGTTCCGTTGTGTGAAGCGTGATGCAGAAAAGCTCCGACACCAGCGCGCAGCCAGCCGCCAGACCGACAGCAACGATCGCTGTTTCAATACTCCACGCAGGAACCGCACCAATCGCAAACTGCTCCGGCATCAGTCCCCAGAACCTCGCCAGCGCCGCCGCCGTAAAGGCAGAAAAGACACATGGAACCAGCGCTGCATAGTACATAACGCCGATGCTGATAACCTCCATCGAAAAGATCGCCGCCGCCATCGGTGTGCCAAACAAGGCGGCAAACACACCGCTCATGCCGCACATGACCGCAATTTTCTTATCTTTCTCATCAAATTTCAGCCATTTTCCGATCTGGGTTCCGATGCTTCCTCCCATCTGCAGCGCCGCGCCCTCCCGTCCGGCAGAACCGCCGCCCAGGTGCGTCAGAAGTGTTCCTGCAAAGACTGCCGGGGCAGTCGCAAAACTGATCTCTGTGTTCGAATAGATCGATTCGATCACCATATTTGTGCCCCGGTTATTACTCTCTCCCAGCACATGGTAAACACCCAGAACCAGAAGACCGGTAAGCGGCAGCAGAAAGACCATCCACGGGTGGCTTTGAAAGAATGCCGACACCCATAGGACACATTTTCCAAATGCCGTGCCGATGCAGCCGCTCACAATTCCAATCACAATCGCGCCTTCCACCCATTTTATAAAATAGGAAATATTTTTTAACACCGGCTCATATTTCTCCCGCTTCATTTCAACTCTCCCCTGTCTGCTCTATCCACACTGCTTTTCATTTCCATCTTAGACATCATAGATATTTTTGGATTTTACCAGCTTCGGACGGTAGCCTGCTTCCTTGAGTGCTTCCACTATCTTATTCTTGTGATCCGTACCAAACGCCTCAACGGTGATCCGCAGCTCCACTGCTGCGTTGCGGTTGATGCTGACAAACTGGTTGTGCTCCAGTTTGATGACATTGCCCTGCTCCGCTGCCATCAGATTTGCAACTTTTGCAAGCTCTCCTGGCTTATCCGGCAGCAGTACCGATACGGTAAATACGCGGTCTCTCTGGATCAGACCATGCTGTACGATGGATGCCATTGTGATCACGTCCATGTTGCCGCCGCTCAGGATGGATACGACTTTTTTCTTCTTCACATTCAGGTGTTTCAGAGCAGCCACAGTCAGAAGACCGGAGTTCTCAACGATCATCTTGTGGTTTTCTACCATATCAAGGAATGCCACGATCAGCTCGGAATCCCCGATGGTGATGATATCATCCACATTGATCTGGATGTACGGGAACAGCAGATCGCCCGGGCGTTTAACGGCAGTACCATCCGCGATTGTGTTGACGCTCGGGAGAGTCACTACTTTTCCTTCTTTCAGGGATTCCTGCATACAGTTTGCGCCTGCCGGTTCTACACCGATCACTTTGATCTTCGGATTCAGCAGTTTCGCCAGCGTTGCAACACCGGTACAGAGTCCGCCGCCGCCAATCGGAACCAGAATATAATCAACGGTCGGAAGCTCTTTGATGATCTCCATGGCGATGGTTCCCTGACCGGTGGCTACGTCCAGATCGTTGAACGGATGGATAAAGGTATATCCGTGCTCCGCTGCCAGCTCATTTGCATATGCCAGCGCCTCATCGAATACATCGCCGTGAAGAACCACCTCTGCGCCATAGCTTCTGGTACGGTTTACCTTCATGAGCGGCGTGGTCGTCGGCATAACAACCGTTGCCTTGCAGCCAGCCAGTTTTGCCGCGTATGCAACGCCCTGTGCATGGTTTCCAGCCGATGCGGTGATCAGACCGCGCTGTTTCTCCTCATCACTCAGGGTGCTGATCTTATAAAATGCACCTCTTACCTTGTAAGCACCTGTATACTGCATATTTTCCGGTTTTAAATATACTTTATTGCCGGTCAAATTCGAAAAATATTCACTGTAAACCAGTTTTGTCTCGGAAATAACCTTGCTGACAACCTCAGTTGCTTCTTCGAATTTCTCCAGCGTCAGTCCCTGCGGCTCAGCCTGTACTGCCTCTGCTGTCTCTTCCTTTATTGTCTCACTCATTGTCTTTCCTCCATTTATCCGTATTTCTCAGAATGCGCCCTGCTTTTGCCGGTTCTCTGACCAGACAGTCTGCCGGGTGTGTCCTCTCTATCTGAATCTACGGCTTAAGCAGATTTGTTCTCCGCCAAACCAGTTTCAGCCGCGGCATGTTCAGCTATTTTTAGCTTTATTCATTCTCTGTCAATGCTTCATTTCTCTTAAACAGTGCATTGACGAAATCATTCGCATCGAATTTCTGTAAATCGTCAATCTTCTCGCCGATTCCGACGTATTTAACCGGAATACCAAGCTCGGACTGGATCGCAACCGCGATACCGCCCTTTGCCGTGCCATCCAGCTTCGTCAGGATGATGCCGGTGATATCCGCCACCTCCATAAACTGTTTTGCCTGTGCAAGCGCGTTCTGACCGGTCGTTCCGTCAAGGACAACCAATGTCTCACGGTAGGCGTCCGGATATTCTTTGTCGATGATCCGGTTGATCTTCTTTAGCTCTTCCATCAGGTTTTTCTTGTTATGCAGACGACCTGCCGTGTCGCAGATCAGCACATCGGCATTTCTTGATTTTGCCGCCGCGATCGCATCGTAGATAACAGCTGCCGGATCAGAACCTTCCTGCTGGGCGATCAGATCAACGCCCGCGCGTCCTGCCCACTCCGTCAGCTGCTCAATCGCTGCCGCACGGAATGTATCCGCCGCCGCCAGAATGACCTTCTTGCCCTGATCCTTTAACTGACCCGCCAGCTTGCCGACCGAGGTCGTCTTCCCGACGCCGTTGACGCCGATCACCAGCACAACCGACTTGCGGTTTTCAAATTCGTAGGCATTTTCGCCCAGATCCATCTGCTCTTTGATGCTGGCAATCAGAAGATCCTTGCACTCTGCCGGATCCTTGATGTGGTTTTCTTTTACCTTTTTCCGGAGATCCTCGACGATCGCCATCGTCGTCTGGATACCTAAATCGCCCATGATAAGCGTCTCTTCGATCTCCTCATAGAAATCATCATCGATCGCGGAAAAACCGCTGAATACGGAATCAATTCCGCTTACAATGGAATCTCTCGTTTTCGTCAGCCCTTCTACCAGACGGCTGAAAAAGCCCTTTTTCTTCTCTCCCATGGCTGCGCCTCCTTTTCTATTTCTGAGCTCTTTTTTGCAATTATAATTCTGCTTTTCCTCTTCCCGCTCCATCTGCGCCTCGATCAGACTGACCGATACCAGCGTGGACACACCTTTTTCCTGCATCGTGATACCGTACAGGCGGTCTGCCGACACCATCGTGCCTCTTCGGTGGGTGATGACAATAAACTGCGTGTAGCGCGTCAGCTTATGCAGGTACCCGGCAAACCGGTCTACGTTGGAATCGTCGAGTGCCGCCTCAATCTCATCAAGCAGGCAGAATGGCGACGGTTTTAAGTTCTGAATTGCAAAAAGCAGCGCGATCGCCGTCAATGCTTTCTCCCCACCGGAGAGCTGCATCATATTCTGCAGTTTTTTGCCCGGCGGCTGTGAAATAATCTGGATGCCTGCCTCCAGAATATCTTCTTCCTGCGACAGCTCCAGCGTACCCGTTCCGCCTCCGAATAATTCCTTAAATACTTTATCAAACTCGCGGCGGATCTCACCAAATTTTTCCCTGAACTGACGCCGCATTCCTTCATCGAGCTCCTCGATAATTTTTTCCAGCGCCGCCTGTGCCGCTACCAGATCTTCATGCTGGTTTTTCATAAATTCGTAGCGGCCGGATATCTCCTTGTAGTCCTCGATCGCGTTGACATTGACATTCCCAAGGGCGCGGATCTCCATCTTTTTCCCATTGATCGACCGCTTCATTTCTGGAATCGAGGTCAACTCTTCCTTCCGCAGCTCTTCCGCGCGCGAATACGTAAGCTCATACTCACTCCACATATAATCGACCTGCGACTCCAGGCGCTCATTCAGGCGTTCTCTCTGATTCTGGAGACGGAAGTTCTCGCGGTCTAAAAGCTGGAGACGTTCGTTCAGCTCTTCCTTTTTATCAAAGAAAGTTTTCTGCCGCCCCGCCTTTTCTTCCTTCTCACGCTGCTTGTTCTGGATTACCAGTTCCATCTGCGTCCGCTTGTCCCCGGACGCCTGTATCTCGGCTTCCAGCGCTGCAATCTCTCGCTCTCTGGCAGCGATCGTCTCGCTGCTGTCCGCGTGACCGCCGGAAAGTTTCTCTTTCTCTGCCCGGAGACGTTCCTGCTCCTGCAATACACGGCGCAGATTTTCCTCGATAAACGCGCCCTTCTGCTCCGCCTGGGAATGCCCAAGCTGTATCTCCGAAAGGGCTGCCGCCGCTTCCCCACGCTGCTTTTTCGCCGTCTCAAGACCTGTCTGCTGCTCTTCCACGTACTGGTTCTTCTCATTGCTTAGCGTTTCAAGCTTCGTCTCTTCGGTCTGCAGCTCCCGCAGCGCCCCGCGCAGATCGCCTACCTGCAGCTCGAGTTCCTGATTTTCTGAAGACAGATCCTGCGAGGAATCTGCAATCTCCTGCCGTCTCGCCTCTAACTGGCAGATCGTCAGTTCCAACGTATTCTGCTGGATCTGCATCTGCTGGCGCCTCTCCTGGACGGATGCCAGTGTTCTCTTCGCTTCCGTCAGCCTGCGCCCTGTCTCTGCCAGCTCCTTCTGTACCGCCTCTACCTGTTCCAATGCCTTTTTGCAGGCAGCTTCCAGTTCTTCGATCTCACGGCGGCGTCCCAGCAGATTGCTGCTGTTCTTGAATGCACCACCGGTCATCGAACCGCCAGGGCTTAAAAGCTCGCCGTCCAGCGTCACGATCCGGAGAGAATGCCGATATTTCTTTGCCAGCGCAATCGCATGATCGATCTGATCCACCACGACCACGCGTCCCAGCAGATAGGACACCAGCCCGCTGTATTTCTCATCCGCAGAGACCAGTTCGCTTGCCAGTCCAAGAACGCCCATTTCTTTCAGCGCCCCCGGCTGTCCAAAACTCTGGCGGCGTTCCATGCTGGTCAGCGGCAGAAACGTCGCACGGCCATACCGGTTCTTTTTCAGGTGTTCAATCAGGCGTTTCGCCGTCTCCTCGGAATCCGTCACAATGTTCTGGATGCTGCCGCCAAGTGCCGTCTCGATCGCCGTCTCATATTTCTTCGTCGTGCTGATCAGATCCGCCACAACGCCGTGAATACCCGGAACGCAGTTCCTGACTTCCATCACGCGGCGGATACTGCCGCCGTAGCCCTCGTAGCGCTCCGCCAGATTCCGCATCGATTCCAGCTTTGTCCGGTTCGTGTGGTAATCCTGCTGAAGGCTCGAAAGTTTCTGGTTCAGGCGGCGTTCCTGTTCTTCCTCCGTGCGCGTCTGCTCCTGCAGCTCTTTTTCCTGCGCCGAAAACGCTTCCAGACATTCCCGCACCTTCCCTAATTTGGCTTCTTCTTCTTTTTTCTGCTCTTCCTGAACCGACTCATCGCTCTTGAATTTCAAAAGCTTCTGCGTCACTTCCGCCCGGCGCACATCCGCCTGCTCCAGCATCGTCTCATAGCGCTGACGGCGGGCGGCAAGTTCCGCTTTCTGGTTCAGAGCGTCCATGATCTCGGCTTTTGCTGTCTCGATCAAAGTTTCCGTCCGGCTGACCGCCTCGTCCATCGAACGGACTGCTGCCTCCGCTTCCTGCTGTTTTGCCTCGATCATCTGCACCGATGCATTTAGTGCCTGTTTTTCAGACTCATATTCCGCCTGTTCTTCCTCTTTCTGATGCATTTCGCCGTCGATCGACGCCATCCGGCTGCGGATATGTTCTTCGTTCATCTGCTCCGTCCGGATCTGCTCTCTGAGAACCCCGATCCGTCCGGTCTTCTCCTGGCGTTCCAGATCTTCCCGGCTGCACGCCTCACGATCCGCGGCAATCGCCGCATCCAGCGCATCCAGCTCGGTTCCGAGCAATTCGTACTCCGATTTCAGTGTCTCCGATTCCGCCCGCACACTCTCCTGATCGCCGGTCAGAATCATCTCCTTCTGCTCCACTTCCCGGATCTGGCGCTTCAATTCCTCCGATTCTGCCAAAAACAGGTTGGCGTCCAGGCAGCGCAGCTCTTCCCGCAGACGCAGATACTCCTTCGCCTCCTCCGACTGCCGTTCCAACGGTCCTACCTGTTTTTCCAGCTCGGACAAAATATCCGTCACGCGGATCAGGTTCTGTTTTTCATCTTCCAGCTTCTTCTGTGCGATCGCCTTGCGCCGCTTGAATTTCACGATTCCAGCCGCCTCGTCAAACAGCTCGCGCCGTTCCTCCGGCCGCCCTCTTAAAATCTGATCAATCTGCCCCTGTCCGATGATGGAATATCCCTCTTTACCGATACCCGTATCGTAAAAGAGCTCGTTGATATCTTTTAGACGGCAGCTCGTTCCATTAATCTTATATTCACTCTCACCAGAACGGTAAAGACGTCTTGAAACCGTGACTTCGTCGTACTCAATCGGAAGTTTGTGATCGGCATTATCCAGTGTGATCGCCACGTAGGCAAATCCCTGCGGTTTTCGAAGCTCCGTACCAGCAAAAATAACGTCCTGCATCGTGCCGCCGCGCAGCTGCCTGCTTCTCTGCTCACCGAGCACCCAGCGCACTGCATCGGCGACATTGCTCTTGCCGCTGCCGTTTGGCCCGACGATGCCCGTGATTCCGTTGTGGAACTCAAACAGAATTTTATTGGCAAATGACTTAAAACCCTGTATTTCAATACTCTTTAAATACATACCTACTCCTGCGGTTTTCTGATAGTGAGGATCCCACGGTACGCCGCACGCTGTTCCGCTGATTTTTTCGTCCGTCCGATGCCGCGGCCGATCTCCTGACCGTCCAGCATCGCGGACACTTCGAAGCTCTTGTTGTGATCCGGTCCTTCTTCTTTCAGAAGAACGTATGTAAGTGTCTCGTCTGTGTGTCCCTGCACAATCTCCTGCAAGATAGTCTTGCTATCATAAAAGAGCTTTTTGTGTTCCATATCGTTGAGAATAAATCGATGAATAAACTCTTTTGCATTAGCAAAACCACCGTCCAGATAAATCGCACCGATCAGTGCCTCCATCGCATCCGACACCACCGAATCGCGCCCCCGTCCGCCGGTCGCATCCTCGCCTTTTCCAAGCAGCAAAAATCCACCCAGATCGATCTCCTGTGCGCAGAATGCAAGCGTCGGCTCGCAGACCAGACTCGCACGTGTCTTTGTCATATCGCCCTCCGGCATCTCCGGAAACGTGCGGAACAGAAAATCACTCGATACCACTTCCAGCACCGCGTCGCCTAAAAATTCAAGACGCTCGTTGCATCCCAGTTTTCCAAGATGGTGCTCATTGGCATACGAACTGTGTATCATCGCGTGTTCCAGAAGCTTCTTGTCCTGAAACGAATAGCCAATCCGTTTTTCCAATTTATTTAATGTATACTCCATATATTTCTCTCTTTCCAGCCTGTCCTGCTGCTGACTGATTCCGGCAATCATTGCTATTTGTGTCTGTGAGCCAGAGTCAAACATCCGTTCTTTTTGGAAAGGAGCTGTCGCGATCCTGCCCTTCGGCAGCCCGCCCAGCCCCTTTGCCTGACAGACTTCTCTATAACTTTTTAACAAACATTGAATTAGTTCAGTGCGTTCTTGATCTGCTCTACTGCATCGCCCACAGATACAATCTTTTCTGCCTCCTCAGTCGGAATTTCGATATCAAACGCCTCCTCGATTCCCATGATAATCTGAAAAATATCCAGCGAATCAGCGCCCAGATCATCCACAAACGTCGTATTTAACGTAATTTCATCTGCTTCAACATTCAGTACCTCCGCGATAATGTTCTGTAATTTTTCAAATTCCATAATTTTCTTCCTTTCTATGAACTTATTTTAAAATATTTAGAATTCTAGATTGATTAAAAACATATCGTTTTTTCGCTACATTTTATAATTTCACGAAAGCTTCACAGACTTTCCTTGATCTTTTCATTAATCGCCTGCTCTTTAAAGGTCACACACTGAAGAATCGAATTGCACACCTCGATGCGCTTGGAATTTCCGTGCGTCTTGACAACCAGCCCCTTCAATCCCAGAAGCGGTGCGCCGCCGTACTGGCTCGCATCGAATGCTTTGAGCGTCGTCTTCAACGCCGGTTTTACAAGCAATGCGCCGATCTTTGAGCGCAGGCTCGTCATCATGCCCTGTTTTACCATGGAAATCAGGGTTGCACCAACACCTTCATAGAGTTTCAGGATGACATTTCCGACAAATGCCTCAGAAACGATGACATCCGCGCCGCCGTGCGGAATCTCGCGTGCCTCGATGCTGCCGATGAAATTGATGTCCTTACATTCTTTTAAGAGCGGGAATGTCTCTTTCACCAGCGCATTGCCCTTCTCTTCCTCCGCACCGATGTTGACGATCGCCACACGCGGATTCTTGATGCCAACCACGTGTTCCATGTAGATGGAGCCCATCTTTGCAAACTGTACCAGATGGGACGGTCTTGCATCGACATTGGCGCCGCAGTCGATCAGCAAGGATACACCCTTTTCTGTCGGAATCAATGGAGCCAGTGGCGGACGTTCAACGCCCTTGATTCTGCCGACGATCACCTGTCCGCCGACCAGAATCGCGCCGGAGCTGCCCGCGGAACAGAATGCATCCGCCTCACCCCTGCGGACCATATTCATGCCGACCACGATGGACGAATCTTTCTTCGTGCGGATCGCATTGACCGGCGGTTCCTCCGTCTCGATGACCTCAGTCGCATTGACAACCTCGATCTGTTCTTTCTTATATGTATGCTTTTTTAATTCTTCTGATACGACTTCTTCCTTGCCGATCAGGAAAATCTGAATATCTTCCCTCGACTGGGCTGCCATCACGGCACCTGCCACGATCTCACCCGGTGCGTTGTCGCCCCCCATGGCATCTACTGCTATCTTAACCATTGCGTGTTCTCCTTCTATAATTTATAGCGATACACATACCAAACCTGTCTTCCGCCACTGCGGCATATGTGGTCCGAACGAATCGCTCTTTCATCGTCACGCTGCAGCTGTCCCGCTTTTTATTGTCCACAGCCACATTACATCAATCTTTACTATACTAGAGATCAATCTATAAATCAATAAGATTTGAACCAATTTTCCATTGCATGCATCTGATTGGCAGCATCCTTCCTGCCGATATCATACGTCTCCTGCAATTTTTCAACACTATGTTCGGTTCTGCCGATTGGAAGCGCCACGCTCGGACGGATAACAAAAATTTTTCCCTCTTGTTCGAGGCGATCGATCCATTCCACCGTCTTATTATAGAAATAATAGCGGCTGCGAAGCGCCCTCACGAACGCCGGATATTTGTGATATGCCGCCTCCGGCAGCCAGAAATTGCCCGGTTTCTTGCGGTAGCCCGCCGGACGGGTCAGCACAACGACGCATTTTTTATACCCCATCTTAGCGAAGGTACGCAACGGAATGCTGTCCGTGCAGCCGCCGTCCAGAAGCTCATTCCACCAACCTCGACCATATGGGACACATACGGAAGGGATGCCGTCGCACGGAAATATTCGACATCTTTGAACATATCTTTGATCTCCAGATACTCTGCTTTCCCTGTCTCCACATTGCTGCATGCCACATAAAACCGTGTATTTCCCCGGTCAAATGCCTCGTAATCATACGGATCCAGCCGTTCCGGTATATCATGGAAGCAGAACTGCTCGTCCACCAGATTTCCCGTCCGCAGCCAGTTTTCAAAGCTCATAAAACGCTTGTCATTGCAGTATTTTTTATAATAGCGGATGCTCCGCTCCTTCTGCCCCGACACAAACGAAGCCCCATGCACTGCCCCCGCCGAGACGCCGATCACGCCGTCAAATGAAATATCATGATCCAAAAACACATCCAGGACGCCCGCTGTGTAAATACCGCGCATCCCGCCGCCCTCCAGAACGAGACCGGTCTTTTTTTCTTTTTTTTAACTCTGTCATATATCATCAAACTCCTATTAAATATCTTATATACTATAAAACAAGATCGAACAGATAGCAAATACGATTTTTCTATCTAATTCCATATTTTTTAGTATAACGTTACTGTTCACGCATACGTGCCCAGTAACGGAATTTGTCGTGGCTTCGCATTTAAATACGGCAAATTCCTGCTGCCACCACGTTTTCTTACGGCACTTTCGGTTCCAAAAGTGCCCACCCGGGAACAGTAACAGTATAACACCTCGGCAGAAAAAGGGAAAGGGGGACGTGCGCCGCCTATGCACACGTTCCCCTTTCTCTTTTCCTTCGATATCTCTATTATTTTATTTCTGCATCGCGTCCATCCTCGCCTGCACATACTCCTCCAGCATCTTCGTCGTTCCCTCAATTCCCAGCCGGCTGCTGTTGATCGAAAGGTCATAATTTCTGGAATCTCCCCAACGTCCGCGGCTGTAACAGTTGTGGTAGGATTTCCGCCGCCAGTCCTTCGTCTTTACCAGACGTTTCGCCTCGTCCTCTGAAAGTCCGTGCAGCTGCTCGATTCTCTTCACCCGTGTTTCCTCATCGCCCAGCACAAAGATCGTGATCAGTCCGTCATATTCCTTTAAAACCGTCTCCGCACATCGTCCAACTACCACGAACGATTCCCCTGAATCGGCCTTGTCTTTCAGGTAACTGAACTGCATCTGCGCCAGATTGTTCTCCAGAGAGCTTGAAAATCCGCTGACATTGCGCGCCAGAAAACGGTTTAGCGGCTTCTCGTCGTATTTTTCCAGCACACGCGGATCCACACCCTTTTCCTTGGCAATACTGTCCAGCATCCTATGATCATAAATCGGAAGTTCAAAATGCTCTGCCAGCGCTTCCGCTATCTTGTGTCCGCCGCTGCCAAACTGTCTGCTGACCGAGATAATCACTCTGTTTTTCCTCTCCTCCATATAAAAGCCCCCTTAAAAGTATCTCACATATATACAAACCATGGAAATCAGGATTACCAGCACCGTCGCCGGAGCTGCATACCGGCAATATTTCCCCCAGCCGATAAAATGTCCGTTTTTCGCTGCCACTGAGATACCAACTACGTTTGCCGAGGCTCCGATCGGAGTTCCGCAGCCGCCAATATCCGTACCCATCGAAAGCGCCCACGCCAGAACCGAGAGATCCATGCCGCCTGCCTGCGCCAGACTCCGGATAACCGGGATCATCGTCGCCGCAAATGGGATATTGTCCACAAATGCACTCGCAAGCGCCGACAGCCACAGCACAATCGCTACTACCCATTTTACATTATTTCCACTGACTGCGTCAATGATCCCTGCTAAAGAATTTAGGACGCCCGTCTGCTCCATGCCGCCGACCACGACAAAAAGACCAATGAAGAATAGCAGCGTCTTATAGTCAAGCTTCTTAATCATGCTGAGCGCCTCACCGCCGGATGCCAGCAGCGAAAAAGCACCGATAAATACGCCGATCGTCGCAACTGTCAGTCCCGTCTGTGCATGCGTCACCAGCATCACGATCGCCGCCGCAAAGATCACCACGCTGACCGCAAACCGTTTCCGATCCGCGATCGCCTCCTGTGGGGATGGATATGTAACCGCTTCGTCATGCTTTTCACTCGCCTTTAATTCTTTCCTAAAGGAAAAATAGAAAAACAGCACGATAAAAATCAGCGAAACACCCGCCATCATACCTGTATTTAAAATAAAATCTTTAAATGAATATCCGAGCGAGGTTCCGATGATGATATTCGGCGGATCGCCGCACATCGTCGCAGAGCCGCCCAGATTCGAACAGAAGATCTCTGAAATGATCATCGGAATCGGTTCAAAATGCAGAAGATGCGCCAGCTCTACCGTGACCGCTGCCAAAAAAAGAATAACGGTAATACTGTCGATAAACATCGCCAGAAACGCCGACATCAGCATAAATGAAATAAAAATCGGGATCGTCTTATAATGTACCGCCTTGGCGATTGTCAGGCACAGCCACCGGAAAAATCCCGCGCGCTCCATGCCCTCCACCATCAGCATCATACCGGCAATAAAAAGAATCGTCGCCCAGTTGATGCCGCTCGAGGACTCTGCCGCCGCCTCGGTCTGAAACCAGAAGTTCGGAACCATGAAGCTGTGCAGGCTCAGCGTCTCCGCCGCTGCCGCCTCACTGTGCATACAGACGCCAAACACCAGCACCAGCGTCAGAAGCCCGCATCCGAGCGATACGATATGCCTCTCAATGTGATCCCAGATGATAAGTCCAAACATTACAATAAAAATAATCACAGCCAAAATTTGTGCTGCCATCTCTGTGCCCCTCCTTTGTCAGTCCTTTTTCTGCCATCCTCCATACTGGCTTAGAACCCCTTGCAGTCTCTTCTCAGACCGCCCCTTCCCCTAGATTGTTAAAAAATAGGCAGTCATGAGATACCACCTCTATCTTACTACTTATTTCACAATATGCAAGTATACTTTTTGTTAATTTTTTTATTCCATCAGAAATAACTGCCAGCTTGTCCTTCATCACTCTTTTCATGTATGTGTTTTCATTCTACCATCGTTCTGTTTGCAAATATTCTCTTTATTTTTCTCTGTTTTTAAATGTAAAAGAGACAGACCGCATATTCCGTGCAACCTGTCTCTTCTCACATCTATTTTACAATTCTGTCTCCATCTTCCCTGACGGATTTTCATCAAAATTGTTTCTTAAACATTTTACAGAAGCGCCCCATCTTCCCCGACCTGCTTGCCGTCCGGTGTCGTCGTATTAACTAACATCGCGCCGTTTACATCCAGATAATACCATTTTCCATTCCAGAACACCCAGGTATTCGTCTTGCAATATGCATTTTCATCGAAGAAATACCACACACCGCCGATCTGCTGCCAGTTATTGGTCACATAGCTTCCATCGGAATTGCGGTACTTATAGCCAAGCGCATCCTGTTCCCACGCACCGGCTGCCGGACCGCTGCCTGCTTCCTTGAAGACAAGCGTCTTCTGAATTTCCTGCGCCTGCTCCGCCGTGATTGTGAAGGAATCCGATGTCTGCCATTCGCCGTGCCGTGAATCGCTGTAAACCGCGCGCACATCAAACGTGTAGGTTCCCGCCTGCGTGAGATAACGTCCAAGATTGTATTTCGTTTCTTTTCCCGGTTTTACCGTACTTAAAAATTTCTCATCCCGGTAAACGCGCAGCTCATAGTATTTCGCATCCTCACTGCCGTTCCACTCTGCAACGCCATCCATCTGATCCCACTCTGCCTCATCTACATCCAGGCTGTAATCACTGGAGGTTCCTTTTAAAGCTTTCAGGGTGATCACGACCCGGAGTTCCTCATCGCCCTTGCGCTTGATGGAAGTAACCGTCGCACTGTCGCCGCTCAGGGTCACATTCTTTTTCGCATAACCGGATTTAAAATAATAATCATCGTCTGCCTCCAGCGTAACCTCCAGCTTTGGCTTATCCTTGTCCACCCATTTACCGGACGGCTCGTTGATCACATCAACATTGGAAATATCGCAGTCACCGAAATCGAGCGAAACATCCACATCTGAACTCTCATCACCGACATGAATCGAGGACGAAACATTCAAGCCGATCGAGCCAACCGGGCTGCGGTCCTCCGTATCCTTCGACGCAAATGCCTGAAATGGGATCGCCGCCAGAAGCGCGGCAGCTGTGACGGTCAAAAGTAAATATTTTCCCCTTTTCATATGTAAAACCTCCTAACGTGATATTTATAAAATATTATCCCTCTTTTTTCTTCTTCTCTATATTAACAAAAATAGCGGTATTGTACACCTTTTTGCATACAACACCGCCATCTACATAGTATCTCAGTTACTGTACACACATACGTGTCCAGTAACTGAATTTGCCGTGGCTTCGCATTTAAATACGGCAAATTCCTGCTGCCACCACGTTTTCTTACGGCACTTTCGGTTCCAAAAGTGCCTACCCATGAGCCAATGTCAGTAAGTTAAGCTTTAGCGTTAAATCCCCTATAGGAGTCTAACATATTTTTAAATTGATACTTGACAAAAATGTCAAAATATGCGACCGCTCTCGCTATTGATCTTTTTCAGAAGTAGCGAGAGCGGCCCCTGTAATTAGAAATATATTTTCATTTACAGGAGGCACATATATGACTTTCGCTAGTAAAAGTTAAATAACAAATAACAGTACATAAAATACTTTGTTAAATAACATTCTTATAGGGATAGTTGAGCTTAATGCTCTTCTATCCCCATTTTTTACATTTTTACTAATAAAAATCACAGATTTGATAATATTCACGAAATATAAAAAATGGAGAGATTATTGCAAATTAATAATCTCTCCTGTTTTTGACCACATTTTATAAGCCATAAGTTATAGTTGCTAAAATCTACCCAAAAACACCTGTTAAACACCCTCTTGAAATGGACTAAAAATGGGCTAAAATACGAAAAATGGGTTAAGCAAAAATCGCTTAACCCCTTATTTTTCAATACTTGTAGCTTAGTCTTCTACTTTAACGATTTCTTTCTTGTTGTAGCTTCCGCAAGCTTTGCACACTCTGTGAGGCATCATCAGAGCACCGCACTTGCTGCACTTTACTAAGTTCGGAGCACTCATTTTCCAGTTAGCTCTGCGGCTGTCTCTTCTTGCTTTGGAAGATTTGTTCTTAGGACAGATAGACATGGTTACACCTCCTTAAATTCATTGAATATCTCCTGGATAACCGACATCCTTGGATCGAGCGACCTAGTGTCACAGGTACAAGTCCGAAGATTAAGATTTGTACCACATCTATTGCAAATCCCCTTGCAGTCTTCTCTGCACAGGACTTTCATAGGCAAGCTCAGTAGCAGTTCGTTGCAAACCAACTGGTCTACATCCAGATTGTACCCCTTCATAAAGGTTCATCATCTAAACTCTCCTCCTGACCGTCCTGCACCTCAAACTCTCGTCCAAAATCCAGTTCGCAGTCGAAAGATACTGGCTCCAGACAACGCGCACAGTGACCTCCCACCGTCAGCGTCGCATGACCACTCATCGTATACTTATGCCGTGTCTTAGCCGTCAGTTCCAGTTCAAAAGGCTCAGCCTTCTCAATCTGAAACGTCTCTCCGTCAAAATCAACAGAGTCCAGCGCAGTCTCGACTGTATAGACTTTCTTTCTACCCTCGCAGTTAAAAAGTTCCGATAAATGAATCAGCATACTAATCTCCTAATACGCACTTTGATATTATACAAAGGTCGAGCGCGTTTGTCAATGATTAATTTTACATATTTTTGCAAATTTAAATTCATATTTAATTATTTTACCAGTGCAAGAGTCTCGCGGGCGATAGCCAGCTCTTCGTTGGTCGGAACCAGGAGAACCTGAACCTTGGAGTCGTCAGCAGAGATGATTCTCTCCTCACCTCTTACGTTGTTCTTCTCCTCATCCAGTTTAACGCCTAAGTAGGTCAGGCTGCTGCAAACATCTTTTCTCATCTTGATGTTGTTCTCGCCGATACCAGCGGTAAATGCGATTGCATCTACACCGTTCATAGCTGCTGCGTATGCACCGATATATTTGATTACGCGGTAATCGAATACGTCCAGGGCCAGCTGTGCTCTCTTGTTGCCAGTCTCAGCTGCTGCTTCCAGATCACGACCATCGCTGGATACGCCAGAGATACCGAGCATACCGGATTTCTTATTCAGGACTTCGTTCATCTCATCCAGGGACAGACCTTCTTTTTTACCTACGAAATCGATGATAGCCGGATCGAGGTCACCAGAACGTGTACCCATAACCAGACCTTCCAGTGGAGTCAGACCCATGCTGGTGTCTACAGATTTGCCGCAGTTTACAGCGGAGATGCTGGCGCCATTACCCAGGTGGCAAACGATGATCTTCATCTGATCATACGGTTTTCCAACGATCTCAGCGGTTCTCTTAGATACGTAGCTGTGGGAAGTACCATGGAAGCCGTAACGTCTAACTTTGTATTTCTCATAGTATTCATACGGAATACCGTAGGTGTAAGCAACATCCGGCATGGTCTGATGAAAAGCGGTATCAAATACAGCTACCATCGGTACGCCTGGCATAAGTTCCTGGCAGGCACGGATACCAATCAGGTTTGCCGGGTTGTGAAGCGGTGCCAGATCGTTGCACTCTTCGATCGCTTTCATGGACTCGTCGTTGATTAAGCAGGAAGAAGTAAATTTCTCGCCGCCGTGTACGACACGATGTCCAACTGCACCTACCTCAGACAGGCTCTTGATAACGCCGCTCTTCTCGTTAGTCAGGGCTGCCAGAACTGCGTTGATAGCCTCTGTATGGGTCGGCATAGCGATCTCAGATTTCTCTTTTTCGCCGCCCTCCGGCTGGTAAGTCAGCATACCGTCGATGCCGATTCTCTCGCAAAGACCCTTAGCCAGAACGCCCTCTGTCTCAGAGTTGATTAACTGATACTTTAAGGAAGAACTTCCGCAGTTAATAACTAAAATATTCATGGTAATAGATTCCTTTCTTTATAACATCACAATTCAGCCGCAGGTATTCTCTCTATATGCGGTTCACACGGAAGCATCTGCAAAAACGTCTGCACTGCCCTGTTGTGAACTGCAGGATTATGTATGAATACCGGGCTGAACTGTAATTATCACTTTTAATTCTTAATTAAACGGATTTAGGATTCTCTGACGCGGTGCCAGTTCTACATCCATTTGATTCCAATTGGTATTAATTATGCCTGCTGAGCCTGTACAGCTGTGATAGCTACTACGCCTACGATATCGTCTGCGAAGCATCCTCTGGACAGATCGTTTACCGGCATGGACAGACCCTGAAGAACCGGACCATAAGCGCCAGCTTTTGCAAGTCTCTGAACCAGTTTGTAACCAATGTTGCCTGCTTCCAGGGACGGGAATACTAAGGTGTTAGCATGTCCAGCTACGGTGCTGCCCGGTGCCTTAGCCTCGCCTACAGACGGAACCAGTGCTGCATCAAGCTGAAGCTCGCCATCCAGTTTCAGTTCCGGGAACTTCTCATGGGCAATCTTAACTGCATCTGCTACCTTGGTAACATCATCATGTTTAGCGGAACCCATAGAAGAATAGGACAGCATAGCTACCTTCGGCTCTGCGCCAACCAGCATCTTGAAGCTCTCTGCGGACAGACCAGCGATCTCAGCCAGCTTGTTGGAATCGAAGTCAGTGTTTACTGCACAGTCAGCGAATACGAACAGACCGTTCTCACCGAACTCGCAATCCGGAACTTCCATCAGGAAGAAGCCAGATACAGAGCTGATACCCGGTTTGGTCTTCAGAAGCTGCAGAGCCGGACGAATGGTGTTGCCGGTAGAATGGCATGCACCAGATACAGCGCCGTCAGCATCGCCGCACTTGCACATCAGGCAAGCATAGTACATATAGTCTTTCTCCATCTGCTCTTTTGCGACTTCCGGAGTAACACCTTTTTTGCCTCTTAATTCAACGAACTTGTCGATGTATTTCTGCTTATTCGGATCATTGTACGGGTCAACGATGGTGGCACCGGAAATGTCGAAGCCTTTGCCGTTTTTCTCAATCTCTTCCGGAGTACCGATGATGATCAGATTTGCGATACCCTCTTTCAGAATTTTCTCAGCTGCCTCGTATGTTCTCTTGTCCATTGACTCTGGAAGAACGATGGTTTTCTTGTCTGCTTTTGCTCTTTCCTTAATCTTGTCAATAAATGCCATGGTTATAAAACCCCTTTCATAAGTGTGTGTCTATTACTGCTAACATTATATACCAGTTGTTTATTGTATACAAGAGCGATTTTCAAATTTTTGATTAATTAAATTTTTAACAAGATGCACTATAATTTTCCCTTTACGCTCCCACACTTCCACTATATAATGTAAATGAAGCAGAAAATGGCTGCTATTTTTTACAGATTTTCTGCCGCAACAGCAACAGTCTTTTATTTTTATTTCTATTATAAATAGGCTGCTACAAAATTCCTCGCAAAAATGCAAAAAACAGGATTGAAATTTATGAAAATCGTTGGTTTAATTACCGAATATAACCCGTTCCATGCCGGACATCTGTATCATATGCAGCAGGCAAGGGAACTGACCGGCGCAGACTACTGCGTCGTCCTGATGAGCGGCAGCTTCGTCCAGCGCGGCGAACCCGCCATCTTTGATAAGTACCGTCGTACAAAAGCCGCTCTTCTCGCCGGTGCCGACCTGGTACTTGAGATGCCGGTCGCTTTTTCTACCGCTTCGGCGCATGAATTTGCCGCCTATGGAGTCGCGCTTCTGTCGGCGATCGGTGTGGATGCCGTTGTGTTCGGCAGTGAATGCGGGCAGATTGAATTCCTTAAGCAGGCTGCTTCTGCGCTGAACCACGAATCGGCAGAATTTCAGGAACGGCTGCGGAAAGGGTTGAAGGCGGGACTGACTTATCCGCAGGCACGGGCGAAGGCGCTGGGAGAAACACAGGCGGGCGGGACAAGAGTTGAAAATGTAGAAGATTTTCACGCAAATACAGATGTGTCGAACTCTCATATATGGTCTTCCATTTTAAACTCCCCTAATAATATCCTTGGGATTGAATATCTGCGGGCGGCGGAAGATCTGCACAGCCCGATGGAATTTTATACGATTTCGCGGGAGGGAAGCGGATATCATGAGGATGCACTGTCTGAAGCAAAGTTTCCATCCGCTTCGGCAATTCGCGGGATAGTTCGGAAGAGCTATGAAAATCTGTCAGCAGATAGTCCAGCTTCACTAAAACAGGAACCGGGTTCTGATTCAAAAAGTGAGATTTTATTTAATATTTTAATACCTCATCTGCCAGCCGTGACGCATCCCGCATACGCAGGTGCACTTCCCGTTTTTACGGATGACTTTTCAGAACTTTTAAATATGGCTGTTTTACAGATGCAGAAATCTTCAGCGAAAGGTTCCATTGCTGCCACAAACGTCGTTATGCCTTCCAGCACTTTGTCTGTTGATACCAATACGCAGGCTATATCCCGCATCGCAGATCTCTCCCCGGAGCTTGCCGCCCGCCTTGCAAAACCACCTTACTTTCCTCTCTCTTTTGAAGAACGGATTCAGGCATTAAAGACGCGCCAGCTTACCTACACGCGTGTCAGCCGGGCGCTTCTGCATCTGGTACTCGGTATGCGCGAGGAAGATATTTCCCGGTGGAAGGACGAGGGATATGCACTCTATGCACGAATTCTCGGTTTTCGCAGGCAGAGCAGCCTCTGCTCTCCTGTCTGCATAAAAAAAGCAGCATCCCCCTCATCACTAAAATGGCAGATGCCGCCCAGAACCTCTCCCCGTCGGCGCTCGCGCTGCTGGAGCAGGAGGTGTACGCCTCGCATTTATACCAGACGGTGCGGATGAAGCGCAGCGGCGTATTTCAAAATGAATATACAGAAGGACTGGTTTTTGTATAAAAATGAACCAATTATAAAACTTACAAACGGAGGAAACCACAGTGAATAGAAAATCACCTATTATCATCGGAATTGCCGGAGGAACCGGTTCAGGAAAATCCACTTTTACAAACCGTCTGAAAGACGCATTTGGTGATCAGGTAACCGTGCTTTACCACGACAACTACTACCGCGCCCACGATGACATGCCATTTGAACAGCGCAAAAAGCTGAACTACGACCACCCGGATGCATTTGAGACAGAGCTGCTTCTTGAGCACCTTAATAAACTGAAAAACTGGGAGGCGATCGACTGTCCAACCTACAACTACGCCAACCACAACCGCGCCAAAGCAACCATTCACATCGAGCCGCGCCCGGTTATCCTGTTGGAGGGCATTCTCGTTCTCTATGACGAAGCACTCCGCAATCTGCTCGACATCCGCATTTTCGTCGATGCCGACGCCGACGAGCGCATCCTCCGCCGAATCTTACGTGACACGAAAGAGCGCGGACGCGATATCGAAAACATCATCGACCAGTATCTGACTACCGTCAAACCGATGCATGCTCTCTTTGTTGAACCGACCCGCGCCTACGCGGATGTCGTTACAAACAGTGGACGGAATGAGGTTGCATTCTAGCTGGTGCGGGGGGAGATTGCACGGCTGCTGGAGGAGGCGAAGGCGGGAGAATAATATTTCAAAATATTGGGATCATCGAGGTCACAAATGAGGTCATCGAGGTCATGATTTGATTTCTGACCTCAATGACCTCATTCTGACCTCGATTTACACGCCAAAAAGCAGCGATATCACACAGTCAGCGCTCCATTCTTTTTTGAATGTCTCGCCACTGCCGATACCGCCGCTTTTTCCTATATACTTTTTCTATGATGCCTGCTCTAACATAACATTTTATTTAATTCATAACCACACAGCTCTGCTCGATCTCAATTTGGCTCTCCGCAATCACTCCCTGAAACCGTTCATATTCCGCCGGTTCCATCCGCCAGGCAATTCCACAGCCTGCTGAGAGTTCGCGTGGGACAGGCACCAGGCGCCCTCTGATTCCCTGTTCCCGGCAGAATGCCTCCATCTCCATCGCCGCAGCCGTCGTGTGAAAGGTAAAAATCCGATATTCCCGTTTCTGCCTCATCATTTCCACCTATTTAATATTCCAGAGCAGCATCACGCTTCAAAGGTAATGGTGAAACAGCCGTTTTCCAGCACCTTGGTGTGCCCCTCTTTTCCATGATACTCCAACGTGCGCTCAATATTCGTCCGGGTGTGTGCCTCATCGCCAAGCACACGGATCTGTTTTCCCGGATGTTCATCCATCGCATCCATCACCATCAAAACCGGTTCCGGACAGGAGAGTCCCCGCACATCTACCTCAACAAAATCTGACATTTTCCGTTTCCTCTTTTCTTTATTTCTTTCTACGTTTCATATTTGCCGCTGCAATCACGAATAACAGGGCAATACATACAATTACGGCAATTTTGCCCGGCATCGCCGGACCACCCAAAACGGCTGCCTCTGTCTCGGTTGCCGCTTTTGCTGCCGCACCAACCAGGTTAAAATTGTGTGCAAGTGCCGCACCTAACAGCATTCCCAGAAAGGTTACCGCACTGTCCGAGGAGCCCTGCCCTGCCAGAATGATCTGACGCAGCGGGCATCCGCCAGCCAGAACGGCTGCAAATCCAACGGCATACATACCCAGAATATTCCAGAGATGCTGGGAGTGCGCGATCGGCTGACCGGAAAAGCTCAAATGGAAATTGCCAGTTGCAAGGTTAAAAATCAGCATGACTGCAAACAGTGCGCCGATAATGCTGAGCAGATCAAAGTTTTTCATCAGAATCACATCACGGATGCTACCTGCAAAACACATACGGCTCTTCTGTGCCAATGCACCAATCAGGAGAGCCGCAACTAGGGAAATCAGAACCGGTGCATGCTTGCTTCCCGGTCCTTCCGTGCTGGCTGCGTATACGCCTGTTACTGCTCCAATGATAAAAAGCGCCAGAAGGAGCACCGGAAGCACATATCCGCTTGATTTCTGCGTCTCATACGCTCTGCCCAGCGAAAATCCCTTTTTCAGGAAGAACGAACCAGTTGCAATACCGCCTGCAAATCCAACCAGCGCTACATACGCATTCAGGTCACCGGCTGCCATACGCAGAACCATACGCAGCGGACACCCTAAAAATACCAGCGCGCCGATTACCATGATCGCACCCAGAACAAAGCGGATCATCGGTGAAGAGCCTTCCGTCGCCTTATACTCATTCGTCGCCAGTGAGATCGCAAATGCTCCCACTGCAAATCCTACAATCTCCGGACGGAAATACTGAACCGGTGCTGCTGAGTGAAGTTTCAGAGCGCCCGCCGTATCACGTACGAAGCACGCAATACAGATCGCCATATTGGCCGGATTTCCAAAATACGCCAGCAATGCTGCCAGCACACCCACAAGCGCGCCTGCCACTGCCAGCTTCCATGTCTTGTCAAATACTTTCATACCTGCCTCCTTTTTTATTTCATGTACTCTTAAAGTTTTTCTCACACTCGTCATTGTGGGTGATTTCACGCACCACACTCACATTTCATCAATACATATCAGAAATTTGAGTGCATCTGGCAAAAAAATCATCTCACAAAATCAAACAAGAAAAATTTCAAGCGCGTACATTTCATGGATCTATCCATACTTTCCGCAGACAAGTATAACATCCTGTATTTTTATGGTAAAATCGTTTATATTGATATTTGCTATAAACTTATTGATATTTTCAATAAATAAAGCTACACTCTTCTTTAGAGATTGTTTTCACCTGTCTACTATTCATTTTAATTTTGGATTTTATCACAGAATCATTAAAAATTGATTTTATCTATAGAAAGGATTTTAAATATATGGACATCCGCCAATTAGAAGCTTTCGTGTACACCGTCAAATATCAGAGTTTTTCGCTTGCCGCCCAGAAGCTGTACATCTCACAGCCGACTGTCAGCGCCCACATCCGCAGTCTGGAGGAGGAATTTCACACCCAGCTTTTAAAGCGCACCACCAAATCGCTCTCCCTGACTCCTGCCGGGACAAAATTATATTCCTATGCCACGGAGATTCTGACCCTGCAGCAGAAAGCAATCGTGGAACTCGCCAACGAGACGAAACCGCAGCTTCGGATCGGCGCATCCTCCGTTCCGTCCCTTTATTTTCTGCCGGAACTTTTAAGCGCTTATCACGCAGTTCATCCTGATATCCGTGTCTATGCCTCCTGCTCAGACAGCCTGGACGTTGTACATAAGGTGGATGACGGCATCTGCGACATCGGTCTGGTCGGAACTACTACCTCGGACACCTCCTGCGAATTTCTCCCCTTTGCCTCCGATGAGCTTGTGATCGCCGCCCCCGCCACGCCGCATTATCAGGCTTACCAGACTATGCCATCACCGCTGGATGCCCTCTTAAAAGAACCGTTTCTGCTCCGGGAAGATAATTCCGGCACAAAGCAGGAAACCCTTCATTTCCTGAAAAATAAAGGGCTTTCACTCGATGATTTAAATGTTATTGCCGTGATGGACGATGCCGCCGCCCTCAAGCAGTGTATCATGCTGGGAATGGGCATCTCCATTCTCTCAAAAGCAACTGTGCAGGCAGATGCACGGCAGGGGAAACTGCTTCTCTTTCCGCTTGGGGAAGCTGCCTTTCTCCGGAAACTCTATCTGGTGTATTCGCCGGTTAAGTATATGGCAGAGGAAGGCGGGGTGTTTTTGGAATTTGCGAAGAGGTTTTATCAGCTATAACTGTCCAGCATTATCAACCCCCATAAAAGTGCTTTCTAAATTTCCTACGCCTCTTCCCCCACCAACAACCCATACAACGTCGGCTTCACATGCAGTTTCTTCATCATCGCTTCCAGTGCCGCCCCGTCTGCTTTCTTGCCCTGGCGGATCGCACGGATCATGATATTTTTCGGTGTGTGTTCCATGTCGATGAATTCGAGAATCTGCGTCCGGTAGCCGGACATTTCGAGGAGCTGCCCACGGATTCCGTCGGTCAGAAGCGCCGACATACGTTCTTTCAGAAGGCCGTACTGTAAAACCGGCGACAGAAGGTCGTTCTGAATCTGCTTGTTAATCTCATGCTGACAGCATGGAACGGAAAGAATGACTTTTGCGCCCCATTTGACCGCTTTTGCCAGCGCATAATCGGTCGCTGTATCACAGGCGTGCAGCGTCACGACCATATCGACCTGATCGACGCCCTCATATCCGGCGATGTCGCCGTGCAGGAAGGTCAGGTTCTCAAATCCAAACTTCTTGCTCAGGCGGTTGCAGAGCGCAATGACATCTTTTTTCAAATCCAGACCGATGACACGGATCGAATATTTTTTCAGCACATGCAGATAGTAATACATCGCAAACGTCAGATATGATTTCCCGCATCCGAAATCAATGATCGTATTCGTCCGGTTCGGATCGAGATTCGGAAGTACATCCTCAATAAATTCCAGGAAACGGTTGATCTGGCGAAATTTGTCGTAGCGGGATTTTACAACTTTGCCTTCTGCCGTCATGACACCGAGATCTACTAGAAATGGGACTGGGACGCCTTCCTGAAGGACGTATTTTTTAGTACGGTTATGGGATAACGAAGCCAGACGTTCTGAAAACGCTGCGGCATCCATGCCAGCTGACAGTCCTGTTCCGGCATTTTTCTGCTGTTTCGCATTGCTCTGCAGTTTACCATTTCCCTGTATTTTAGCACTTCTCTGCATCTTTCCGTTTTCGTGACTTGACTGACTCTGACCCGATTTTTCGAGCGAATTTTCTTTCACATCTGCATGACTCTTCGCCGACATCTGCTTTCCAGCTTTCTGCACATCACCTGCTGCCACCGATACCGTCCGATTCTCTGCCCTTTTAACCCCTACCTTCTTCTCTTTGATCGTCACTGTCCCCTTCTTACTGATCAGAATATTGACAATCCCGTGAAGCGACGCGATCTCCGCATTGCGGTAACGGTTTTCCAGTTCTCCGAGCAGGTACTCGGCGGTCTTTTCTGCGTTCTGATTTTTCTGAAATGCCTGTTTTTCCGTAAATTCTTCCGTCTGAAAAGCAAGCGCCCCCCGCAGAAGCAGAGGACGCACAGTTAATTTCAGATAGGATTCACGGGTTCTCGGGTTGCTGAAAATGATTCGCTCCAGATCGGCATCAAGATACCGCAGAAGCACCTCTCTCAGTTCCTGTGATTTATCCATATGAAACTCCTATTAGTTCTTAAAGCTGTGTACTGGTGCCGGGATACGTCCGGTACGTTTGACAAAGTTGTCGCAGGAGAAACGGTTGACCGGAATGATCGGCGCATAGCCAAGCAGACCGCCGAACTCTGCCGTATCGCCCACTGTTTTTCCGATGACCGGAATCAGGCGGACTGCCGTTGTCTTCTGGTTGATCATGCCGATTGCCGCCTCGTCCGCGATGATACCGGCGATCGTGGTCGCTTTCGTATCGCCTGGGATCGCAATCATATCAAGACCTACAGAGCAGACACAGGTCATTGCTTCCAGCTTCTCAATCGTAAGCGCACCCTCAGAAACTGCATCGATCATGCCCTGATCCTCGCTGACCGGAATAAACGCACCGCTGAGTCCGCCAACATAGGAGGACGCCATGATGCCGCCCTTCTTAACCTGATCATTTAACATTGCCAGCGCTGCTGTTGTACCCGGTGCACCACTGCGCTCTAAGCCGATCTCTTCCAGAATCTCCGCCACACTGTCTCCGACTGCCGGAGTCGGTGCCAGCGACAGATCAATGATGCCAAACGGAACGCCCAGACGTTTGGATGCCTCCTGTGCTACCAGCTGTCCAACACGGGTGATCTTGAACGCCGTCTTCTTGATCGTCTCACACAGCACCTCAAAGTTCTCGCCACGTACCTTTTCCAGAGCCGTCTTTACAACTCCCGGACCGCTGACGCCGACGTTGATGATCGCATCCGCCTCAGTCACGCCATGGAATGCACCTGCCATGAACGGGTTATCATCCGGCGCGTTGCAGAATACAACCAGCTTCGCACAGCCGAGGGAATCATTGTCCTTCGTTGCCTCTGCGGTTGCCACAACCATCTCGCCCATCAGACGGACCGCATCCATGTTAAGACCTGTCTTGGTAGAACCGACATTGATGGAGCTGCACACACGGTCTGTACAGGCAAGTGCCTGCGGGATCGAGCGGATCAGAAGCTCTTCCGCCGGTGTCATTCCCTTGGAAACCAATGCAGAATAGCCTCCGATAAAGTTGACGCCCACTTCTTTCGCTGCCTTATCAAGTGTTTTCGCAATCTCTACAAAATCCTCGCTCTTCTTGCAGGCACTTCCACCTACCAGCGCGATCGGAGTAACCGAGATACGTTTATTGACGATCGGAACCCCAAATTCACGTCCGATGGCATCGCCGGTCGATACAAGATCTTTCGCATAAGTTGTAATCTTATTGTAGATCTTCTCATTCATCTTCGCCAGATCACTGTCCACACAGTCTAAGAGGCTGATACCCATCGTGATCGTCCGCACATCCAGTTTTTCATGCGCGATCATGTTATTAGTTTCCAGAACTTCCTGCATGTTAATCATTGGTTTTACGTCCTTTCTGAAAATATTTGCTTAGATTCTGTGCATACTGGTAAAAATCTCTTCTCTCTGACAGAGAATCTTTACGCCTATCTCCTGTCCCAGCTTGTCCAGCTCATGCGCCATATCATCAAAGGATGTCTTGGAACCGGAAATATCCACGATCATCATCATGTTGAAATATTCCTGCAGGATCGTCTGCGTGATGTCAAGAATGTTCATGTTGTGGTCAGCCAGATAATTACACGTTTTTGCAACGATACCGACGCGGTCCTGTCCAACGATAGTAATAATAATCTTACTCATAGGTTTCATCCTCCTGTGTGCTCTCCGTCCTATGGCGGAAATGTTTTTATGACTTACTAATTTCTATAAAAATTCAACTGCCTTCCGGCTGCTAACTTTTATACCTAAAATGATATTTCGTTACTGTACACGGGTAGGCACTTTTGGAACCGAAAGTGCCGTAAGAAAACGTGGTGCCAGCAGGAATTTGCCGTATTTAAATGCGAAGCCACGGCAAATTCCGTTACTGGACACGTATGCGTGTACAGTAACGATGTTTGTCCATGCCTCCAAGCCATAACCCCAAATATATCTTCTGGCTTATTTTCAGACTTTGTATAACCAATTTTAATACTTTTACGTCTTCTACACCGTCACAATCTGCGACACTGCATCGCGTTTTGCCACTGTGATCGGGAAATCATTCGCCTTATACGGCGTATCTCCCTCTGTGATCTCCAGACGCACCGTCTCATATGCCAGCTCTTCGTAATTATTTTCCTTACTCAGATGCCCCAGGAAAATGTGCTTCAAATTGTCATGCAGAATGGAACTTAAAAGCCGCCCCGCATTTTCATTGGAAAGGTGTCCGTAATCGCCTAAGATACGACGCTTCAGGTAATACGGATACGGTCCTGCCTCCAGCATTTTGACATCGTGGTTGGCTTCCAGCAAAATCGCATCCAGCCCCTGCAGATGGTCAATGATGTACTGGGAATAATGCCCCATATCCGTCGCCACCGCCACCGATCTTTTTTCATTCTGAACCCGGTAGGCAACAGGATTCGCTGCATCATGGTCGATCCGGAACGGTTTGACTTCCAGATCTCCTACCATAAAATCAACATCCGGCGTAATCGGGTGCATCAGATCTTCCGGAATCTCGCCAAGACTCTTGGAATCCTGAATTTCCTCTAATGTCTCTTTTGTGCTGTAAATAGGTGTGCCATATTTGCGCGCCAGCACGCCGAGCCCTTTGATGTGGTCGGAATGTTCATGCGTGATGAGAATTCCATCCAGTTCCCGCGCATTCAGCCCCAGGTCATTTAACCCCATCTCAATACGCTTGTTGCTGATCCCCGCATCCACCAGAACGTGGGTGTTGTCGCTTCCTATATAAATACAATTCCCGCTGCTGCCGCTGGCAATACTAACCATCCGCATATGTATCCTAATCCTCTTTTCCTAAAAATGACGCTATCTGCTTCCGAATATCCTCAATCCCGCCGTTGTTGTCCAACACACGCGTCGCAAAACTCCGGTAATCGTCCTCGGATGCCTGATTTGCCATGATGCCCCGGCATTTTTCCTCGCTGTAGCCGCGGCTTGCCATCAGACGCTTGATGCGGTTCTCCACCGATGTGTATACATACCAGATTTCATCAAACATCGCATTGTGGTCGTCATCATAGAGAGCTGCCTCCACAACGATGATCTCCTTGTCGGAATGGTTGATCGCATAGCGGATCTCCTCCCACGCCATCGGGTGGATGATGGCGTTCATCGTCTCCACCGCCTCTTTATTCTGGAAAATAAGCGCCGCCAGCTTTTTGCGGTCAATGCTGCCGTCCTTATTTAAAAAGGAATCACCCAACGCCTCTACACATGCTGATAGCCTTTCTTACCCGGCTCCATGAGCTGGTGAGCCACTTCATCTGCCTTAATAATTTCCGCGTCAAATTCCTCCTGCAGCACACGCAGGACCTCACTCTTACCGGAACCAACGCCTCCGGTAATACTGATTATCTTCATGTTTATCTGTACCTTTCCATTATTTCGTTTCAAACCACGAATTTCCCATCTTCATATCGATTTCCAGCTCCACCTGCAGCTGCGCCGCACGTTTCATCTCCGTCGCCAGAATCGACTGCACCTGTTCCAGCTCTTCTTTCCAGGTTTCAATCAGGAGTTCATCGTGCACTTGGAGGACAATGCGGGAACGCAGTCCTTCGCGGCGCAGGCGTTGATCGACGCGGATCATCGCAATCTTGATAATGTCGGCTGCAGTTCCCTGAATCGGGGAATTCATCGCCACACGCTCACCGAACGAACGCTGCATAAAATTGCCGGATTTCAGCTCCGGAATCGGTCTCACACGCCCATACATAGTCTTGACCTCGCCGTATTTCCTGCCCGTTTTTACCAGACCATCGAGAAAACGTTTGACATCCGGGTAGGTTTCAAAGTAGCGCTCAATGTACTCGGTCGCTTCCTTGCGGGAAATACCGAGATCTTCGCCCAGCCCAAACGCGCTGATACCATATACGATACCGAAATTGACTGCTTTTGCATTGCGGCGAAGCTGCGGTGTCACTTCCTCAAGCGGCACATGGAATACCTGCGACGCCGTGATCGCGTGGATGTCCTCCGCCTGCCGGTATGCCTGGATGAGGTTCTTGTCATTCGACATATGCGCCAGCACACGCAGCTCAATCTGGGAATAATCAGCGTCAACCAGCACACAACCCTCGCGCGGTACAAACAGCTTCCGGATCTCGCGTCCCAGCTCCATACGCACCGGAATGTTCTGCAGGTTCGGCTCTGTACTGCTGATACGTCCTGTCGCTGTGATCGTCTGGTTAAAGGTTCCGTGGATTCGTCCGTCCTCCCGGATAAATGCACCCAGCCCGTCCGCATAGGTCGATTTGAGTTTCGCCACCTGGCGATAATCTAATACTTTCCTCACAACCGGATACTCCGGCGCCAGTTTTTCCAGCACATCCGCCGCCGTCGAATAGCCGGTCTTCGTCTTTTTGCCGCCCGGCAGGGACATTTTTTCAAATAAAACCTCACCCAGCTGCTTCGGGGAATTAATATTAAATTCACAGCCCGTCTCGGCGTAAATCTCCTGCTCCAGTTTCTCTACCTGCGTCTGGAGGCGTTCGCCGTAGGCTTTCAATTCCTCCCGGCGCACCTGAATACCTTCCTCTTCCATATGGTAGAGGCTGTAAATAACCGGCATCTCTATCTCATAAAAGAGATGCAGCATTCCATGTCTTCGAAGCCGCCCCAGCAGGATTTCCCGCGATTTCCACGCCGTATATGCCATGTAGCAGACACAATTCAACGCTTTCTCCGGCATTGTCTCAAATGCATCCGACAGCGCCGTTTTTCCAAGCAAATCGACCTGTGACGGCACGGTCATATCCAGGTAATCGCGCGCCAGGTCATCATATCCATAGGTATCCTTGAGCGGATTTAACAGATACGCCGCCACGCCTGCGTCCATAACCGCACGGTTTCCTTCTGCATTCCGGATGCCGTCCACGATCCGGCGGCTGTGATTTTTAAGAAATGGAAGCTGGTTCTTGAGATCCAGAACCGTCACAGACGGAACCACCTCCATCAGGCGTTCCAGCTCCTCCGCCAGATACTGTCCGGTCAGGAACCCAACCGCCGGGATCGCATAGATCGATGTCCCATCCAGGCAGAGCGCCAGTGCTACAACCTCTCCTTTTTCAATCACCAGCTGCGCGCCGATCTCCTCCGCGCGCTGTGCACGGTCAAAAATCACCTGTGCCTCGCCAAAATCATTTACCAGACGGAAAGATTTTTCCATTTCTGATGACGCAAAGGCGTCCTCACCAAATTTCTGCAGAATGGACTTAAATTCCAGCTGCTTCATATACTGATATGCCTCCGGCGTGTAAAGCGAATCCAGCTTCGCCTCCTCCAGCGAAAAACCAATCTCGCAATTGATGCGGATCGTTGCCAGATCCTTGCTCATCTGCGCCATGTCATAATGCTCCCGAAGCGCTTTCTGTGCGCGCGGCGGCTTTACCTCATCAATGTGTGCATACGCATTCTCAATGCTTCCGTAGGTGGTAATCAGGCTGGTTGCCGTCTTTTCACCGATCGATGGCACCCCCGGAATATTATCCGAAGTATCGCCCATCAGCGCCTTTACATCAATAAATTCGATCGGCGTCACCTGATACTCCGCCTTCACATCCTCCGGGTAATAGTCGCGTATCTCCGTCGTACCTTTCGAAGTACGCGGCATCCGAATCTTAATGTGCGTATCTGCAAGCTGCAGCAGGTCACGATCTCCTGATACGATAGAAACCTCCACGCCCTCCGCCGCACAGCGTTTCGCGATCGTTCCCAGAATATCGTCTGCCTCATACCCCGCCTTGGTAAGAATCGGCACGCCCATCGCTGTCAGCACTTCCTTCATCACCGGAACCTGCTCATGCAGCTCCTGCGGCATCGGTTTTCTCGTTCCCTTGTATGCCGCATACATTTTGTGACGGAATGTCGGCTCTTTCAAGTCAAATGCCACTGCCAGATAGTCTGCCCCCTCATCTTCGATCACCCGGAACATGATATTTAAAAATCCGTACACTGCATTGGTGTGGAGTCCCTTCGAATTTGTCAACTCCGGCACCCCGTAAAATGCCCGGTTGAGTATACTATGACCATCTATCAGCACTAATTTGCCCATCTGTTTCCGTCTCCTGTTCTATCACTTGTTGCTTTTTTCTATGGTGCCAGCCAAATCCTGACCTGCAGCATCACCGTCACCAATACCGCCATCACGCCCAGCGTATTGACCGCATACTCCATTTTCCGGAAGCGCCACATCCGGCGCACACGGGCATATGACTCAGCGATCCGCTTCTGCAGTGCGCCCATGATATCAAAAGTACCCGATCCGGTGTCCAGCTGTTTCAGTCCGACATCCACCATAAAATAAATTTCCAATTCTTCCTGACAGTTGCGGCAATGTTCCAGATGCTCCAGAAACGCTTCCAGCTCATCCCCGCTCAGTTTATCCTGGATATACGGCGTCACAAGACGCTCCGCTTCCCGACAGGTCACAGACGCCACCTCCTTTTCCAGTCTGTCATTCCATATGAATTATCATTCACGCATGACGCGTTCATAAACCCATTTGAACCTAATCATACCTTATTTTAATGAAACACGCAAGCCCCTGCGAATGCTTCGCTTCTTAATTTCAAAACAAACAAAAAAACAGTTGCAATCTGTCTCCAATTTTGGTAAGATAAAAAGCGTCGATAGACAGCCGGCTTGTCGGAATGGCAGACGAGGTGGACTCAAAATCCATTGGTGGCAACACCGTGCGGGTTCAAGTCCCGCAGCCGGCAGATTTGAAAGCCCTTGAAAATATTGGATTTTTCCTTTATTTTCAAGGGCTTTTGGTGTTTTAGAGGTAAAACATGTAAATGTAAAAACAGGCTTTTTAAAGGTATTATGCAACACGAATGCAACACGAAAAAAGGACTATTTTTACATCACTTCACACATTCTGGATATGTCCGTCCTCTGCTATCCGATCTGCTGTAATCATCCAGCCGTCAGAATCAAACGCATACGCCTGTCCGTCAATCTGGCAGACTGTATCATGCAGATACGTGTAGTCGTTTGTCAGATACCACCAGCGTCCGTCCTGGCACACCCAGCCAGTAAGATACTTGCCAGACACCCAGCCGTCCGCAGTCTGGATCCACGGATCGCCGTCGGCAAAGCATTTATTAATTGGCTGCACACGCTGATCCTTGGTGTAGCGCTTGCCTGTGTCTGTACCTTTTGGAGTTGTTCGTATGATAAGTGAGGACGCAGTGACTCTCAACCCGCGTATGCCGCTCTTAATTTCTTTAAGATCGATGATCACCGTTTTTGGCTGTTCTGGTACCGTGTTGTTCTCCGCCGCCCAGGTCTTTTTAAACGCCTCAAATGTCCCATATTTCTGTTTCAAAATCCCAGTACCGCTGCCCCAATCCGGCAAATATACGTGTGGCTTGTCTACGATGCTTTTCCAATCGCCGCCCCATCCAAGCCCCAGCTTTTTGGCAAGCTCTCCGACTTTCTTAAAATAATCTCCTGATTCATTATAGGCGCCTTTTCCATCTGCCCGGTAGAAATCCGCTGCAATGCCCCATTGATGCTGGCTGCTATAGCTGCTGCCCCTAGCATTCGTGACAATACTGCCCGGCTGAGTCCTGCCCTGTGCGTACAGTGCATCCTGCTCGGTCACGCTCCGAAACGATTCTCCGATCTTGATCGGCAGTCCGGCATTCGCGCATTCGCTTGTAAGCTGTGCGATAAGTTTCTGGAGGCGCGGGTGGCATAACGTGATATCTCTCATGGTTTTGTCCTCTTTTCTTTAATAATATGAAAAAATATGAAATTTTGTCTTCCGAGGTATCTTGCAAAGAATTTTCGCATATGCTATAATGCCAATAGGCTAAGAGAAATAATTGCATCCAAGTTATGCAAAACGAAAACCCCAAGGAGTCGCAATCCTTGGGGTTTTCTATTCCATTCTTGCATGGCGGCTTATACCATAGGCTGGTTACCGACTACTTATTTCTATCCAGCCATTTGCAAATGAGATGGCTAATCACACCTGCCGCGATAGAAATAATAAGAGAAATAACTGCATCTTCCAAGCTATGCACCTCCTTTCCGTACCGGTATAGGAGGCGGTAACTTTGACATTATAGCATAGAAATCTTTTTCATTCTATCGATATTCGCTGATTTTCCCCGTTTGTTTCGCGATGGCAGCCATAACCCGGACTGCCGGCGGGAGATAGTTGGATCACCTCCTCCTATTCTTCTTTATTTGATTGTTTTAAAAGCTGATTTACGTAAGTGGATAATCCGGCTACAAGAACGCCCTGCGTCAGTGCCGTAAACACAGCCAGAGCAATATCCTGACCATTGGAACACCCGCAGGTGGCGAAGACATAGATCGCGCAAATCAGCACGCCGATACCGCCATTTATTAATGGGATATACTTGCCTTTTACCGTTTCGCTCTGTTTCAGCCACATTCCAATAAAATACAGCACGAGCGCCACCACCAGTAATTCCGGTTTTACATAATCTTTTATCTGCATACCTTAACCCTCCTTTCCATTTTCCAGATCCGCAATCCGATGATTCGCAACTTTGATCTGCTCTTCCATTACTGCCTGGTTCTCTTCTAATTTATATGTACGCTCAATCACCGTGTTGTGCTTTTCCACCTTTTTCTCGAGCTGCTGGATGCGATAGGTGGTCAGCTGCGCTGATGCAATCACACCAACAAAGGCTCCCAGGATACCACCGGCGGACGCTATCAGGGCTACTATAATCTCTGTATTCATCTTATCCTCCGGATGTTCTTTTAACCATTTTTCTGCTGCTGCGCGCCAATAGAGCGGCACCTCTTCCAGTGTCATTTTCCCGCTTCTGATTCTTTTCCCATAAAACGCACCCATTACTCTACACCTTCTTTCTCTGCCAGTTCGCTGGTGGCTTCCCCCAGGTCGCTGATCGCCTCGTCCTGCACTGTCTGCCCCTCTTCCAGAGCATCCAAGCGTTTCTCTGTGTCGGTTTTCGCACGGAAAGAAAACGTGGTCTGTACGCCATCAGATACTTCCTGCGAGGTTTCAGATTCAAGAATCAAGTCCTTATATGTCCCGACAGTCATTCCAGCATTATTCTGGAATTTTACTTCTGCCAGATTTTCCAGAGTCAGTGTTTTCCAAGTTTCCAGCATAGCATCCTTGCTGTCAAACTTGGCTGTTACCGCTGACAGGGATGCTCCTGTCTGCAGTTCGACTGTTGTGTTGTCTTTGAGAATCATTTTATCCATAATATTTTTCCTCCTTATTAATAGGATTTACTTATTTTATATTAGCATGATGTATCATTTCTGGTTCTCTCCACAAAATAGCGAGACCTTATTTACCAATGCTCTTCATACTGTCAGTGCTAACGACAGTATGAAGAGCATTGGTAAATAAGGTCTCGCTATTTCACTTAATTTTAATCGCCCATATTTCGTATTGAATCGTGATAGGCGAATCAGCCCAGCAGAAAAAATATAAAGTGGTTTCCTTGGAAAACCCCATAGCAAAGGTATTATTACATGAACGATATTCAGTCACATCATTACGTGCTGTGGTTGTGGGAATGTTTAAGGCTTTTTCATATAAAGGTAGATCTTGTTTGAAGGTATCTATTCTCGTATCAAGATATATGCTGTTTGAGCAGTTTACATCAGAGCGCTGCCCTATGATGTATGTGCCAGCAGGAAGCGTTATTGATTTTGTTCCTCGAGTCCATGAATTTATGACAGAAACATTATATGTTTCCAATGAGCTCCAATACTGTTTTCCCAGGTCGCTATTTCATGGTAATTTGAAATTCATACTTTTTCCAAACTGTTGCATCCGCATTGTAATTCTGAATGGCACGCCTATTACCAATATAATGTGTATATTCTTGAGAAAGATATGCGCCTGGATAACCGGTTGACCAATAAACCACGAGTGTGAAAGCTTCGGTAAATTGTTATTAGGTTAAATTACGATTATTTTACTTTTAATAAAGATAAACGAGTTCGAATTTTTAAATCACCCCCTGAAAACTGCTGAACTCTGATGTCTACATGTGCCGGATTTTCATATTTCAAAATAACGGCCAGATTCTGAAAGGTCATTCCATCGGTGCTCGGAGCAACAATACTATAGTGCGCGTTCATGTCTGCAAAAGCTTCAGTTGTTTTTTCTGCAAATCCAATGTGCCGAGATCCCTTTGCATTCGAACTCCATCGAATATTAGCGAAGGCAATATATACGCCAGCATCTACATTAAAGGAATAAGCGACAGTTTGAGTATTACTTGGAACCACGGAATCCTCAGTCCCGACAATAGCACCGTAATAGAGAACTTTCAGGTCGCTATTTAACTGAGTAACCGCTTTCTCTGCCGCCACCAGCCTTTTATCCAGCGCCGCGCCCTGCGTTCCCGCCAGAACGGTGGAGGCATCCGTTGCCAGAAGGTTGTTTACAATCTTATTTTTGTTGATGAGCTCATTCATAACCTTATTGGCGATCGCGTCAATCAGCGCCTGCGCGGTACTCTCCCCTAAGGCACTCACTACCAAACCGTATGTATCGGTAGCCTTGACTTTCGCGGCGGTACCCCCTGCTGCCGCCAGCTCATCAATGCTGACACCGTATTCTTGCAGCGCTGATTCAATTTTATTCAAATGTTCTGCATCAATATCCGGTTCGCTGTTGTCTACCCATTTTGTTGGATCGTAATTGTGTTTATCATTCATTCCCATATTGATTTCTCCTTTATTCGAATTTTATGCTATGAATTTTAAACCAAGCATACTTCTCATATTTTGTCATAGATACATACAAGGAAAGATATACCGTTCGTGAAAAAGATGATACATCCACCCGAAGACTTTCTATTTGATCACCATCATGAGCTCCATCACCACTTACAGCGGTTGGCGCCGTATATTTAGTATCTCTTCCTAACGTCGTTATTCCCAACAAATTTTTATCTCCGAGAACATCCAATCGCCCCCCACTTCCATCATCTGGATCAAACGTAGTTAAAAACGGCTTCATATAGCAAGTATTGTATGCTATCGCTTTCAAATAAACCGTATATTCAATTATTAATGTTTTCTTTCCCGTTATATCAATAGGATTAAATCTGCAAAACTGTTCCGTCAAACGTCCATCAGGCGCTAAGTAAATATACTTTTCTTCATATGTAGGATTCACCGTATGTGAATTGCTGTATGATTTAAGTATTTTTATACTCTGCCCCGGGCCAAACGTTCCCCGATAATACAGCGTATACGGATCATTCACCACAAACCCTTTCCAGGTTCCCGGCCCGACGCCGCCGACGTATTCCCCTTCTTTGATATTCTCCGGCACCAGATTGCTCAGCTTGGGAACGATGATGTTTCCACCCATATAGACCCCTTTTGTTGGAATCTGCTGTTCCTTACTGGTCGGATAGATTGTATAACCTCCCATTGCCGGGATATTCTGCGTAACCTTTCCTCCACTGTATTTTCCTGCCGGTATTGACGCTGTTCCATTCAAGGGAAGGGAAATCGTAGGGGAACCCCTATCAGGCATTGTACCTACACTGATAGCGCCATCTGGACCAATGAATTTTTTCTTTTCCAATACCATTTCCGGTGTCGCTGTCAGCGCATCAAAATCTGCGCTCTGCACCACCATATCCAGCAATCCATCCACCGTTACCCCTCCTCATCTGGAAATCCTTGATAATTTCCCGTAATATCTCCGATTTGAACCCCGTACTTTATCACTTCTGGTCGTAGGTTCTCCACCGACATAAGAACTGCATTACTCTGCAGGTATTTTCCTTTTACATTTACAGTAATTCCACCGCTGCCTGGATCAATCTGCGGACCATCCTCAACTGGAATCCCTGACTGATGGAAAGAATCCGTACCAGCATGATATCCAGCAGGGATGTTGTAAGTCTCATTGACGGTCATTGACTTATCAACCGCCGTTATCCGTTTCATCGCTCCCATCTGCGCTTCCTTGCTGTCAGCTCCCAAGAACTTCTCTCCTTCCAGGACATCCCCCGATACCGCGGTCAAATCCGTATTATCCACACCGGCACCATGCTTTAACAAAATTCCATCAGCCATGTTTTACCCCTTTCGCCGATACTGTAATATCTGTCATTGGCTTTTTGCTGTAACAATATGCCGTTACATCACCGTTTCCCGATGCAATCCGGTCTACGTAACCCCATGCAAGTTTCTGGGCTTCTACCGTCACATTTGACAGTGTGCCGGTCAAGCGCAAACCATATACGGGAATATCTTTTTCTTTTATTCCTGCAAATGTAACCTTCTGTGTGTATGGCGCTGTATCGCTCCATCCGGAACTCTTGAACGTCAGAAGCGCCTCTCCTGTCAATGCATCTGCCGTTTCCGAAACAGCTTTAACCTTTTCTGTGATCTCCTCTTGAAACGAATCACTCCCCGTCCGCAGCTCGTTCACGGCCTTATTGGTTGCATTCACATCATCTGCCGAAAGAATATCCCCCTCCTGCACATAGGTAGTTACATCATCCAGAGAAATTGTTCCATCATCATTATTGGTCATATGATATTTTCGTTTTCCAGAAAAGATATCATTTTTATAATCCGTCTTTAAATTCATATTGTCACGCTCCTGTTCCCTAATGCTTGCCACTTCCCAGCCTGAAGCTTAAATGCTGCATTCCCGGTGAAGAGGTTTCAATCAATGTGCCAATATCATAAATAATTCGTTCGATCGCATTTGCCTGATAAATGGATGTGTATGTAATTCTTTCCGGCGTAAGCGGTGTACTGTCTGGGGTATAATAAGCCGCCCGGATAGCTGCTATATTATCCCGCAGGCGCTTCATCTCTTTCTCTGTCCGGAAGTCATTCATTTTCCAATTCAGCTTATTATGTGTCATATTTTTATAGCCATACCGATTCAGCACATAAGAAACCCATTTTATAGCCCCCTCAATACGGTTCAAATCAGAATAATCAATATACGCTTTCCACGTCAGGTTATCTAAATCTTCCTGTACCCGGTCAAATATCAAACTGTCAAGAATCTCACTCATGTATGCTTATCCTCGCTCTTATTCCTGTTGCAAAACTCGGATCAATGCTTTCTATTACTCCTGTGCGGATGCCGTCGTAGCCGGTGTCAATCTGCACTTTCTGTCCCAACTGCTTGTCCTCTTCCAGAAGCACATCGCCAACAACGCTCTCTGCCCGCTGGTAATATTCATAAATACGTTCCAGTGCCGCCGGTCCATTTTCTGGATTTATGAGAGTTGCATCCGTTACCTCTTTAATATTTTTGTTGTAAATAATATCCGGATTATCTTTCGATAACTGGGATGTCGAATGACCGTATTTTTTCCCAGTCAGTGTAATAACGGCTCCTGTTCCTGTTATGATCGCATAATTGGCTCCACTCTCTTCCAAAGCGCCGCCGAGGATCGAGAGGCTATGATGCGGTTCCGAAAATACAATCTCCGCGGTTCCATTCAGTGCTTCCTTGTATAGCTCTTCCTCCTCATCCGTCTCCGCATAGCTGTGAACGGTCAGCCGGATTCCGGTTACTATGTCGCTATGCTCCAGGGTCAATCCATCAAACGTGTTCGAATTATCAAAAATTCCCGTTACTTCCTGTGGCTGCGGATAAATCCGCACACAATCTCCGTAAGACGTGTCTACGATCGCACCAATGGCAAATGCCACCTGCACCAGCGCATTTCGCTTGCTCGTATACGGAATGTACCCTGTCAGCGTAACATCCTTATAGGACTCATCCAATGTATACCCAAAATCTTCCCCGGCAAATATTTCTTGCAGTACCGTATCTACTTTCACAGCCGAGCAGATCCCTCCATGATATTCATTACCATCCAGAATCCCCAGTGCATCGTGTGTGTCCATATAATAATCGATCCGGTTCTTTCTGGCGCCGCTCTTCAAATAAAAATTTCCCAACAAGCGGCCGTCGAAGTACAATCCCAATCTCTGCTTTTTCTGCAGATCGAACGGAATATTATTCTTAGCCCGAACAGTAAATGACAGCGTATTAATGCTGATACTCTCTGAAATCGCATTGATCTCCTGCAAGCAATCCGTTTCAAGCAACTCATCTGAAAGGAAATCACGATAGATTCCGTAATCAATGCGGGTAAGGAATACCGGGCGGTATGGTTTTGATGTACTTTGGAATGTCAGTACAATCTTGTTGTACCGTAGCACATAATTGCTACAGAAATATCTCGCACTGTCCGGCTCAAAATCCTTATTTGAAAGCAGAGTATCATCTGCATACCATTTAATATTGAGCTTCCGCGCATAATCTCCCGACAGCAAATTGAACGTAAGAAGAATACCTACACTTGAAAACTTCCCGTTGAAACTGATCGTCAGTGCTGGCATATCCATCCAGGTACTTCCGCCAGGTGCTGGGTATAGAAATGTTCGCGGGTACAGCCCTTTTTGAGGTGTGAGCCCTTTTCTGCTATATCTCCATCCAAAATTACCGTCCGCATCCGACCATTCATCCGAAATATATCCGTAATCAACTGCCGGAGCTGGCATATTGATATAGTTTCCATCCAGCAGCGAAAAGCCAGGATAACAAAGCGCGTAACCGGGATAGGTCAAATCATCCCGGCGTAGATCCAAGAACTCTCGTTCTACGGTTGTCGCTGCCGGCACCAACCCCGCCCGCGGGAAAAGTCCTTTATGAGGGCGCAATCCTGCTTTTACAATCTGCGGAGTGCTATTTTCTTTCGCATATGGCGCCACATCGTCATATACAATCTTCAGTCCTTCTCCCATCACGGTCTCCTTTTCGGTTTCATGGCTATAAAATTCAGCGACAGACCCGACCATTTATTGATATGTCCGTTATCCGTCCCCTGCATCTTCAAACTATCATCTCCGCTGGTTACATACGCTTCGAACTCCAAGGTCCCCTGGCCATATGGAAACACCATATGATGAGAGGCTTTCGGCGCTGACACGATCTCATAAAAACTATCGTAATCAGCCCGATTGCTCCGATCCGGATCCAGCGTCAGCGTGTAATTGTAAAAGGTACCTGCAATGTCCCGATACATACTGTAATCTTTCAACCGCCCAGAATTATCCGTATCGGTTACTTTGAAAGAGCGTTTCAGCTCTTTAACCCATAACCGAAACGTCATTCCGTCAATCTCAAATACTCCATTTCCATTCTTAGGCATTCTGTTGCACCATCCTTACTCCTACACGCTGTCTTTCCTGATTGTTCGCCTTATATACTGCACTGGCAAATCTCTGCCCGTTCAGTATCAAATCTATATGAATATCTCTTCCGCCGCCGATTGCTCCAGATTCCTCCAGTGCCTCTTTCAAAGCCTGTTTCATCGTGCTAAGCGGAGATACCACCTCAGTTTCCCGTTTATTGTCTCCTAAGATAGCAGCGAACTCACCCGCTCTCGGCGGTACCACCGTACCAGTTGCCAGACGAGGCATCCTGAACGGTGCGCTCGCGTAAGAAACTGCCCGGTTCGCATTCTGATATGCAGATGCTGTATTCGGTCGGCTGTTTCCGCTTCTGGAATTTGCACTGCTCACAATACTGGAAATTCCCAATCCTGCGATTCCCGCAACCGCCATCGCCACACCAAGCATCACATAATTGGAGGTCAACGCTCCGATCGCCGCTACCACCAATGCAATCGCACCAGCTACCGCGATGATCTTCGTCGCCAGCCGCTCTCCTGGTGTCATTTTTGTCCACGCCTGAGCCACTTTCATTGCCAGCCCTGCAACTGCTGTCAGAACCGTCACAATCGCCAAGAATTTGATATTGGTCGTTGCCAGAACGCCAATCAGCTTCCCAAGATTCGCGATCATCAATCCAACATGAGAAACCAGCGTTGTGACCGCCCATGCCGCAAAGAACATGATTACAACCTCCGTAAGCGCTTGAATCGTACTCTTATGCTGAGATGCCCAGTCTGAAAACCTAAAAAGCGCCTGCGTAAGCTTCTGGAGTGCTCCGATGATTAACTCACCTGTCCATTGCCCAATCGGCTGGAAGAAATCATTCCACATCCAGTCGAATGTCGGTTCTGCTGCCATGAGCACACTATGTAATGCCGTCAGCGCCGCCGCTATCAGGTCAAATACCGCCGGAAGCCCTGATTCAAGCCCCCATTTTGCCAACGGGAGAAGGCATTTATTCAATAACCACAGCAACGCGTCGCCAATGTCTCCTACCACCGGTCCCAGTGCCGCCAAAACTGCATCAAAACTGGTAAGTAACGGAGAAAAGTCCAAATCTGCCGACCAGTCTTTCATACTCTGCGATGCATCACGGAAAAAGCCTGTGATTTCTAAAATGATATCTCCCAGATGCCGCATGATGTTTGTGCCGGTATCGCCTGCCACCCATGCTGCATCCAACTGTGTAGCCAGATTAGCGACCGTCCATGCCAGGTTGGCAACCGTAATCAGCAGATCATCCGTGATACGTTTCCCATATCCTTCCATATTCCAGACCTGCATAAAGGAAGCCCCGACATCCCCCGCCAGCTGCTTCATCGCCGTAAAAGCCGCTTTAACAGCCTCCGTCACTTCCGGACCATTTTCTTTCCACGACTCTTTCAGCGGGTCAAACAAATCAGAGAATGTCTTTTTTATATCCGCAGCCAGATCCTTCATTTCATTCGGAACTTCCTCCGTTTTGAACATCTGATCCGGTGTTGGTCCGACATAATCTTTTGTATCACTGCTGTTCTTCTGCACTTGTATCAGTTCATCAAAGCTAAACAGCAGCTTTTTATTCAGTTTCTCCTTATCCTTTAACTGTTGGTTGCTCTCCTTCAGAGCGGCGCCGTAATCCTCTTCTACCTTAGTTGCCCGCGTATATGTGTCCTTGCCCGTCAAAGCAGCCGCCAACTGTGCTGCCCACGTAACCGCTTCCGACAAAAGTGAAATCATTTTTGTCAGTACCGGTGCCGCATACTCGATCGCCGGAGAAAATGCAGTTGCAAAACTGTTTTTCAACTGGGTCAGGGCAGACACCAGCATAGAGAGCGCCCGATTTGTATCATCCGAATACTGCGCCAGGTTATCCGTACCGGACTTTAACCCCGAAGCAACTGCAGATAGTGCACGGAACACCGTTGAAAACATCAGAGACATCATCAACATCCGTTTCATGCTCATCCGGGCGCCACCCGCCGATTTCTTGGTATTATCCAAGGATTTATTCAGTTTCTTAGTCTGCTTTTCAGATGCCTTTGCGCCGCTCTGGTAACGGCTCAGTTCTTCCCTAAGCCTCCTTATTTTCCGGGCGTTGCTGTCATATTCTTTGTATCCCGGCCCTACGCCCGCTTTTGACAGTTCCTTTTGTCGTGCCTCCAGGGCAGCCAGTTCCTTATTGAGGGACACGATGCGTCGATTCGAAATTTTAGCATTCTCACCGATCGCCGAAAGCCGGGCAGCTTCCTGAGCGGCGGCGGCTTCCTTTTGCCGCGCTTCCTCCAGCCTCTCATTCACACGCCGCTGCGCTTCTTCCTGCTTCCTAGCTGTTTCTGCCTCTTTCTGCCGCTGCTCATCTGTCTTAAACAGTTCTTTTTGATAATCTGCAAGTGACTGCTGGGCTCGTTTCAGCGCGGTCGCCGTCGCATCGAAAGTCTCATCCCCAAATCCCTTTCCGCTGTTGCGCAGTCTCATCAAATCGCCGCTCAGCTTTTCAATCTGTCCTTCAAGGGTGCTCGAATTAAACATCTTTGCGTCTGGTGTAGGGCTTACAATTTCTCTTTTATAATCCTTTGCCGCCTGCAGAAGTTTCTGATATTGCAAATACTTCTCATCGTATTCGCTGTCTCCAAACCACTGTCCTTTCCCTTCAAGCTCTTTCAACTGCTCTTTCAGCGTTTCAACCTGCTGCTTTAATTCGTTCGTGTACCGAGATGCCTGTCCGGCTCCGTTCATATAGTCATCGATGAACTTCTGAACAGAATCCCCATAATCATGAAACTGCGCCGATGCGCCGTCCAGTGCCTGTTCTATCTCATTAATTCCGGCATCAAACCCATCTTTCCGGATCGCTGTATCAATTACTATGGTTCCGTCCGCCATCTATCAGTACACCCCCTTAAATAACGCATCGACCGCCGCCTCTTCTGCCGCAATCCGTTTCTGTTCTTCCTCCGATGTCTTATTTTCCAAAATCACAAGTGAACGATGTTCATGAAGAAACTCTTCTTCCCATTTTTCTAGCTTCTTCCCTTTTGCACGCTTCTGGCGTATGGCAAGAACCTGCGAAAAGGTCCCTTCATCTATTTCGTCAAAATACCCCGCAAACGTCCACCAATGCGTATAGCGTTGGGGATTTCTCAGCTCATATCCTGCCACCTTATTAATCGCCGGAAAAATCATGGATGCATCCTGCTCCCAATCCATGACTCTGGGACCAGCCTTTCCATCACTTCGTTTCCCGCAATCCAGATACCAATACGCCCGTTCTACGGCTTCATTCAGGTACTCCTCCGGTGGAAGCTCTACAAACAGAATCTCCATCATTACCTGGATTTTGTTTTCCTCCGGCAGCTCTGGATCATTGAATGCCACCAAGATATCCAGAGCCGGGCGGAAATCTGTCCGAATTTCATACATTCCCCCGCCAACTTCCAGCGTCTGCGGAAGATCCCAGGTAAACACTATTTTACCGGGGCAATATAGCCGCCCGGACCCGTTTTGTATTTCTGCGTGTATTTCTGAACATGAGCCTGCACCGCTTCCAGCTTTACATTTCTCTCCTGCTCAATGATCCCCTTCACGGCGTTCAGCACATTCTCAACAAAGAACTGCCCGCTGTCCAGCATCGTGAACGGGGAGGTAATCGAAAAGAAGCTTTTCGCCACCGGCGCATTAAACAGATAATCCACCTGTTCTCCGATACGCTTATCCAATTCCATTACATAGGAAATCGGTGCATCTTTTTTCCCCTTGATCTCCTCGGACATCTGCTCAAAAGCAGAAACCGTCTCATCATAACGCCGGATAAGATCGAAATCAGATGGAATAAATTTGAACTGTCCCAAAAGTTCCCCACGCATATTCGTAATATCGTATACCTTACTGCCATCATCAATCTGAATTACATTTCCCATCTGTTACACCTTCCCTTATTCTCCTACCTTGGCATCATCCCACGTGAGAGCGCCATCCGCGATCGTGACAGAACCTTCCTTCCGGTTTCCATCAAAATGAATACTGAACGGGATCTGAAAGCCCGATGTATTGCCGCCGTACTCTTCCGGCTTCACCACAACATCCTCTTTCCATGCCCTGTGTTTTGCCGCTGCGGTATCCTCTACAATCACTTCCAGAATCGTTGTTCTGCAATCATCACCCTTTAACCGGTTCATTGCCATATCTCGCAGTTTCGGATAAATCGGATCGGTCGGATCCGCATAGTAAGTGGTCGATTCGATCGACGGTTCATAACCGTTGTCCTCAACATATGATTCGTCCCAGACATTCTTATTGGATGAAACATCCGGATTCAGATTAACGCTTAAATCATCGGTGTACTTTCCCAGTCTCCACCATTTAGGCGTTCCAGTACCACCAAATGCCGCATCCAGAAATGTTCTGTAAGCACCTCTTGTTAATTTGCTCATAACGTCCTCCTTCTTGAATAAAAAAACAGAGCCTCAAATCAAATTGATCCTGGCTCTGCGTCATGCGTCTGGCTCTAATATTTCATTACTGTATCGTACAGATACCGGAAGAACCCAATCCTGTACACCATTTTCCTGCGGTTCCAAGCCATATGCATTTTCCCGCACAATTCTTGTTATCTTTCTCTCTTGGGAGAGCTTTGGATATTCAGTCAAACGATATTCTTTATCATTTAACACAACCTTTTCCCGGCAGAGCCATTTTCCAAGCCCGTCTAGAAAGCTCTGAGCCGATAGTTTACGTCGTTCCCGATCGGATGCCGTCCGGTATACAACATAGAACGGAAACTGACAGGTTTGAAAGATGTTCCCTATCACATCCTCATTCTCCTCATAAATCAAGGCACCGCTGTCCGCTGAAAAAGCAATTCCTTTGTCTTTTTCCAGCTCTTCAAACTTAATCCGTTCTCCCTGTGGCAGACCCGGATACTGATTCAAAAGCTCCTGGATCGCCGCCGTCAGTACCTCATAACCACTCGCATCTGTTCCTATCGGTTGCAATACATTAGCCACGTTTACCACCTCCCGCTGTTTCTTTTACCAGGTGAATCCATGCCTTTTCATCTGCCTTCTTGGCTGCTTCAAACCACTCCGCTTGCGCTTTCGGATGCGCCTGCCTCGTATATTCCAGCCGTTCCTTTGCCCGTGTCTTTCCGCCATATTGGCTGACCAAAACCTTCTTCGCTCCCCTACGCGCCCAGGGGCTGCCGGTTTGCTCATCTACCATGCCTTTTCCTTCATACAAGAATCGCCCCTGCAGACCATAGGCAGCATATACAACACCGCTGCCTTGCACCGCCGCACTAGCCGCGCGGGTTGTATTTATAAAACTTCCGGTAATCATCGGCATAAATGGAACCATACTTTCCATAACAGCCCCATCAAGCTGATATTGTGCCCTCTGAAACTGTCGCTTAAACCGCGACATATCCAATGTTATGTGAACATTTCCCTTGACGGTAGAGAAGCTTTTCATAGCACCTCTTTTACTCCTTCTGGCGATGTCGTCCACCTACTTTCCTAGAATTTCAAAGTGCGGGATCAGGCTGTACGGTCCGCCCACACTGGATATCTTAAAGCAGTATCCCGTTCCGCATTCAGATACTGATAAAAACCATCCGGGTAATCAGCATCATTCACGGCACCTGCCTCCCATTCTCCAGCTATGAAAAAATCATCATTGCCAAACGTGATACTGGCTGCCCTTTCTTCCGCCTCCTGCCTTTTCCAACTCTTTGGCGGAAGCCACGGAAGGAAGAATCCTGCTGCCGTCCGGATCAGCTTGCTACCATCCTGCTCCTGATATTCGATATGAAGCTGTGTGTTGTCCGTACTGCCTGGACCATATTTTTTCAAGATTGCACCCCGATCCATATTCAAATCTACACCCGACAAGACATATGGGTACCAGATGGCCTCGTCCGATGACTCGTAATAACAAAATACTGTAACCGTATCACTATACATAATTACCACCCATCACATACCGCCTCCTTGAATTTATCGCTAAATGCCCGCACCCGGACAATATTTCCTTTGCACTCCTCCGGTACACTGCCGTAAAAGATGATTGTCTCCGGATGTAACCGCTCAACCATCGCCGCGTACCCAGATAAAAACAGACTTCTTTTTTCTGCACTGTTCATGCATCCGACCGAAGAAACCGCCAGTGTGCCGCCCTTTGGCTCCCCATCGAAGCACCATGCATAGGATTCTGGTGTGCTCCATGAGATCGTCGGGATTACTCGGCAGCCATACTCCTGCAAGTATGCACCTACCCAATGCTTACGGTAATGGTTGTATATCTGGATAGCTTTAGGGAAATCGGTGTAGGTGCTGAAATCTGGCGTCAAAACATACTGAAACTGCCTCAGCTTGTCCACATAGCGATCCACGTTGCGCCATAGAGCATCGAATTGATAATCGTCAATAAAGAAATGAACTGCTTTTTTCTCTGGATTCCGGCAATTACCGCGGGCATAATTGAATCCCACAAACTCACAGTTTCCATCAAAGGTCTCCGCTTCTAAGCGCGGTATGCCGTATTCACCAGCACCAGGAAAGATCCGGCGGTTTAGATTTTCATATGCAATACTGCTTTCCTTATTCGCCATTGATTACCTCGTTCTACGCGGACGATATACTGTTTTACCTTTTCCACGTTCTCCATTCGGAAGAACTTCATAATCATGCTTTTGATTTTCATATCGTCTTTCGCGTGCTTTCCTCAGATCTGAATCTGTCAAATTTTTAAACCCATCTTTTTGACTCATATTTTTACGCAATGTGTTAAAATCAACCTTGCTCGGTCTTCCATCCACAAGAGTAACTCCTGCCGCTGTTCGTTGCACCGTTACAGTTCTGTTCCCCCGTTTGTACGAAAATCCCGTACTTTTTCCAGCCATTCCGCTGTTTCCGCCGCGTCCGCCCATCTTTACCTCCGTATAACAAAAAAGAGATACCACATCATTTCTGATATGATATCTCTCATTCGGCAAGTGTTCGGAGTTGAACCGAACTCTCCTCCATCAAGGCGTAATCACCAGGGTATACGACACTTGCTGGCAAAAAGCATCCCTTTATGGGAATCATGTGCTGATCACACTGTTTTTGTTCGTTTAAACTAATGCTTTCTGTTTATATGATTGTACCATATCTGTTTTACCCTCTCAACCATTTTCTTTTCAGAAGAAGTCAAGTGACTGGCTCCTTTAGCACTATCATTTTCATTATGATAGTATCCATGATGGATATGAGGTTGCATCCCCTTGTGTTTATGGTCGAGGTCAATTTGTTTTGCTCTTTTATTTTGTCGGTCGTAATATATGATTTTCAGAAGATCATTTCCGCCCACTGTTGCATATACACGACCTTTTGTCTGAGTTTCAAACAGGCTTTCTGAGTGCCTGTCATTTGCTTCCACAAATTTTATGTTTCCGCTTTTCAAGACGGTGTGATACTGGCTGCCGTAAGAATTACCCTTATCGCTTATACCGCTCGAAGCACCTCGTCCGCCCATTCAACTACGCTTTCTTGCTCTGTTTGTATAACTGGTTCACGCCTGTTGCCGCCAGACCATTGAACATACCGACCGCTACTGCCGTGATGTAGTCCGTTGCCGGAAAATCTGGGATAACTCCCATCCCGACTGCTCCGAGAATTCCACCAATAACCGCCATAATCACCGGGATCCATTCATCGGAGATTCTTTTTGATGCTTTACAGCCCATTCCTACGATGTAGCAGATCATAACGATTGCTATGCATGAACCTAATGTTGAAATGTCCATCATTTACCACCTCTTAACGCCTGAACAACATTCATAAAATTGGCTGTATTTTTAGCCATTTTCTCAACATTTTCAGGCTTTTTAAGTTCTTCAATAGTTTCACGGAATGCCTGCTTTATTTCGGGATTTTCTCTGAATATCTTTTTCACATTTTTTCTTGAACATTCAAGACAAATATCAGTACTCCAATGTGGCTTGAGTTCTTTTCCGCACTGTCTGCATTTCATACTCACACCCCCGCATATAAAATTGGTATCCCATCGTCTGTTCTTACTCCCATCAGCAGCGGAAGCGCTGTTTTGAGGAGCAGATCATTCGTTTTGCTCACATCCCCCGCAGCGGCATAGAGAGCGCTCCACTCTTTCGCGGCACTTCCGAGCTGCTGAGGGGTCGCATACGAAATTGATTCCGTTCCAGCGGATCGGGATGTTATCACACCCATTCTGTTATCAGCACCACTCTCGCCCGTTGAAACTCCCGAAGCGACTATCTGCATAGCCTGTTTCTCTGCCTGCTCTATCTGATACAATGTTTCTGAAAGAGCGCAGACTGCCTTCTGAATACGTTTCTGGGTTCTCTCATCACTCGGCAGACCGTCAACCAAACGATCGAAAGTTACTGTATCCAGCCAATCCGATGCCCGCTCCGAAAGTCTGGGAAAATCTGCTTCCGGCACGACATTGCCGAAATAATTTTTTCCATAAAACTCATAATCTGCATATGCCATGCCGGAACCTCCTTAACCTCTGGTTTTAATCTGTGCGATCGGGATCGCTTTCGACGGGAAATACTTTGTTCCGGAACTTGCATTATTATTTGCAAGCTCCCAGTTTGAACCAGTTGATAACTGAGCATCCGTCGGGGAGACAAACGACGGGCGTTTGAAGCTGATTCCATACGGAGAAAAAATCTTTCTCTGGCGGGAATACAGGGTATCTTCGCCACCGTTGGTTTTCGGATTACGATCCATCTCATACGGATATTTTACGCCACAGTTTGTATATTCAATTGCACCCGCTCCCAGAACATACGTTGTATATACCGTTCCTGCCGGAAGAAGTTTTACATAATCTCCCTCTGCCGCATCCGGAATATCAGTCGAAACCGTTGCTTTCTTGATTTCACCCGTTCCTGTTCCGTCTGTGGTTACTTTCAGTGCGCCTGGATCCGTCTGTACTGCCTTAACATACTTCGCTTCGACTGCCTCTGTCGGCATATTATCATCAACCAGTACGATTCTTCCGTTCAGTGTAGCTATCGTAAGATCTCTTTCAACACCATCTTTGTCGGTATACTTCATATACGCCAGAAGCTTTAAGTTCTCCAGATCCGTCGCGATTTTGGAATGCATAATTGCCAAACTGAATTTCGCTTTATTGTCTCCCAGTGCCTTCTGAATTGCATTATTCAGAGTGATCTCCTTAAATCCGCACTCCGTTGCATTCTCCGATACGTCATAGGTATGAGCGGTAACAAACTTCACATTCTCGGTTCCAGTCATACCAAACACACCTTTCAGCGTTGCTAACAGTGTAACCTGATCCACGCCATCCCAGTATTCCGCAACCTCTCCCGCTGCTGGAAGGAAATCTTCTCCGGTAATATCCGATGAAAAATCTTTCTCGGTCCATCCGTGAGCACGACCCACTACGATACGCCCCTGCGTGTACGTATCACGGGAATCCGACTTGATATCCGTCGAACCATCGTAGTTATCCGGTGTACCGCCGATACGTGCTTTAATCGGTACAGTAATATAGTTTCCTCCTGTCTGATCCGGGAGCATCGCTGCATACTGGCTTTTCTCAATAATTGCTCCAGATTTTAAAAGCTGGTTTCTGTTCAGATTCGGAACAGTATCTACATACCGCCCAAACACTTCGCCGTTGAAATTCTTTAAATCAAATAATGCCATTGCTTGTCCTTTCTACCTTATCGCGGTTTGTTGGTTTGTACAGTGCCGTCAGGCATTGATATAAGAGTCAATGTCAAGATCTGGGTTTTCATTCTTCATACGCATGACCTCCGTCATCGTATATTTATGTCCGCCCGCCGGTTTATCCTTGTTGACAGGAACCGTAAATTTGGCACTGTTTGCCTGCGCTTTATCTACAAAAATTCCCGGCTTCTGTTTTCCCTCATCATCCGTTACCATTCCTTTGAAAATATCAGCAATAGATTTTCCTTTTGCCGAATCCTTGTCCAGTTCCGCTACAAGAGCATCCCGAAAATGATTTTCAGTAATGTCATTGAGAAAACAATACCGCTTTTCCCCTTTTTCATCCTTTGAGGCAAGAAACGAATTGACTGTCTTTTCTACCTCTACCTTACGGGCATCTTCTGCTCTGGCTTTCTTCTCATCTGCCAAGTCTGTGGTAAGCTTCTGAATCTGCCCTTTCAAATCATCTACATCCACATCTTTAAAGCCGTCTAATTTTCCCTGTACCTGTTCCAGCGATGTCTTATACTCATCTCTCTTTTTTACCGCCTGGTCATAATCTTCTTTTGTGCTGTAGTTTTCTTCCATCTTCTTTTTCAGATCTGCCTTTTTGTCTTCGGGAATTTCAATCCCTACTCCCTTAAGGATCTGTTCATAGTTCTCCATTCTCATCCTCCTTAATATTTAAACATATGGTCTGGGCCGTCAGGGACTTGAACCCCGGACCATCCGGTTATGAGCCGGGTGCTCTAACCCACTGAGCTAACGGTCCTAAACCGGCACAGGCCGGTTAGCATTTTCTTTCATGTGCTATGCTTGGCACAACAGGGGGTACAAATGATAACGTATGTGCAACTTGCGTTGCAAGTGTGCGCCGGAAATTGCATCCGCTTTTCAACCTCTCCCCTAGCTGGGGATTTCTTTTAAGGGCGCACACAAACATGAAAGGAGTCTACCCAACATATAGAAAACGCAGAGTCTAAACTTGTAAGAATTTCTTACTCGTTCGGCTCTGCGTCATGCGTCTGGCTCTGCATATAAAAAACATTCCCTTTTACAATATCTACAATGCTCTGGTTTTTACATACCGGGCAAAATACTGGAAGATTTACTGCTTCCGTATCTGGCCGAATTTTTGTCCGGGTCTTGTTGCCGCATATTCTGCAGCATACCCATCCATTCTTTATCATTCTTCTCCCCTCCAACATACTGCCATTTTATCATGTTTTTCCCCAATCCATTCCCCCCACGTTTCACATCTCTACAATTACTTTTTATTGATTTCTGTTATCATATTCTTTTCGCATTCTGATACCGTCTTGCCGCTCCTCTGGCTTTTGCCGCCTGTTCCCTGCTCCATCTGGCTATCTTCAAGCGTTCCAAAAGAGGACGTAGGCTATTGTACTTGCAAAAATCCTGATATGCCTGGTTCTGCCTTTGCAGAAGATACGACTTCCGATCCAGTTCCTGCTGCAGGGCGAACTTTGCAGCCTCGTCCTGACACTGCTCAACTGCCGTCTGCATCCCCATCACCGCACGTTTGGTCTTCCGAACACGGCGTTCCAGCTCCCTCTGGCGCTTCTCCAGCTTCTCCATCCGGACATTATCTTCGGTTTGAATGTCTTTATATGGATTATGGACACCGTCGCCGCAGCCAAAACTATGACGGCAGTTCCAACCGCACAGCCCTTCTCCTGTTCCGTACCCCGTTTGCGAAAACGGAGGAAAGCGTTTGTCTGTTCCATTCCTGCTATAAAACTGCCCCTGCCACCACAAATGATTACCAGGATTCTGCCCGCCGTCTCCGGTTCTGGCTCCAATATGTGCAGATACTAGAATAATATCCCAGTCCATTTCTTCCATGCGCTTCAAGGATATGTCCCCGGTTGCCTGCGCGATCCCGGTGCGAACTGCCCGCGCTGTCGCAGTTTCCAGCGTATCCGTATGCCCGCTTGGATATTTCACTGCCACTCCCGCAGAAGATATCGTTTCAACCGCTTCTCTCACTGCCTGAGTATACGCAACTGCACCGCTCATAACATGGTTATATGCTTTATCACATTCTGTTATATAGAGCCGTTGTGCCTCTTCTGCCGTCGTGCGGGTGTAGTTCTTCCATTCACCCAACGATGCATTCATATTCCGCTCCATCAGCCGAACCAACGCTGGAGACTCCCACAGTGGTACCGTAGACAGACCGGCAGCACTGTATATCAAATCATCCGCTTCCAGCGCTTTCACTCCCGCCTCTTCCATTGCCAAACGAATCTCTTGTATTTGCTTTCTTGTATACAGTGCAAGCTCCGCCGTTATATTCTCCAGCAACTCCCCAGCATCCTGCAAGATCTGGATCCGCCAGCGGTCCGCCGAAGTCAGCAGATATTTTTCTCCTCTGCCGATGCGCTCCATCATCCGCCCCACAATGGCTTGTACAATATAATCATGCAGCTCCGAAGCGATCTGTTCGCTTCCTTCCGCAATCGCCGCCAAATATGCCGGTCTAAGCATTGCCGCCCTCACTTCCTCTATTGCATCCTTTTACTCTTCCCCAAACAGCGTTGGTTCTTTTGGCTGTGCTTCCTCTACCATTGCTTTCGCATCCTCTTCGGACATTCCTTCAAATTTCTGGAAGTAGACCCATGCCGGCACTTTTCCTTGCATAACATACTGCCACCAGCGCGCCCGGTCCTCTTCACGATTGTAGGTTATGTCTCCGAAGTCATACGTCACTTCATACAGCCCAGCCGGTGCCAAGCCGTTCAGGTCCGCATACACACTCAATGCATAAATCGCACCATTCAAGCAGTCCTGGAGCTTGTCCCGCATATCTTTTATCAGCTGGATCGTCCGCCGGTCATCCGCCTCCACCTGCGTTGCCGTTACCATTCCTGTTTTCTCGTTGAATACAAAATATCCGTTGCTGTACCCGGCCTTATAGCCTATCTGAGACAGCAGGGCATTGATACCAGAAAGACGTTCTTTCGTGTTAAGCTGCGGATTGATTTCATGATAAAAATCCTTTGAATCCGAGCCGAACACGTTTTTCACATAGTGCGGCAGCTTCATTTCCTCCCGCTGCTTTTCCAATTCAATCGCCGTTCTGCCCTTGATATTCATTCCATCCGGCATCATCAGGCGATCGTCTGCCAGCACAATTTTCTCACTGTCAAATATCTCCCCGGCATTCCGGCTGTACGCTACATCCAGATCGCGCAACTCCTCGATTGCTTCCACATACATTGGCAGTCCCATTGGAGAAGATAAATCGATATTGTTTGCCTGCGGTGTACGGAACACGCCAAACATCGGGCCATCCAGCCGCTCCCCGTTTGCTTTCAATATTGGTGGTGTATCCTCCATCATATCCGCCCACTTGGTTTTTTCCAATGCAATCTTTTTCCCAATGTCATCTGCCGATTTGGAAACGTATGCTCGATTGCTGATATAATACGGACACACACGTTTTCCGTCCTGCCATACCTCTACAAAGCGATGATACTCAAGCCTTGTATAAAATTTATCCCCTTCCGTGTATGTATCACGGAAAACCAGTCCTTTAATGCTCTGGTTATCATAATCTACCAGAATAACATCTTCCGGCGTAAATATGTCCAGCCCTTCCCCGTTCGACTTTACAAACAAGGTTCCGTAGGCACAGCCAAATTCAACCCAGTGACGAATCTGGAAATACACCTTATCAATCTGCTCTTGCAGCCAATTCGCCCGCGCGCTACCCTCAATCTGGATCCCGATTGCCAAGGTTGTCAGTCTGGCAGTCTCTGAACAAATTGACTTAGCAAAGTTCACAGTCCGGATTCTGTTATTTTTACTAAGCCACGGAGGTTTTCCAGCATAAATACCCGCACAGCATTTCAGCTCTCGATCCATCTCCGGAGATACTACGGACTTAATCTTAAACTCATCCTCTGCCTGTTTCTTGAAAATCATCCCTATCCACCTTTTTATTGTCTCTATTAATCCCATCTATTTTCACCCATACAACTATGCACTGTTTCCTCTCCGGTTGAACAGAGGTTCATATGCGTAACGCAGCGCTGAAATCGCATGATCGTCCCTGTCCGGATAGCCGCTTATTATATTTCCTTCCTTATCCCGGTCATACTCATAGCGGGTAATCTCTCTGTGTGCGTTCGGTGTCCGGTTCGGGTCAATGACAATTTTCTTTGTCTGTAAAAACTTAAATCCGTATTCAACACTGCCAGGCCCCTTCTCCGCCCCGCGGGCAGGAAGACCCGCATCCCGGAAATCATTGATTGACTTCGGCTCGGCAGAATCACATATCATAACGTAGTCATCGTACCCTTTTTTCTTGATCCATCCCGCCGTTTTGGCATTGCTCCACTTCGTCACATAGAGTTCGTCCAAAAGGTAGATTGTTTCCCTGGCGGCATCGTAGTACGTCCGCAGATAGCAAAACGAATCCGGGTACCATCCGAAGTCTACACCGCAGTAGAGTCGATCCATATGACTGATTTCTTCATCTGTGATTGCCCGCACCTCTACAAATTCGAACACGTTGCCTCCATTTCCGTTCGCATGACCCATATACTCATTCTCATATGCATCCGGATTTACTTCTTTCAGATGCTCGGCGTCGTTCACAAACTGTTCGCCCAGCCATTCCGCCGGGACATCTTTGTAAGTACTTCGGCAGACCAACGCCTCCGGATCCTTAAACTCCGCCTCCTCCACATACTGATTCGCCCAGTTTATTTTACTGCGCGGCGGGTTAAAGGATTTAAAGCGGTATGCCTCATCACCGCCTCGGATGGCGGACTGCTGAATACTTCTGACCTCTTCCGGTCCCGCAAACTGATCCAGCTCCTCCAGCCAGAGAATACCGATATATCCAAACTCCGGCTTAATCGATTTAATTTTCAGCGGATCATCCGCCCCGCGGAAATATATCTTCTGGCCAGTTGGCATATACGTGATTTCAAACGGGGATGTCTTAAACCGAAACTCCTCTTCCAATCCCAGCTTCGCGATCGCCCATTTCATTTGAGCGAACACAGAATCTTTTATCGTATTCCCCACCTTGCGGAGAATCAGCGCGTGCATACTTGGATGATTCTTTATCAGCTCCGGAATTATACACGAAATTCCCGAGGACTTGGTCGAACCACGCCCACCGGGAAGAATATATTCTGTATGCTTTCCACGTCTCACATCGCGAATCAACGGATGGAATACATCCGCAATCACATCCAAATCAATGTGGTATTCTCCCGCAGCCCTGGCTTCCTCTTTTGCTTTGCGAAGCGCTTCCTGCTGCTCCTTGATGGATAACGCCTTTTCCAAATCATTCGCAGCCTTTAACCGATCCGCTACGGAGAGATCCAGACCAAACTGATCCTTCTCCTCCCCACGCACCACTCTGCTCCGAAGCTCCTGGATCTCTTTCAGCGTACAGATGCGGTCGGAATCTATTTTCTCCTGCCGCTCGGCTATATAGGCGGCTATCTGCGGCTTTTTCAGGTTCTCCGCTCCCATCGACCCCGCCGCCCGTTCCCTGTATCCTGCGTCCCGCGCCGCTGCAGAAGCATTCCCTCCATTCTCTATGTAATTATCCGCAAAAGCTTTCTGCTTCGGCGTCAGCTTCATCTATCCACCCTCTTCCATCGTACTGTCCCGTCCCAAGCTCAAGCCCAGCCCTCTAACTGCGTCCAGATTTCCCGAAGCGTCATGACAATATCAATCTGCGATGCCGTCCGAATAATCTCATAATCCTTCATCCTCCATTCTCCCCGCCGGTTCTCCTGCAGCACTGGCGTTGTCAGTGAATACATCGTAATCATACGGTTCTGGTCCTTGCTGTGAAACTGGCTCGTCCCAATTTTCACTACTAAACCGGTTCGAACGAGAATAGCCCTCTGGAGCTTCCGCATCGCTGCATTCAGATTCATGTCTATCACTTCCCTTATTTCTGGCATTCTGCCATTATTTTATCATGGTGGGGCGGGAGGGGTTCTCTGCACGTTTGGATTTTTGAGGATTAAAAAAGAGGCTGTTGCCAATCATTTAACAACAATCCCCTTTTTCAAAATATTTTCTTTATGATTTTACCCAAATTCTTTTCGCTTCATTTCATCAACATACTCTTTGTATAAATCCATAATTTTTTTTCGCTTTAACATTGCATTATGACTCCATTCTGTTGTTTTCTCTTCTATAGAATTCACATATTTTATCCATCCTTCTCTGTCGTTTTCTTTCGGTCTTTTCTCTTCTGCAAAATAAAAAGTATAATAACGTTCCAAAAACCATAAGTTCATAAAATACTTATCTCGTGCCGTTTGCCCTTTTTCATCAAATTGAAACTCTCTTATTTTAAATTGTATATCATACATATCTTTCCTAAACTTCATAAAATCAATAACCAAAGTATTCATATTCAAAAAATCATATTTATCCAACAACAAAACCTTTTGAATATCTTTTGCCTCACTAATTTCCTTTTCAATTTCATAATTTCTTCTTAATCTTCTTTTCTCATCTTCTACAGCTTTCTGATTCTCTTTTAACGTAATCCTCAAAACCACAAATGTTGCTATCGCTCCAACATAAGATGCCATAAACGAAAACCATGTTTCGTTCGTAAATTGACTTATTACAGGTGTCTTATATAAAACAAATTCCAGCACAAATGGAAAACCCACAATAGAAATTGCAATTAATAAAAAGGTTCCTATTTTCTTTGCCCACACTTTCTTTTTCATTACTCTTACCTCATTTTACTATTCTTTCAAAATATAACAAAAAACGCCTTAATTCAATGCAGTTTTTCTACTACGCTTTTTTCTTCTGTGTAACTATAATATTTTTTATCATACACCAAAAGGATGCAAAAAGGAAGCGCCCGCTTCGCGCAGAAAACGCTTCCCTCAAATCTACGCGAACCTTAACTGCCCGCCCGCATCCTCGCCCAGACGATCCGCCCGGCAGTTCGGCAGCCGCTTCGCAACGCATAACTCTTTCAGATTCGCCCGCACCAGTGCCATAGGTATCGGCGGACACACAGCATTTCCACAGCGTCGCACCTGCTCCGCTCTCGGATAAGGCTTCCCGTCGCAATCCCGGTCGATGATGTAGTCGTCCGGGAATCCCTGGCAACCGTACAGCTCTTTCGGTTCCAGCATCCGCAGTCCGATATCCACAATCTGATATTCAGTGCCATATATGGTTACCAGCCCGAAACGATCCTGCGCTGTGATAGTATCAAGCGGCGCTTTTATGTCCTGCCCAGTACCGACACCGTAATACTTCGTCAAAAACGCCCGCACCTCTCCAAAATGCCCCGGGGAGGTCGTCACTGTATGTAATGGCTCCCTTATATCTTGTCCGATACCGCTCTTATAGAATTTGCTGATAAACGATGTAACAAGACCGTATCTGTTCGAACCATCTACCGTCATAAGCGGATCTTCTATTCCTTGACCACGCGTTTCATTTTGCGTCGTTTCCGAATGGTACTGAATCAGTATCGGTGCCACTACTCCAAAACCATGCTTTCCGGTAATTGTCGGCATTGGCTGCCGGATATCCCCCGGTTTACGTTCGCCGCCGTGATTGCACTGGATCAAGAACGGCTCCGGGTTATCCAGAATGAATTTCTTGATTCCACGGGCAATGCGATCCATTGTCTTCTTCGCCAGCGGACGCACCGCCCGGATTCCGTACTTTTCTTTAATTTCTTCGGTGCTATCGAAGATGCTCGGACACGGGAGTGAAAAATCCAGCTGTGTATACGCCCCCACATAAGGTTTCAGCAAGCCAGCTTTTACCTCCGGGCTGTCTGCCGGTCCGTGGGTACGTCGCGCCCATGCGATCGGCTTGCCATCGCATCGCGCAATCAGAAAGAACCGCTTCCGCATGGTAGGAGCTCCATAATCTGCCGCCACCAGCTCCCGGAACTGCACTTCGTATCCCAAATCAGTAAGCTGCTGGATAAATTTATGAAACGTTTTTCCCTGCTTTGCCTTGATCGGATGCTTCCGACGCCCCAGCGGTCCCCACGTCTTAAACTCTTCGACATTCTCCAACATTATCACGCGTGGACGTACCAGTCCTGCCCAGCGGCAGCAACCCACGCCAGACCGCGAATAAACTTGTCCTTTGGCTTCCCGCCCTTTGCTTTGCTGAAATGCTTACAATCTGGAGAAAACCACGCCAGCGCCACCGGATGCCCGCCACATACTTTGACCGGATCTACCTGCCACACATCCTCGCAGTAATGCTTCGTGTACGGGTGGTTTGCCTTATGCATCTTGATCGCCTCTGGATCATGGTTGATCGCGATATCTACACAGTACCCTGTCGCTTCTTCGATGCCGGTGCTTGCCCCGCCGCCCCCAGCAAAGTTATCTACTATCAATTCTCCGTTAATCATCGCCCTCGTTCTCCTCTGGCATTCTTTTTTCTAACGCCTCTTTTAAAGCTGCAATAATCGTATAGTCCAGTATGCTAATATCTTCCGGTTTTTCCGCTTTTCTGAGCTGTAGCTTAAGCAGCTCGCTTTTCAATGCACTACTTATCTTCAATGGTTCCAGTGGCTCTTTTATGTTATCAAGATACTGTACCTGACACGCTCTAGCTGTCTGCATTGCTTCCAGGCACTCCTCCGGTGTTCCAATGCTCTCATATACTCCCAGCTTCTGAATTACTCTAAATGTAATCTCATAAAACAGATCATATGTTTTATACGGATTTACAATGGCATCGTTTCCACTTCTCAGACTATACCGCGCCGGGGCGAATGCTTTTCCTGCATCTTCCGTCAATCGTTCAGTCAGAAAGTTGGTTGTTTTATTGTTTTCAGAATTCTTCACTCTTCTTCCTCCTGTATAAATTCATCACTGGCTTCCTTTCTCAAAACGAATATTTAACGTACATATACATATTGCTTCCCTCAATAGGATAATAATATGTGCCGTTTCCAGAATCATCATATATCATGATTTGATCACACCATTCACCATCCGATTGTTCTTCCCCATGCACTTCCTTCGAAACTCCAAACGAATGTGCGTAAATGCCATCAAAGCCGTTTTCGTTGACCCATTCGTCAAGTTCCTTGAAAAGTTCATTTGCCTCATTCACTAATTTTTCATAACGAGCTGCTTTCTCAGCTATTTCCTTCGATACAGTCATTTTCTATTGCCCTCCTCCGGTACAAATTCTTCGCACGCATCTTCATCGCCTGCCGGATGCCAGTCGCAAAATTCGTCATACCAGCAGTTCCAGCATTTTCTATCATGCTCTTTCTCGTTCATCTTATCGTCTACTCCTTAACATGCAAAACAATAGTTCAACCATCGACCGCTTCCGGCGACCGCCAAAACACTTGATGGCGATCGCCAGTTTCCATTTATCCAGGTTCCCATCCAGCGGTGTCGGATTCTGAAATTCATCTTCGAGCATTCTCGTTTTTGGAATAGCCACTATGATTCCGTATTCTGTCGACGATCCTGGATCGATACTGCGGATATGTGCGTCAAGTGCCCCGCTTAGATAATCCTCTTTAATGTCTTTATAGCACTGCATCGTGGTTACTATGTAATTCTTTTCTCCGATGAAATTCAACCCATTCCCGCTATATACATCTGCCTTGCAACTCTTGATTTCGTAACAGATAAAGATTCCCTTTTCGATGTCCGATATATTACACTGTCCCGCTGGCTGGAATAACATATAGTCGATCCGGCGATGCGTCCGTGCTGAGCCCGGATCGATGTTTACCTCTTTCGCCCAATGTTTTCCCAGCCCACTTAAATACTGCCGTTCCAGCAACTCGCCAAGAAATTTTGTCGTTTCCTTTCTATCCATGCTATAACCTTTCCGATACCTTCTTCGTGATCGCATCGCAAGCCATATCCCAGCCTTTCGAGAAATTGTCCGACGAATCACATCCTCCGGTTTCTTTGATGATTTCCAAAACGTCTTTTTTGGAGATCGGCTCGTTTTTCAGAAGCTCCATAACCCGCTCATTTTCCTCTTTTGTGCCGCAGCGGATAATGATATCATAAGTCTCATCATGAGCACTCCACGTTCCGTCGTTATTTGCTATCAACCGCATTCTATTACCTCCCAAATCCATGTTTCAGGGCGCACATCGTGCATACTGCTATCGCCCTTGCCTTCTCCTGCTCCGGTCTATACCAGCACGCCGCCCCGCATTCCGGGCACTTAACTATCTTCCAGCCTTTGCGCCCATTTGGCACGTTTGCCACTAGCGGCATCATGAGATAGCCACCAACTTCATCTGGTTTTCTTGGTGTTATCTTTATCTCCATCATTCCTTCCACCTCCCCAGCAGCCTCATATATCTGCTTATCTCTGCCAACGTTTTACGGCGATACGCGTAGAAATCGTCCTCGCCCGCCGGTATCTGCCGCCCCATCCGCAGGAGTGTCCGATATCCGGAGCCACTGGTAATCGAATCATATATTGCTATTTCCAGCCCTGGAGCTGCAGAGATCGCGCATTGAAGAATAATAAGCCGTTCCTCTGCAGACGCTTTCATACAGCGCTCCCGGGTCTTCTCCTCATCGCTTTTCAACATTCCATAATCCGCATAAGTCTTATAACGCGTTCTCATGCAGTTCTCCTTCTCCTTTCCGCCTACACCGACATTTCTACCGCCGATCCAGAATCTTCCCGCGGTAATACATCGCCAATTCCGCGTATGTACTGCTGCTTCCGTCGGATGTCCGCACCAGATACCGGTGCTTACTGATTACCCGAACCGTCCGGCGCACGGTTCGCACCTCGCCTTTGGTACGCGCATCGGCAAGCAGCATCACTTTGAGCGAATCCCCGACCTGCACCCGGTTTCTGGTCTTTTCCAGCTCATCCGCCCAGATGCCGTCTACCATCCGGCGATCATCTGGCTTGTCCAGTTCCTCGTCGTTTTCCTCCTCGCCTACACGCGTCAGCAGGTAGACCGCTTTCTGACCGCGCACACCATCGCCCTCCTGAATCAGTTCGCCCAGAGCACACATTTTCTTTACCGCAGCTCTGGTTCTCTCCCGTTCCTCGCCAATCGCTTCCGAAAGCTCCCGAAGTATTTCTCTTGCCGCCCCGAAGCTGCTTCTTGATGGCTACCCGGCGTTCCTCCATGCTCATCATCGTTCGTTACTCCTTTCTCACCCCTGCCTAAAACATCCTCATCTGCCCCTCCAGCTCAAAATTCATCCAGAGGCATTCCGTCCGCTGCTTGTTTGCACGGCAATATTCTATCTTTTCTTCCCTGTGCCAGTTCTGCAGCATATCCGAATACAGCTCATTATCATATCCGCTTATTATCGCCGGTCCCTGGTGTTGCAAAAGCGCCCTCAGAAGGTTCTCGTGGTCCGTATCGCTCATCTCATGCTTGTACTGCTTGCCTGTCCTGCTGCCAAGGATGTACGGCGGATCGCAGTAAATCAGCACGTTTTTGTGATTATATTGCTCGATCAGCTTAACCGCATCCATACACTCTATCTGCACTCCCCGCAGTCGTTCCGCCGCTTGTATGATCACATCCGGAAGTCGGCTCCAATCACGCGCCGTATACGCTTTTTCTCTGCCACAAACATCCCGCTTCCAACCAGGCGGAGATCCGACCGTTCGGAATCCATATCCTTGATTGGCTCTTATACACAGTCTTACAGCCCGGTCATAGGCTTCCGTGAATTTGCCCTCTTCTTCGTACAGCATACGCGCATATGGGGTGTAGTAAATCATCCATGCGAGACGTTCCGGATCTTTCCGGATGCATTCAAACAGGTTGATTACATCTCCATCCAGATCGTTGATCGTTTCAATCGGGCTCCGCGTTTTCCGGAAGAGAACCGCTCCAGAACCTAAAAATGGCTCTAAATAGCTGCGATGAGCCGGGAAGTGACCGATGATCCAGTCCGCCAAGCGCGCCTTACTGCCTGGATAGCGAATCACTGATTGCATTGTTCATCATCCTTTCATCCCGTACCGGGTTCCACAGCGCTTCCAGCCTCGCCCTGCGCCGCTGCGCCCACCATGCCCCACACCATCGCATCGTAGTCGTAGCCATGTTCTTCCAGGTTGTGAAAGCGGTTCTTCTTGGCGACTTCGGCGGCCCCATCCTGCCTCTGCGGATTCTTTTCTCTCCTGTCCCAATTTCTAACCGCTGCTTTCCAGTCCTTCATGCGATTCTTGCCGACCATCCAGCCGTTACTGGTGTAGTAGTCAATAAAACGCTCTGCATCCACGTGCGTGTATCCCATTTTCAGGCAGTAATCTTTTACTTCTTGGAGTGTGGGAGGCGCGAAGCGCTTTTCTTTTACACCCTCTAGGGTGTTTTCTTTTAAATCATTATCATACTCATTATCATTATCAGCTTTTTTTGCTTTTTCAGAAAAGCATTTGCTTTTTTTGCTTTCCTCAGAAACCATTTGCTTTTTATCAGAAGCATTTGCTTTTGGTCTTCCGCCTTTCTTCCCTGCTTCCGATCTGGCGGCACATGCTTCTTTGTAGCGCTGACTGTCTGCGTCCAGCTGCTGCTTGATAAGTTCAAACACGAACGCCAATGCAGGGTCTTTCGGAGCGGCATCCGGGTCTTTCTGGTAGGCATAGATCGCTTGATGAGTTCGCCCGCCTGCTCGTTGCTCATCTTTTCGATGGCAGTGCCCCAGCTCTCATACATGACAAAAGACTTCTTATCACTCATCCAAGCCCATCTCCTTTCCCACCTGCCAGTCCCGGTAATAGCAGATCCATGTATCCAACAGCAGAGTAATGATTCCACCGCGGATCCGTGCTTTCAGTTCGTCGAAAATGTCGTCCGAATACATCCGTTGGAAGTTCTGCAGGTACATGGACACCCGCCACGGCTCACGGTTGCGCCGGTGCATTACCACCGGAATCTCGCCCGCCCTGGCGTCCCTTGAGGACTGCTGCAGCGCTTTCCGAAGTCTCAGGTCTTCCACTCGTTTTACTTCGATATGTACATCCGGCAGCCCAATCACGTCCGCATCGCCGGAAGTCCCGCAATACTGCTGACCCCGGCGGCAATTATATCCATAGTCCCGCAGGATGCCAGCAAGTTCACGCTCGCCGCGCTTTCCTTTTTCCCTCTGTGCCTTCCCCATCCCGCTGTCCTCCATCCCTGAACATGCTAATTTGTCCATATATGCCTTTCGGCTCTTTCCATCCCGTCGCAAATTTAAGTGCTCCCGCCTGTGCTGCGCGGATTGCCTGCACGCGGCGATCTTGCCGCTTAGACCAGCGCTTGGCATCTGCCCGCCCCGCATCCGTTGTCTCCGGCAGGTAATAGCCCTTGCCATCGTCACGGCTCAGAATCGCGTAATCAAGCCGCAAAATCTCTATTCCCTTGCGGAGCATCCGATCGCTGCATCCGAGGCGCTTGCAAAGTTCTCTGCGGGTCTGTGCATTCTTATGTCCCACTCCCAGCGCGTTATATAAAGCACTGGTAAAGATTTCCATTTCCGTTAATTTCTTTGCCAACTTGCTTCCTCCTTCCGGAGCGGGAGGGTCGGTCTCCCTCCCGGTAAACCAATGGCATCCTGTAAAGGTTCGGTAATATATAACACGGTAAGGCGTGCCAGGATGCTGTCTACGGGTTACTATGTACTAGCCCTGCGGCTGTTGTACCGTTATAAATAACTCTTGCCAAACTCGGCAATAAACTGCTGTCTGCTGCCGATGTGGACCTCATAATACTCCTGTGCCTGACGTTTCAGACTCTCATCGAACTCTTGGTTCATATGGACACTGTACGGCGTCATGTTATGCCAGTCCGGGCGGAGCGGAACGATAAAGCCATATGCCTCCGATCTGCTCCGGTTGGCTCCATTAAATACATGATGGATTGCCACCTCCTGGCTGCCGGTAATGATACAATGTTTTAAATCATCCGTCAGTACGCTGTACAGTTTCTTTCTTCCTGTGGTTTTCTTCATACTCTGCCATCATCCGAGCCAACTCCTCCGGCGGCAGAGTTTCAATCCCCTGCTCCTCGCATTCCGCTACCAGCCCGTTTATCAACTCACTCATTTCCTTTGTATCGTAGGTACTGGATCCGGCAAGCACGGTATATGTGCGGTATGCCTTCCCATCCTTGCCCTGCTTAACCTGCGAAGTTGGACGGATGTGGAAGGTTTCCGCCTCCAGCGCCGTCTCTTCCGCTTCGGTCGTGTCCGGCACAACCAAATACGCCATCTGACCGGCAATCATGAGATTCTGACCGTACCGGCGAAGCATCAGATTGTGTGCCCGTGGCTTAGAAATGTCTGCCGCCTCCGCCAGCCGTGAGAGAAGCACCCAGTAATATGCATTCGCATCCAGGCTCCGCTTCTCCCGCCATTGCTTTGCAATGATCCGCAGGGGCTTGTCCTTAATCTTGTCAATCAACGACGATACATCCGATTCCAGCTCAAACGTCAGCCGCATCCGACCGGTTTTCCAGTCCATCGACACATCTTTTAAAGTTCCTTTGCTCTCCACATTTAATCATCTCCGTACTTTGCCTTCAAAGCATTCAGCATGGTTCCTGCTTCATTTCCTGTAAGACTATCCCATGCACGATTATTAGATGCAAGCCAATACTCCATATCTACCTTATGCTTTTTACCTAAATTCTTAAGGGTCTGTATCTGCGCTTTGCTTGCTAAAGGCTCGTCCCCGGGAATAACATTGTCAAATGGCTTCTGTTCCTCTTTGAGCCACAAATCAAAACCAAGTCCAGTATGAATTGCCACACACTTCACAAACGAACGCGTCATGCTATTCCAGACACGCTGTTGATTCATGCTGTTGTCCTTTACAGGATTGCTTCCGTTCATGACCGGTGACTGCATGATGTATTCCTTGCCATCAATTACAACTCTGATGCGAGTTTCGTAGCAACGATTTCTAATTCCGCTCTTATCTTCAAATTCAAGATCAGTATAATAAAGGCTTCCGCCTGTTTTGCGGTTTGGAATTGGTTCAAAATAAACCTCTTCTGCTCCGTATTCGCGCAGAATGTCAATGCACTTCGCCCAATTTAAATATTTAATTCCTTCTCGTTCCATGCAATATCGAGATATGTCCACTTTTCTGAGTTCACTATATGGTTTCAGCATGATCTTCCTCCTTAATCCAGTTGCCAGAGAAGAAGAACTCAACAAAGAGTTCTTTATCTTCCTGCGGCAGTTCATCCAGATGATTCTTCGCGTATTCGAACGCCTCTGCATCGTTCACTGTCTTTCCGGCTTCTGGCGTAAACATCATTCCTTTATACATTCTTCTGTCTTCCTCCAACAGCGCCGCAGCAGTCACATCTTTCCAGTATCCTGTAACTCCTTTTTCTTGTTTGCAAGCTCTTCTAAAAGTCTATCCGTACTACAACCAATATAATTGGTACTGAATGTCCAATATTTATAGCAACCAGGGTACCACCCATCGGGATATACACGAATATCCAAGCAACCATTAATGTGTCCATTAAACGCAAAGAACGCCGTAGGCTTGCGTCCAGTAAGCTCCTGACTTCTTACCTGTGTGGTATTGATCTCCAACACCATCTCCAGCGCCTCATGAATCTTCTTCCGGCGCATCTTCTCAATTTTCTTTGCCAGTCTCTTCTTCATCGGAATCCTCCTCCCATGCTGCTTCCGTAGCTGTGTGAAATGCCATATGGAAATCTGCATACGCTTTCTCCAGCTCTTCTCCCGAAAAATACGCTTTCAGAAGCGCCGCCGCCATTCTTGCCAGGGCTCCCGGAAGAATTGAAAATTTAACATCACCGATGATAAACGCCCCTGAATCTCTGATTGCATCATACTGGATCGTGGTACCAAGGATCATGTCCCCCTCCAGCTCCATCGGCTCCCTTTTACCTTTAAACGTTGCTTTTACCATTGCATCCTCCTGTATCTCTTGATATAATCAAGCTGTTAATATTTTTATTAATGTGACCGTTCAGCTCTGCCAAGCTGGCGGTCTTTTTCTTTGGTTTCCCATAACCGGTGTACCGACTGGCGTTTACCATCGCCCCGGCGCGGTTGGTTCCGTTGGTTCTCCTGCTCATCTTTCTTATTCAATGCCATTGCAGACGCTTTCCAGCAATTCCGCAATCTCCTTTCCGCTGTAAACAGCTCTGTTGTTTTCCGGTGTTTCATTCCCCAGATAACCTATAAGGTAATGCGTCGCAAGCTTGACGCGTAATCCATCATCACGGTAATCTTCTCTGACTCTCAGATCTTCCCGTGGCATACCTCTGAGGATTTCTTCGGCTCTCTTCGACATACTCCTGTCCTCCTTCCCCTGCTGCCAGAAACAGCCTTTACTGCTTCTCCAGCCTCAAACAGCTCTCGAACCCCCTCATCACACGGAACGCTGGGCATTTTTCTTTTAAGCATAATTCAAATCTCGTCCGTGTAACGTCCCCTTGTCCAACAAGTACGGCTGGAAATGTCTCCATCACAGTTCTGAACGGGCAAAACTCCATTTCTCTTTCTCTCATTTAGAACATCCCCGCCGCCTGTGCAATCGCCACCATCGCCCCGGTCGCCACCGCTGCAATCGCCAGACCGGTAAAGGCTAATCGCCAAGCAAACTGCAGATCTGCCTGTGCTCTACTCAGTTCCTCGCCCAGCACCTCAATGATCCGCTGGTTCTGACTTCTCAGTTCCATGCATTTCAGTTCTCTTCTCATTACGCTTCCTCGCTTTCTTCTTATAATCTTTGCACGGGTATTCCCGATCGGATTCCATACACCGCCAGCAACTCCGGCAGGTCTTACACGACTTTTCTTTCATTTTCATATTTTGCAATCACATTATTGCGAATCTCCAGAAGCCGCAGCACATACGCCCCAGACACCTTCCACGGCGCAGATTTAATATTATGGAGCGTTGACAGCGATACTCCCAGCTCACCAGCAAGTTTTTCATTTGTCCAACTGGTTCGAATCTTAATTTCGTTTATCCAATCCGCCGTGCAATAGCTCCATGATGGCTTTTTCTTAAATGCAGTTCTTTTCATCCCTCTCACCTCCCCTTCTGCATCGGAATACGCCCCTACAAACTCATCTGAGCATTAGCATCCCGAATCAATCTGGTTCTATCGGTAAATCATCCGTCACACGCTTTTTGAAATTCTTCTGAATTTCTGCCGTTGATACTGGAACCCCTACAAGCTGTACAAAATGCCTTTCTCGCCCACTGGTGTATGCAACATGGCACTCCTTGATTTTTTTGTCATATATCATGAACGCCATCCGCTTACTGGTAGCTCTCTGGTAAAGTTTAAGACCCGGACTAGAGTCCGACCAAACCACATAAAGGCATTCTTTTCCGCCACCCTCCAACTCCGCATCCAGAAGCCAGTCCACTGATCTGTTTAAGACCTTTGACAGCTTTTCCAAATCATCCAAATCGATCCGGATCTTTACGTTTTCAATTCCCACCAGCCGATGGGGTTTGATTCCTGACTGCTCTGCCAGCTTCTTCTGGGTTCATCCCATTTCTGCTCTGGCTTTAACAATGTTATTTGCAATGTCGCAATAAAAATCAAAGCCAATACGTTCCAGAATCTCGTTCTCAATAAAACGCATCTCTCTCACCCCCTCTCGTCCTCTGTTGCAAACAGGTAATCATTGTCTTCTCTGTCTCCCCAGTGCTATACTGTATTTACAGGCGTTGCAGCGCCGAGTATACGGAAAGGAGGAACTTGTTATATATACAATTATTGGAAATGTCATTACCTCTTTAGGTGCATTTATTACGATTTATCTTACGGCTATCAAAGATAGTCATGTATCAAAGCTCAAAACCATTCGTGAACAATTAGATAAATTTTATATCCCTTTTTATAAAATTTATTGCCGCGGTTTCCTGTCTGAACTGAGACTAAGCGAACTGAATTTCGAAACCTGGTCTTGTATTCTGGATCTTATGAGTGACAACCTCCATTTGATGGAACCAGAATCTCAGTCCATGTATTCTAAATACTATTTAGCTTACCTCAATATGCTCGAAGCTCAGGATGGAAACCCTATGTTCCCTGTCGAGCAAACTTCGCAAAATCTTGATGAAGCTTTTAACACTTTATGTAGGGCTATATTTAGGGAATATGTTACATTGCTACGCAAATTAAAGCTGCCAGTCCCCATACTACCCACGCACAAAAATAGTGCTCTTTAAGTGCCAGTGCTATTGCACCTACGTTTATCACGGCTAAGGTCAATACTTTTTCCGTTAGAATAGCTCTGATTACTGTTTCTAACATCCTGTTTCTTCTCCTTTCTCCTCTTTAATATCATCTGGTTGCTGCATTTGAAAATCTTTTGTAAGACTCACCTGCAGCGACCATCTTCCATGCTCAAAACTCAAATGCACTCATTTTTGACGATAACCTCTGAGTCGATTTCATCTGAAAAACCGTATTCACGCATTCGTGAAAACCATATTGCTCTTCCAATCTATTTAGTGCTATACTCTCTATACAAGCTCCTGCAAAGCTGAGTATTAGGAAAGAAGGAATTCAATGAAAACAACCATTAATGCTTTTAGTGTAAATTCGCAAATGAAAAACATTAATATTAACGTTGAAACACCACATAGCTGTCCCAGATGTGGAATCGCATATGCTGACGCACCTCGAGTTACATATTATAGTTGCCTTGACGGTTTCTATGAGTATAATATCTATGCATATTCCCTATACTTTTGCCCTAATTGCGGCAAATGTTTTTTTATCGAATATCGTGTATCAAATGATCTTTATTCTCCAGAAACATATACTGCTTACACAGATGCTGTGTATCCTCATCCCGATATAGAAAAAGGATTTTCTGAAGATATCGCCAAACTTTCACCTAATTTCATTAAGATATACCATCAAGCTGAAAAGGCTGAAAATATGGGCTTATCAGAAATATGTGGATTAGGTTACCGAAAGGCTCTTGAATTTCTTATCAAAGATTATGGAATCTTATTTCACCCTGATGATGAAGAAAAAATCAAAAACATGGCTCTATCACCGTGTATAAACACCTACATCGACAACCCTCGAATAAAAACACTTGCAACTGCATCTGCTTGGATCGGAAATGATGAAACTCATTATGTTCGTAAACATGAAGACTATAATTTGGAGCATTTGAAAATTTTTATATCTGCAACCGTTTCCTTCATCAATTCAGAACTCTCATATTTGAAAGCTGAGCAATTGCTTAACACTCCAAAGTAGACTCTTTTATTGCTTTGGCCTCAAGTTCCACCAATGGAGCACACAATTCCATATCCATCTCTGCCAGAAACTTTCCATCTAAGTCCCAGTACTGAGTAACAACCCGTGCTGGGTCTTTTTCTGTTCCAAGTCCTCTTACAGACTTGGTTTCAATTACCTGAATCACTTTGGCCTCTTTTACACCGTTTGGTCTATTCACTTTTCTTACACCTCCTTCTCATCCTCTGTTGCGAACAGGTAATCCAGAGAGCATTCTGGAAATTCTTTTTTAATCTGAATCATTTCGTTTCTCTTGAATTCTGTCGCACCAGACATTTTGTTTTTTAGACTCTCGTAATTGATACCCGTAATTTCTGCTAATGCTTTGATAGAAATTTTCTTTCTTGCCATCTCCGCATTCAAGTTATTAAACAATGTTTTCGCCTCCTTTATTACCCTGTATCGTAATCACAATACAACTATATTACCCTGCATCGTATTTGTCAACCCCAAAAAGTAATTTTTTTACTTTATAGGGTAATTTTTTATTTACAAAATATATCTTCCGTAGTATTATGAAATTACGAGGAGGTACTCACAATATGGGATTAACAGATAAATTAGATATTTTAATGAAAGAACGAAATATAAGTAAAGCGGACTTAGCTAGGGAATCTGGTGTTCCTTATACAACGATAGATGGCTTTTATAAAAAGGGATCAGAAAATGCAAAACTTTCAACATTAAAGAAACTTTGCAACTATTTTAATTGCACTTTAGATTATTTAGCTGATGATGCAGTTAATGACCAACCCACCACTTTAGCCGCCCATTTTGAAGGGGAAGAATACACAGAGGATGAGCTGGCCGAGATTCGCCAGTTTGCTGAATTTGTTCGAAATAAAAGGAAATAATCATTTCAGGAAGGAAAGATATATGACTACTGCTGAATTTATCCAGTTCCTGCTGGAACGCTTTCTGATTGAATGGAAGCGCCGCGACCGTTCCGGAGTTTACGGTTTTACCCAGCGACTGATGGCATATAACTCAAATAAAATCGAGGGCAGCACCCTGACAGAAGAACAGACCGCTTCCCTCTTCGATACTGGCACACTTCCAAAATCCGATGATTATTATCGTGCGAAGGACGTTGAGGAAATGAACGGTCACTTCCTGGCATTTAATAAAATGCTGGAAACCATCAAACAACCTCTAAGCCAGGAACTAATCAAACAATTCCACTATGAACTGAAAAGCGGCGTCTTTGAAGATCGCGCCAACGGTTACGCAATTGGAGATTACAAGAAGCGTCCTAATATCGTCGGCATGTATGAAACCGTGCTCCCCAGCAAAGTGCCGGAAGCAATGAGTGAACTTCTTGTCTGGTATAACTCTCAGACCGTCACACTGGAAATTCTGGCGAAGTTTCATGCACGCTATGAAAGCATCCACCCATTTCAGGATGGAAACGGACGCACCGGACGCATTATCATTTTCCGGGAATGCCTGCGTCACGGTATTTCTCCGCTGATTATTGAAGATACACACCGGCCGGAATACCTCGAAGCTTTAAAAGAATACCGTGAATCTGGAACCGTGGCAAAACTAATTTCACTCTTTCAGCTTGAACAGAAGTACTACCTGAATCGGTGCCAGTATTTTATGCTGGAATAATTTAGTACTGGGGGGATTTTATGAACTCGTATGAATCTTTACTGGAAGAGGCCTGCAGAGATGGAGTTGAGGTTTATGATTATCCATTTACCAGTGAGCGTATCAGAGGCCTGTACTGTGACAGAGCTATTGCCATCCGACAGGGCATGACAACGGTGGAGAAGTCCTGTGTCCTGGCCGAGGAGCTGGGGCATCATCATACCACCGCCGGACAGATCATTGACTTAGATTCTGTAGAAAACCGAAAGCAGGAACGCATGGCGCGTCTGTGGGCTTACAATAAGCGCATCGGACTCTCTGGCATCATCCAAGGCTACCGGAAGCGCTGCCGCAACCTACACGAACTGGCAGAGTGCCTGGAAGTGTCAGAGGATTTTCTGAAAGAGGCGCTGGAGTGTTACCGCGAAAAGTATGGATGCTATACGGAGCTGGATGGATATTTGATTATGTTTGAGCCATATTTAGCAGTGATAGAGAAAATATAATTAACTTAACATAAATTAATCATTTAAATTTACGAAGGGGGAGTTTATATGTTTTCAAAAGATGAAACTTTAAAAATGTTAACTAATTGCGAAATTCCAGTGATTAATCCTTCTACAAATTATTGGTTTATCAGAACTAACGGAGGTGACAATTTTGAAAATTTTTATTTTGGTCAATATGTTGCTATCGGTTGGGATAAAATTAATGATCTTGATTCCATAAAATACTGTTCTCTCAATGATTTAAAAGATGAAATTATTAAATCATATCCTGACGATTCTAAACCGGGATCGACTGCATCACAAATTATGCGCTTTGTAAATGATATGAAAATCGGTGATTATGTACTGGTTCCTGGCGCAAACTGTGACCGTATTGCTATTGGTCAAATAACCAGCGAACCATATATCTACAAAGCTTCTGAGCAGGAACGTATTGATGTAATGTTTTTTGATGGAGAAATTTCATATTTAAAACGTAGAAATGTTAAATGGATCGCGAATAGACCATTCGAACGGCGTGAATTAGATCCGATGCTCATACCAATTATTTATTCTTATGGTACTATTGTCAATGCCAATCCTTATTCGGGATTTATTAATCGAACCCTATATAGCTGTTATATCCAGGGGAAGGAAATGCATGCAATATTCGATGTAACCACTACTCAAAATATTGCTGCTGTCGATTTGTATAATTTTATCGACTCTATTTTTGAAAGTGCCGATATATATTCAGAATTATATAATGTACCTATTAAAAAAAATGAGTTTTCCATTAAGGCTACTATAAACTCTCCTGGTCCTGTGGAAATTATTACATGTGCGCTGGTGCCTTTATCTTATTGGCGTCATTATCATTATTTATCAATGGTGCTAAAGCAAAATTTTCCTTTGACATATTTAATGTTGTTAAAGGTAATGTTGATATCGATTCACCTGGATTAATTGATAAAATCAGGGATTTTAAAACAATAGCTACTGAAAATGAAATTAAACTTCAAAAAACTCAGGCCAAAATTGAAGAATCGAGAAAAAAACTAAAAATAAAGAAAAAAGAAAATAAAAAATAGGGCTGGACGTTTAATCCAGCCGCTCAATCTTGAAGCTTTTCTTTACAAAGATAAACGATGTAATCAAAAATAAGACTTCATGTAAATATATTTTTCCAGCAAATATAATTCTTGGCATATGTAACAGAGAAATAAAGACAAGGCGCTGTAATAGATATGCAACAAAAAACAAAAGTATATAAATACTATATTTTGAAATGCAATATCTCATAATAAGACCCCCTCTCTTTATAAGACTATGATACATCACATTATGCTGTGTGACAACTTACGAATTCTTAATTTTAATATCTGATTACAGAAAGGAGTTAAAAACAACCATCTGACCGACCAAGGATGCTCCGCAGCTCCAGACCTCTTTTTCGAGAATAATACTCTATAAAATGTAAAACCGCCCGGTGCTACCAACACCGAACGGCTTTACATAGATTTTCTCTTACAGGATCACTCCCGGAAGATATAATCAAACTTGAACACTTTGAATTATATCATTCTTCCGGGTGCCCTGCAAGGGGTGTATTTCCTATACCCACCAAGGAGGATGATATCATTATGGCAAAACGCAAAAATTCACTCCCATCCGGGAACTTTCGTGTTCTGGCTTTAGATTACACAGATCCGGATGGTAAACGTCATTATAAGTCCTTTACCGCGCCGACCAAGAAAGAGGCGCGGATGCTTGCAGACGAATGGAAATTATCAAAGAAAAGGAACCGCGCCGAAAATATATCCGTTCGTGTCGCTGTCCAGCGATACAAGGACATGAAAGCAGCCGTCCTTTCCCCGTCTACCCTACGCGGCTATGCAGGACTCTTGCGGACGCACTTCCAGGGCGATTTCGGCAGCACACGCCTTAATGAATTGAACAGCCAGATTGTACAGATCTGGATATCTGATTTATCGAAAAGGCTTAGCCCTAAGACCGTCCGAAATGCCTATGCGCTTCTGACAGCGGCTCTCGATATGTTTGCCCCCGACCTTTCTATCCGCGTACAGCTTCCCGCCCGGAAGCACCCGGAGCTATATTGTCCGAACGACACAGATATTCAGCGCCTCCTGGCTGAATCTGCTGGAACCGATCTGGAAATAGCCATTCTTCTGGCTGCATTTGGTCCGCTTCGCCGTGGCGAAATCTGTGCTTTGACTTCCCGTGATATTAAAGGGAACACCATAACTGTCAGCAAAAGCATCGTGCGTAGCGAGGACAATGAGTGGATAACCAAGTCACCCAAAACCTACGGCAGCTATCGAACTATACAAATGCCAGAATTCTTTTTTAAACATATACGCGGTAAAAAAGGGGCACTGTGTAACCTGAACCCCGATCAGCTCACGCGAGACTTCGAACGGGTTCTGGATCTCTGCCAGCTCCCCCACTTCCGCTTTCATGACCTGCGGCATTACTCCGCGTCCATCATGCATGCGATCGGAGTTCCGGATCAATACATTATGCAGAGAGGCGGTTGGTCCTCTGACAATGTGATGAAATCCGTCTACCGGAATGTCATTGATTTGGAGGCAGAAAAGCAGAGTCAGCTGATCCTTGAACATTTCCAAAAAGTTGCAAACGTAAAATCATGCAACACGAAATGCAACACGATGCCTGAAAAGCATTGATATTAAAGGCTTCTTCGCGGGTTCAAGTCCCGCAGCCGGCAGATTTGAAAGCCCTTGAAAATATTGGATTTTTCCTTTATTTTCAAGGGCTTTTGGTGTTTTCAAGCAAATATCTATCAGCCTTTCTTATCCTGTTTCATCTCCCGCCTTTTCTTCGTCATCAGACCGCCAATCCGCCCGCTCTCCTTGGCAGTCAGGCTTCTCCAGCCATACTGCCGTACCTTGTCCGCCAGTCCAATTTCTTCCGCCACCTCATATTTCAGCCGCTCTGCCGGGGTCATTTTCTCAAAATCCACCTTATTTTCATCCATAAAAAATACTCCTTTCCACCTTGTGTACTCAGAGTATGTCCATTTTCTGGAAAACTATTCGCATTGTTTTTCTCTGTCCAGCTGCTCTTCCATCTCATCCAGCTCGTCGATCTCTTCCGGCAGCTGCTCTTCCATCTCATCCGGCTCGTCGATCTCATCCGGCAGCTGCTCCGTATCATCCCATATCTCCTCCGAATCACCCCAGTTATATTTATCCTGAAATTTTTTTTCCTGATCGATCAGAAAATCCAGTCCGGCAGCTGCGCCTCCAATGGCAGCCCCGATCGATGTCACACCGATTCCACCCACAAAGAGGACAGCGCCAATGATTGCCATTTTTTTCATCCATTTTTTCATTTTCCTATCCTCCTACGCCCTGGCTGACAGATAACCTGCCGCCTGACGGCAAAGCTGAATGATTCCCTTGACTGCCCACGGCAGAAATACACCGTAAAACAGGATACAGCCGCATATCAGAAGCAGACAGCTGCCCTCTGCCGCGATACCCAATCCGATGAACATCAGTCCCATCGCAAAATGTTCAAACAGACTCGCCGTACCCAGAACAAACAGCATAATTCCGCCAACAAACACCAGCACCGTCATCAGTCCCAGCACCACCAATATCGCTGCCAGTGCGACTGCCAGCCCAAAAACACTTCCCACAGTCCCCGTTACCAGCGAAAAGATAAATGGAAGAACTGCAAGCACTACCAGAACTACCACAACCATTCCAATCTTGGAACCGGTTATTTTTTCTTTTAAGCAATGCAGCATCTCGCTCAGACGGCTTCTTTGATTCTCATTGGATGCCGCATTTTCTCCCGTTTCCTCATCCCGAAATTCCCGGAATGGGGCATCCTCGGTTCCAGCCTGAAATCCTGCTTCTTTTTCTCGTTCTCCCTGTTCTGCCCCACCGCTTCTGGATAAAGTCGTCCGCTTTTCTTCAAACCGGCTGTCATTGTACCCCCGGTCTGTAAATTCGCCGCCACTCCATTCACTCTGCAGCTCCATCCGGATTACCTCGGCAATATGCTCCGGACTCTGAAATTCTGCAAGTACCTCTTCTTCCTTCTCCGGTCCCGCTTCCTCCAGATAATCGCGGTAATAGTCAATCGCATCCCGTTTTTCTTCTTCCGGAATATCCTGCAAGAGCGCTTCCAGCCTCTCTAAAAATGCTTCTTTTTTCATGATCTGCCTCTCCTTATCCCTCTTTCAGTATCTCTGAAATTTTTCCTGCATACACGTTCCACTCACCCCGGTAAAGATTCAGCTGAATCCGTCCCGCCTCCGTTATTTTGTAATACCGTCGGTTTCTGCCGTCGATCGCCCGGTCATATGTTTCCAGGCAGTCATCCTTCTGAAGCCGCCGCAACACCGGATAAAGCGTAGACTCCGATATTTCGATTGCCTGACGGACATCCTGCGTGATCTTATACCCATATGTTCCTTCTGCAGATTTTGATACAACTGAAAGGACGATCGCATCCAGAAGCGCAGCTCCTGTATTAAAAACCATCTTATCCCTCCTAAGATTCACTAATTCAAAATATAATATTTTTTCTTGTTTAATATTATATGTTATATAATATTGTATCTAAATTATATATCAGTGTACCTTCTTTGTCAATATTTTTCCAAATATCCTTATGACTCACTCCAATCCATCTTTCTGCTCCCACAACCCTTCACCACGCCGTATCCCGCTCCTCATCACGCAAAAAACAGACCGTACAACCTATGTTCCATCACATACGCCATACTGCCTGTTTTCATTTTTATCTTATTCAAGTCGAACATCCGTGAGACTTGGCGCGTGATTCTGGTCAGCAAAGCTGACATATTCCTATCAGAATCACTGCGCATCCTCGCGGAGCGTTTATCTCAGTTGGAGACCCAACTCCCACTGAGACAAATTTGCTATTACTCACTACCTGAAGAGGCGGGAGTCTTCTCAACTGAGATAAAATCACCAAATAGCTTTCTACAGCACCAGAAACAGCCAGCTCTTTCTTCCAATCCCAGAAATACCCATCTGCATTCCGATCAAGAATACCATGTCCCACGCCATCGCAAAAACGGCTGCCACCTCCACATTCTTCCTGTGGAAGTGACAGCCTGATGATTCTTTCATCCTCCGACTGACGCACTATCTGTCCGATGAGAAACTGGCGTCAACCGTTTGATTAGTTTTCTTCTACTTCCTGATTCTCAAGAGCTTTCATGCTCAGGCTGATCTTGCGGTCTGCCTCGTTGAAATCAACTACCTTAGCAGTGATAACCTGTCCTACGCTCAGTACGTCGGATGGTTTGTCAACATGCTCTCTGGAAATCTGGGATACGTGAAGAAGTGCATCTACACCTGGCTCCAGCTCAACGAATGCGCCGAAATCAGTCATACGTGCTACCTTGCCTTCTACTACGTTGCCTACAGCATATTTCTCAGCTGCGTTTGCCCACGGATTGCTCTCCGGGAACTTTAAGCTCAGAGCGATCTTCTCGCCGTTGATATCTTTGATCAGAGCTTTTACTTTATCGCCTACTTTGAAAACCTTCTTCGGGTTCTCAACTCTGCCCCAGGACATCTCAGAGATGTGAAGCAGACCGTCAGCGCCGCCAAGGTCGATAAATGCACCGAAATCAGTTACATTCTTAACAACACCTTCTACGGTCTGACCAACAGCGATCTTCTCGAATAATTCTTTCTGCATAGCAGCTTTCTTCTCAAGCAGGATCTGCTTGCGGTCGCCGATGATACGGCTTCTTCTTCCGCTCGGATTGAACTCGGTAACTACGAACTCAATCTCCTGACCTGCGTACTTGGATAAGTCTTTATCATAAGTATCAGAAACCATGCTTGCCGGAATGAATACACGGGTTCCCTCAACCTCTACTACGAGGCCTTTCTCCATAACCTGTGTAACTTTCTCTTTCAGAACTTCCTTGTTCTCGAAAGCTTCTTTCAGACGTTTCAGACCCTTATCAGCAGCCAGTCTCTTGTAAGATAAAGCAGCCATGCCCTCTCCGTCGTTTACTTTCAGAACTTTTGCTTCCAGTTCGTCGCCGACCTGAACTTTGGTTCTAAGATCTACGCCCGGCTCATTGGTGAATTCGCTTCTTGTGATGATGCCTCGGATTTGCTTCCAGCGATGCTGAGAATGATTTCGTCTTCCTTGACACCGATAACCTGACCGGTAACAGCCTCTCCTGTACGTAATCTCTTGAATGATGATTCTTCAAACATTTGTTCAAAACTTAATTCTGACATTAGTATGAACCTCCTCGATAATTTGATTTGGGGTCGATGCCCCGGCTGTAATACCTACGCTGCGCACAGTACCTGTTATCTCAGGCTTGAAATCTTCCAGTGTCTGAATGTAGTAAGTGTGTTTACATTCCCTGCGGCAAATCTCATACAACTTTTGTGTGTTAGAACTGTTCTTGCCTCCAATCACAATCATAACATCAACCTGTGAAGCTATCTGCCTCGCCTCAACCTGTCTCTCCTGTGTTGCATTGCAAATCGTATTTAAAACAAGTATATCATAATACGTTTTTGAAATTTTTTCAACTAAATCTTGAAATTTATTGTAGTTAAATGTCGTCTGCGCCACGATACAGAGCTTTTCATCCGGTCTGAGTGCCAGATTTTCAAATTCCTCCAGTGACTCGACTGCCAGAGTATACTCATTTCCCCAGCCCTTGATACCCTCGACCTCCGGGTGGTGCTCATTTCCCACGATAATCACGCGGCGTCCGGCTTCGCACTGTTCCCGGACAATCTTGTGGATCTTTTTGACAAATGGACAGGTCGCGTCCACAAGCTCCAGTCCCTGGCGTTCCAAGAGTTCATAGATCTCCCTGCCTACGCCGTGGGAACGGATGACGACCACGCCTTCTTTCAGGGCTTCCAGTTCCTCCTTCGAATGGATGACCTGTACGCCCTTCTCTTCCAGATCCCGCACCACCTCTTCATTGTGGATGATGGGACCGTAGGTATAGATCGGCTTCTTCCCCGTCGCTATCTGATCATATACCTTCTCGACTGCCCGCTTCACGCCAAAGCAGAAGCCAGCCGTCTTCGCAACTGTGATTTCCATGTTCCTGCCCGCCATTCCTCCTATTCCTCATCGTCTTGGATAAATAAATCCCCTCTGTCTCCTTCATAAAATCCACCTTTGCTCCTGTCTCTCATAGCATCCCGCGAATTCTCCAGAATAGAAATTCTTCCGCCTTTAATCGGCAACTCATTTACCCTCATTGTTATAGTCTATCATACTTTAGACTGCTGGTAAAGTCTAAATCGACGTAAAATTATATAAAATTTACACGATTAACTGATTTTGCAACCGCATTTCGGAATTTACGCCGCATTCAGTCCCTGTCTTCGGAAATTGCCGTTACTCCTTTTGCCTCCCGGCAACCGGATCGGTGTCCGGATCATCCGACCGGATGCCTGCCAGACGCATAAACTCACGCATCGCCGCCGTCACATAACGCCCCCGCTTGACCGAAAATGTGATCTCCCGCTCAGACAGCGGGTCGTCCAGCTTATAATAGACCAGCCTCGGGTCCTCCGGACGCCACTGTACAATATCAGAACGCACAAACATCGCTCCAACCCCGTTGGAGACGATATTTAAAGAAGTCAGCACCTGATCCACCATCATCACAGTTTTCATCGTAAAACCGCTGTTGCGGCATATTTTCGCGCCTCGTTTATACATATCATTGCCCGGTTTCATCGTGATAAACGGCACATCCTTAAATTCCTTTAACGGAACCGCCTCCACCTCCGGTTTTAAAAAGGACTTGGACAGAATCTCCTGCCTGGACAGTCGGTATGGCTGCAGCTTCCGGTTAACCGGAAAACTTTCCGGAACTGCCAGAATCAGATTTTCCTTCCGGAATAAATACCGTTTGATCGAAGTATCGTCCTTCTCCATCGCCGTCTCCAACACCAGATCCAGCGACTCATTTTCCAACCCTGCTTTCAGCTCCCGCGTATTTCCTTCTGTTAGGTCAATCGTAACCTGCGGATATTTTGTCTGAAAACGGGCAATCAGATCCGGATACACAAACGAGCAGAAATAAGATGCACCGCCGAGCGCCAGCGTGCCGCCCTGAAGCCCCGCAATATCTTGAAAATACCGTTCCAGATTCCGTTCCAGAAAAAGAATCTTTTCAACGGTACGGATGTAATACGCGCCCTCCTTCGTCACCGTCAGCGGAATCGTACTGCGATCAAAAATCGGCGCTCCCATCTCTTTCTCTGCCTTCCGCACCATGTTGCTGAGTGCTGGCTGGCTGATAAAAAGCTTCTTCGCCGCTTTGGAAAAACTCTTTTCTTTGTAAACCTCATACACGTACTTCATTTCATTCAGCATTTGTCAATTCCCCCTGTCCATTTTCCATCCTGCTTTGCTTAAATGATGTTACGATTCTTGCACCCATGACCCGTAACGAATTCTGCCATGGTTCTGCACTTAAATATGGCTGATCCACTTTCCCATATCTCTATGCTAAAATCTGCTATAAACGAATATAACCGCCATATCTAACAGTTATTTTTTATTGTTATTATTTTATCATAAGATTTCTATATCTGTAAACAAATAAACTGTATTTTCCGTCCGTTTTCAGGCAGAATCCAGCTTATTTTACAAAACTTCCAGGTGCGTGAATCAGCACTCAAAAGAAGCTGCGAACGCCTGCGCTCTACACATCTAAGGCAGCTAACCTGCGTCCACAGCTTCCATTTTTAATATGGAGGTTTATTCAATTCCTAAGCTTTTACAAATTCCTGATGTTTTATATTGCGGCTGCTCAAGGGGAAATCGCAGCCGCAATTCATGCAGTCTTTCATTGACAATTCGTTCTTGATATTTCTTAATATATAGCCATATTATTTGTCGCCCAAACAAACAACCTTGCCGTCTTTTACGATCAGAACTTCTTCTGGTGTTCCCTCGTCGAAGATAACGGTCGGATTGTACTGTACCATGTCGATATGTACGGTCGAACGTGCAGGCTGTCCATAGTAGAATCCGTTGCCCATTGCGATGTGGCAGGTTCCTCTTGCTTTCTTCTCTTCCTCGAAGTCTCCGTTAAACATACAAGCCGGATTAAGTCCAAGTCCGATCTCTGCGATGTTGTCGGAATCTTTAACTTCTGCGATCTGACGGCGGATTTCTTTACAAATCTTCGGATCGCCGCCAACTACCTCTACGATACGCCCTTGTTCGATTCTTAACTCAACCGGTGTGGTCGGGCATCCATAGTAGCAGATAGGTCCATCAATTACCAGTTTGCCATGGGTTGTGTCGATCACCGGTCCTAAGGAAACCTCGCCGTCAGACCAAGCCATTGCATCGCCCGGATTTCTCGCGATACCACATTCGATGATCGGCTCCATCTGATTCATTTCCATGTACAGGTCGGTACCAGCCGGTGTGGTGATGTGAGCCATCTTATGACCTCTCCAGATAGCCTGCAGCTTCTCGCCATCTGCGTAAACTGCTTCGTAGTCTGCCAGAGCGCCGCCTCGTGTGAAGTTATCGATACTTCTTAAGCAGATGGAAACCTCACGGAGTTTCTTCTGGTTGATGAGCTCTTTCAGATGGTTATTGTAGATAGCTGCACCGGATGCAGTTGTCATGCCGACAAATACATCGCAGGCATCCATGCCAAGCTCCAGAGATTTCGGGAAAATGGTTGCTTTATCTTTTCCACGAATCGGCATCATGTATACGCCGTACTCAGCGCCGCAGTTTAAAGCGGCTGCTGCCATCGCCTGGGTCATTCTCTCGTCGGTTTGAGGGTCAACGACAATCAAAACTTCCTCGCCCGGTTTAACAGCCATCAGGTTGCCAAGAAGATACTGCGCACGTTCCATACATTCGATAATTCTGTTATCACTCATAATTCAAATCTCCTTTTCTTATCTGATTTTTCTGATTTTTTGCGCCGTTGCAAAAAGGTTCGCATTTTCTGCGTTGTATTCTTTTTTATTTGAATCCGGAAAACAGATTCTTCTCAGGGCCGGGTGCCCCATGTGCCGTTTTATCTGAATATTTCCTGCCTCTTAAGCCGGAATATTCTTCGCTCAAAGCATTCGGTTAATCTACCTATTTCCATTTTCCGGATGATATACTGATTCACATATTTGTTAACTACTTTCCAGCCGCCTTACGCTGCTTTCTTCTGTTCTACCTGATTGAAAACATCGTGGTTCAATTCACCCTGCATTTCAGAGATACAGACAGAGGCTACCAGGTCGCCTACGGAGTTGGTAGAGGTATGAATCTGGTCGATGATACGATAGATTCCAGCTACCAGTGCGTATGCATCCAGCGGAAGTCCCATCTGCGTCATCAGGGTTAAGCTGATAACCAGACCAATCTGCGGAGTTGCTGCACAGCCAACGCTTAAGAAGGTTGCCTGTACAACCAGCATAATCTGCTGCTGAATACTTAACTCTACGCCGTACAGCTGTGCGGCAAAGAGAACAACGATACCAAAGTATGCACACGTTCCGTTCATCTGAGCGGTACATCCAAGCGGAAGTACGAAACTCGCAATATCTCTCGGAACGCCCATCTTCTTCGGTGCTACTTCCATCGATACCGGAAGAGCTGCTGAAGAAGTACAGGTACTAAATGCAATCATCCAAGGTTCAAACGCTTTGCGCCAGAACTTCATCGGATTTACCTTTCCAATCACGCTAAGGAAAATGCTGTATCCAACAATACTCATGGTGATGCAGGCAAGATAGTCAGTTAAGATGAATTTCAGAACCGGTCCGAAGATGGCAACGCCATATTTTGCAAGTGCTACAGTCATCAAACTGAATACGCCGTAAGGGATGATTCCAAGAATCATATCGATAACCTTAAACATCGTCCGTGAGCAAAGGCTGATGATGTCACATAACGGCTGCGCTTCCTTGCCGATGCTGATGATGGCAAATCCAAGAAACAGGGAGAAGACGATAATCTGCATCATCTCGCCACTTGTCAGTGCCTGGAATGGGTTGGATGGGATTAAGTCAAGCAGTGTCTGGTAGATACCCGGAAGTTCTTTCACCTCCATTGCTGTCTCTGCCGTTCCCAGCTGCAAGCCGTGTCCCGGTTTGATAATATTGGCAAGTATCAGACCGATGGTTGCTGAAATACCGCCAGTTGCTAAAAACCAGATGATGGTTTTAACGCCGATGCTTCGAAGTTTCTTGATATCACCCAGTGAGAGCGCCGCGTCGATGATACAGAAGAACACCAGCGGAACGACAATCATCTTGATCAACTTGATAAACAAATCTCCAATGAACTGGAAGAACGGAAGGACATATCCGTTAATGATCTCATTCTCCACGCCGCCCATAAAATTTAAGACGTAACCAAACGCGATACCTGCAAACAATGCAATGAATATTTTCACGTACAACGGAGTTTCTTTTTTCTCCGCCCCATTTTTAGTTTTCTCCACCATGTAATACCCCCTTATGTAATGTTTTTTTATTTCTCGTGTTCCTCATGAGGTTTGACTACATAGTATCAAAAAGCCAGATTATTATAAACAAATATATCGAATTGCGAATAAGTTATAATAATTCAGTGATACAGAGTTGGTTCTGACTTACTTTTTTATATATTGTCTCCACAATAAAAATAATTTTATTTTTGCAAATCAGTTCCGTGCTGTTTTCTGTAAAATACCAAAAGCGGGTAAAAGTTTTTTCGCTTTTACCCGCTTCTTGCTTGAACCTTCTTCTTAAAGGTTTCTATTTTATTTCGTCTGTATCATCTACTTTTTTAGAAATGGCATTATATGTGAACCATTTTAGCTTTTACTGGTTATCCGAAACATAAACCGCTGCTTCTGTTCCTGCAGTCGAACCAAACACAACCGCCTCGGTCAGCTCATTGCCGGAGAGCACACCTTCACCGTCTACTGCCGCTGACAGGATCGGACCTGCTGCATAAAGACCATTGATCAGCTCGCCGCTATCTTTGTTTAGCTGTTCCGCATTGTTGCTGACAACCAGGGCTGCTGCCTTGCCATCTGCCTCGTATACCTGAGATTCCTCAAAAACCGGAATCAGGGAAACATCGGTCGCTACCAGTGCCAGGCAGTCAATCTCCTGATCCTTGCCGTCCACCGTCACAGTGATGCGGTCAAGGGCACCTTCTTCATTGTAAGCGACACTCTTTAATTCTGCCTTATATTCAACCGGAATCTTCAGCTCTTCGACTTTTTTAAGCAGCGCTTCCTGTGCAAGCTCGTTCAGATTTCCCTCTTTTGCCGGGAAACTGCGGGCTACCGAGGAACCTGCCTCCTGTGTCAGATCGCCGTACTCCATTCCCAGTGTGTCGGCAAGCCAGTCTTTCGCCTCTTCGCTGTTCTCCGATACATATGCCGCCATATCCGAATTGTTCGTATTATTTCCTGCCGTCATAATATCGGACAGATAAATCTCAAAATCATCCGTAAGATTCGCCTGGAACTGCTCATCCGTATCGGCTGCATTGACATACGGTGCCATCTCCGTCATATCTGCCGCCAGCTCTTCGCCCGGTGCCAGAATCAGGATCTTCGACGGATCCATGCCCTCGGCTGCCGCCTGAACCGCCGCGATCAGTCCGGCACTGTCTCCGCCTGCGATGACAAGCTGTGCATCCGATGCTTCTGCCTCTCCGGCCGCTTCAGTTGCTGCCTCGCTTGCCGCTGCACTCTCTGTTGTATCTGCCTTACTGCCGCATCCCGCCAGTGCCGTTGTTCCCAGAACCGCTGCCGCCGTCAGAATCCCTGCCTTTTTAACTGTATGGAATGATTTTTTCATAATCGTTCTCTCCTTTCCCTCTCGCCGGAGTTCCTGCAGCCGTCTTCAAACATGCACAGTACCTCTCGGTTGTGGATTTCAGTCTAACATAGAACCTGCGGCGAATCAATTAAGGTTTCTTTAATTCTTACGGCGGAAAAAACGAAATTTTCTGTTACTTACACAAATCCGCAATCACCTGTGCAAAAATCTTCGCGCTTGCCACCAGATCACTCACATAGGCAAATTCATCCGCCCCATGCATCCGGTTGTCCACGCCCGGCATCGACGCGCCAAATGCAACGCCGTTTTTCAGGTCATGCACATATGTGCCGCCGCCGGTATAGTTGCACTCGCCCTTGTTGCCGGTATAAAGCTCATAAGCATTCAGAAGTGTTCTGACAAACTCGGAATTGCCGTCTACAAAATGCGGTTCTCGCAGCTGCGGGGACTCTAACTTCATGCCGTGGGACGCAAGTTTTGCCTCCACCGGTTTCAACAGGTTGTCATCATTGCCGCCGATCGGGAAACGTCCGTCAAAGTACGCTTCCATCCGTGTCTCCGTCATCGTAAGCATTGTGAATGCCAGAGACAGCGCTCCGGATCCTTCTGCCTGCATCGCCACGCCAAGCGCCTTGCCCTCGGTATCATTCCACGGGAAGCACTCAGTCAGGCTGTGAATCAGCTTCGTCTGTCCGCAGGATGCAAATGGCAGGCGATCCAGAAGCAGAAGCAGGGATGCCAGCGCATTTTTGCCTTCCTCTGGTGTCGAGGCGTGTGCGCCCTCACCGATTGCGGTGATCACGATCGCATCTTCCTCTGCCTGAAGCTCAAACTGTACGCCGGTCTCCTTCGTCACGCCCTCTGCCATCAGACGTACCTCTTCCTCGGTCAGTCCTGTAATTGTCGCATGCGCCTTGCCCGGAACAACATTGATCTTGATGCCAGCCTCGATGGACAGGATCCGCGCATTCTCCGTCGATACCTCAAAAGAAGCTGTCACATGCCCCGGGAAACGTCCTTTTTCGATATTGATAACCGGGAACGAAGCATCCGGGGAAAATGTCATCGGCGCTTCCTTCTCCACTTTATAATAATGTTCAATATCGCTGCTGCCGCACTCCTCATCTGTTCCCAGAATCAGGCGGACATTTTTTGTCACCGGGATTCCCAGTTCTTTGACCGCACGCATCGCATACAGAGCTGCTACCGCCGGTCCTTTGTCATCCGCCGTGCCGCGTCCGTACAACTTTCCGTCTTTTACAATCGGTTCAAACGGCTGTGTCACAGTCCAGCCCTCGCCTGCCGGGACAACATCCAGGTGTGCCAGAATATCTAGCTGGTGCTCACCGTCATTTAAATCGGCGGTTCCTACATAATTATCGTAATTGTTGATGGAAAATCCATACTCTTCCGCCATTTTGAGTGCCTGTGCCAGTGCGCGGCTCGGACCTTCGCCGAACGGATCGCCCTCCTGGTATGCCGAACGCTCGCTGTTGATGCTGCACAGCGCGCATATGTCATCTAACATCTCCTGCTTGTGCGCCTCGATATACTGCTCGATTTTCTTTTTATACATAAATCTTCCGCCTCGTTCTTTTCCTTTGGTTATTATTTGGACAGAATTCCAGCCAGTACCTGGTTCACTACCTTTCCGTCTGCCTTGCCCTTTACCTTCGGCATCAGGGTTTTCATGATTTTGCCCTTGTCAGACGGTGCCGGATTTTCAATGCCAAGCTCTGCCAGAACACTTTTGATCACCTCTGCGATCTGCTCTTCGGTCAGATCCTCCGGTGCAAATTCCTGATAAACTGCCAGACGTGCCTGTGCCTCCTCGCGGATATCCGCACGATCTGCCGGAGCCAGTTCCAGAGTCTCCTTCGTCTGCTTGATCTCTTTCTTTACAACTGCGTCCGCCTCTTCCTCAGTCAGCGGAGAACGCTTGTCGATCTCCGCATTTTTCAGTGCGGATAACAGCATGGATAAGGAATCTTTTCTTGCTTTGTCTTTTGCTTTCATGGCTTCTACCATGGCTGCACGTACTACATCTACTCTGCTCATATGAAATGTCTCCTTTTCTGATTTTTTCTATATTTTCACCATGCCCAAGTGGGACGATGGGAACCCTCTCTTGTTTTACCATGCCCAGGGGTGCGATAGGGACTCTCTCTTGTTTTACCATGCCCAGAGGTGCGATAGGGACTCTCTCTTGTTTTACCATGCCCAGAGGTGCAAAACCTGCGGTTTCACACCCCTGTCCGGGTGCGCCGTATAGCAGAAATCCCCCTTTCAGCGCCTGAAAAATAAATTTTCCATTCGCTGAAACGGTGCTTTCCGCTGCATGGCTTTAGTTACGCCCAAACTCGCTTAACTTAAGCTTCGGATTCCGCTCTTCCACCATTCCCACACTCCAGCTGTTGACAAACAGAAGCAGTGGATTGTCTTTGAGGTCTTTGATCCGCTTCATATCCGAAGTTCCCTGAATCTTGGCAACGTCGATCTCGTCAGCGTTTTCTACCCAGCGGATGTACTCGTATGGAAGTTTTTCCAGCTTGACTTCTACATTGTACTCATTTTCCAGACGGTAGGTCAGTACCTCGAACTGGAGGACGCCGACTACGCCGACGATGATCTCTTCCATACCTGTGTTGAACTCCTGGAAGATCTGGATCGCACCTTCCTGAGCGATCTGGCTGATGCCCTTGATGAACTGCTTGCGCTTCATCGTGTCCATCTGGCGCACGCGTGCAAAATGTTCCGGTGCGAACGTAGGAATGCCTTCAAATTCTACCTTTTCACCTGTACAGAGTGTATCACCGATCGAGAAAATACCCGGATCGAATACACCGATGATATCGCCCGCATATGCCTCCTCGACGATCTTTCGATCCTGCGCCATCATCTGCTGTGGCTGGGAGAGACGGATCTTGCGTCCGCCCTGCACATGCGTTACTTCCATGCCTGCCTCAAATTTGCCGGAACAGATACGCATAAATGCGATACGGTCGCGGTGCGCCTTGTTCATATTTGCCTGAATCTTGAAGACAAACGCGCTGAAATTCGGAGAGAACGGATCCACCATGCCGGTTGTCGTATTTCTCGGCAGCGGCGAGGTTGTCATTTTCAGGAAATGCTCCAGGAATGTCTCTACACCAAAGTTTGTCAGCGCCGAACCAAAGAATACCGGGGATAAATTTCCGCGGCTGACACGCTCCATATCCAGCTCATCGCATGCGCCGTCCAGAAGCTCGATATCATCCATCAGCTGCCGATGGTAGTCTGGACCGATGATGGAGTTAACCTCATCGCCCTCTAACGAGAACTCCTGAGATGCGACCTCCTTCTGTCCGCCCATTGCTGCTGTGAAGGTTGTGATCTTCTTTGTGGCACGGTCATACACGCCCTTAAAATTCTTACCGCAGCCGATCGGCCAGTTGACCGGGCAGGTACGGATGCCGAGCACGCTCTCGATCTCATCCATCAACTCAAACGGATCGCGCGCCTCGCGGTCCATCTTGTTGATAAAGGTAAAAATCGGGATGTGGCGCATAACGCAAACCTTGAAAAGCTTGATCGTCTGCGCCTCGACACCCTTAGAACCATCGATGACCATGACCGCCGAATCGGCTGCCATCAGAGTACGGTAGGTATCCTCCGAGAAATCCTGATGTCCTGGTGTATCCAGGATATTGATGCAAAATCCCTCATAATTAAACTGTAATACGGAAGAGGTAACCGAAATACCTCTCTCCTTCTCTATCTCCATCCAGTCAGAAACCGCGTGCTTGGCCGCTTTTCTTCCCTTGACCGTACCAGCCAGGTTGATCGCGCCTCCGTAGAGAAGAAACTTCTCCGTCAGGGTTGTCTTACCAGCATCCGGGTGGGAAATAATGGCGAATGTACGCCGTTTTTTGATCTGCTCCGCTATATTTTCCAAAAAAATCTTCCTCCAAACTTACTACCATTCTTTAACTTTGTCTAAACGTATTTATTCTATATTATTTTAAACGAATACGCAAGTCCAAGTTACGGTTCACTCACGCGCGATCGGTAACAGATCTTAAAAACATTTTTCATCTTCTTCTTGATCCTTTTCTTTAAAAAACATATAATCATACTATTAACGTGGATATATAATAAATAGTAACAGTTGAACATATGAAACCGTTGCGATAACTATACAATCAACTTTTTATAAGAGATGTTGATTATTGTAGAGATGCAGGAGATATAAAGGAGTTATTTTATGATTCTAGCTATCGACGTTGGAAACACCAACATTATTATCGGCGTGATCGACGCAAAAAAAAACGTATTTTGTAGAACGCATCACGACCACCATCGGAAAACCGAATCTGGAATATGCCGTGGCGCTGAAAAGTATTCTTGAAATTTACCATATTGCCCCAGATCAGCTTGATGGTGCGATCGTCTCCTCGGTCGTTCCGCCGCTTAACCGGACGATTCTTGCCGCCATCCGTAAAATAACGGGACTAAACGCAATGCTGGTCGGTTCCGGCATGAAAACCGGCTTAAACATCCTGATGGACAACCCGAAATCCGTCGGCAGTGATATGATCGTAAACGCAGTCGGTGCCCTTGCAGAGCATGAACCGCCAATCATCATCATCGAAATGGGAACCGCTACGACCATGTCTGTCATCGACAAAAACGGACGCTATGTCGGCGGCGCGATCCTGCCGGGACTTCGCGTTTCCCTCGACAGCATGAGCGCCAGCACTGCCCAGCTGCCGCGCATCAGCCTCGATACGCCGCGCCGTGTCATTGGCAAAAATACCATAGACTGCATGAGAAGCGGCGTCATATTTGGCAATGCCGCGATGATCGACGGTATGCTGGATCGCATCGAGGAAGAACTCGGAGAGAAAACTTCCATCATCGCCACCGGCGGCATCTCCAAGATTGTCCTGCCGCTCTGTTCGCATACGATCACGTATGATGGGGCGCTGTTGATGAAGGGATTACTACATTTATATGAAAAAAACAGGAGAACCGAATAATCAAAAAGGCTGTCTCTCGGCAGATGCATCTATATGATACATTCTGATGGGAGACAGCCTTTTCACCACAGTTTATTATGCTGACATCTATTCATTACCGGTCACGGTCACAGCAGCATTTATTTTACAACCTTCAGCTTCATATTCTCTTTCTCAATCCGATCCAGCTTCTCGCCGTCCAGACGGAGTGCAAATCCAAACGGATTTACCACGATTCCATTCACGTAATCCAGATATTTTTTCAGATCGCGGAAGCGGACTTCCATTGCTCCAAACTGATGTTTACGGTCAAATTTGCCAAATTCTACTAAATCCGTAAATGCCGGGTAATAGCGTACACCCTTTCCGGTGGTCAGAACCGGTACTGCCGTCGTCTTCTGCGGGTCAGCAACCGGAACCAGCAGACGCGCACCGTAAAGCTCTTTGCACATCAGATCCTGCATCTGTGGGAATGCCTGGTGCTGTACCAGTGCCTGATAGAACTGATTTGCAGAACGGACCAGGGACGGGTTCATCACGATCTCGGATGTATCCTTTGGTTTCTCGATGATGCTGAACAGCGACATGGACATATGATTTTCCTGTCCCTTGTCGATCACAACTGCCTCAAAACCGCTGCGGTAGAGGTCGTTGAAAAAGGAAATACGCTGTAATGGGCGGATCTCCAGTACCTTCGTCTCTACACCGACCATCTCCAGCCCTTTCACGAACTCATCTGCATACTCGCGGCTGGTGTAAAGGAAAGCAGCCGCCTTGCCGTTCTCTGCACCCAGGAAGAAGTTTTTCGTCGCATGGACAGTCACAACAAACAGTCCCGGCTCTCTCTGAAGCAGCTCCAGAACCTCTCCCATCACTTTTTTATCTGCTTTATCCTGATGTTCTTTCATCAGCTTACGTAATTTCTCCATTTGAATTCCTCCGGCTCTTTTTAATGTACTCTCGGAATCTTTCTGTGCTTGATTTTGTGAGATGATTTTTTGTCAGCTGTGCCCAAATTTCTGAGGCGTACGCGGTGCGTACGTTGATGAAATTCGGGTACGGCTGGCGGAAAATCAGCCACAAAAGCGAGTGCAGAAAAGACTCCGAGAGTACATTTTATCATGCGCGAGGCTCAATCCGCCTGCGCCTGTCTTTTCTACTCTGTCTGCTGTCCATGACTGCCTGAGTGTCGCATCGCCAAGCTGCCTTTATCACTATATCAGATGGAATACTCCGCTCAACCCCAGTCAGATAACAGTCATCTGCTTGATTTTCAGATTCTTTTTGCAGACTATATCTCCTATATTTTAACACAGAGCCGCCAAACAATCAATCAGAAGAATCTCACACAATCCCTATAACACAATCCCTATCAACATTCAGCTCAAATAATGCTTCATGCTTTTTAACGCACTCTTCTCCAGCCGTGACACCTGCGCCTGCGAAATATGGATTTCTTCGGCAACCTCTGTCTGGGTCTTTCCCTCAAAAAAGCGCATATCAATAATGCGGCGTTCCCGGTCCGGCAGGCGCTGCATCGCCTCCCCCAGCGACAGATCCTCGACCCAATGTTCCTCTGAATTTTTCTTGTCACTGAGCTGATCCATCACGTAGAGCGGATCGCCGCCGTCCGTATAGACCGGTTCGTACAGGCTGACCGGGCTCTGGATAGCATCGAGCGCATACGCAATCTCCTCTTTGCTGACTCCCAATTCTTTGGCAATCTCGCAGAGTGTCGGCTCCTTTGACTGCTTTTTCAGCAGATTTTCACGGGTATAGATCGCTTTGTATGCCGTATCGCGGAGCGACCGGCTGACCCGGATTGAATTGTTATCCCTCAAATACCGTTTCACCTCCCCCAGGATCATCGGAACCGCATACGTCGAAAAACGGACATTCTGGGTAATATCAAAATTATCAATCGCCTTGATGAGGCCGATACAGCCAATCTGGAACAGATCGTCCACATTTTCCCGGCTACCCGAAAAGCGCTGTATTACACTGAGCACCAGCCGCAGATTCCCCTTGATATACTGTTCTCTTGCCTCCCGATCGCCCTTTAGAATCCGGCGAAACAGTTCTTCTTTCTCCTCATTACTTAAAAGAGGCAGCTTGGATGTATTGACCCCGCAGATTTCCACTTTATAGACCGGCATTTCCATTCCCTCCGTATGATGGACGATCAACGCAAACGGTTGAATCGTTTTGATTTTTGTTTTGTCACCTATACATTAGAATGGACAATTCAAAGCTCATTTATACCCGGACAAATGAGAACCGTTTTCACTCATTCCAATTTCTTGCCTTTTCTGCCGTTCCATAGTAAAATATATTTTCAGGGGTTTTACGATCAATATTATTTATAGAAAATAGAATTCAACCACAAGGAGATCCATTCATGAACACACAAAAAAAAGCCCGTTCCCTCTACTGGGATATCGTAAAGGGATGGGGCATTATTGCGATCGTGCTGGGGCATACCGGATATTTCGCCGGTGCGTTCGTCTATCTGTTCCACCTGCACTGTTCTTCTTTATCACAGGCTATTTTTATAATGAAACGAAATACGGGGATACGCCGTTTCTCTACTTCGGCTCCCGTCTCGCCGGTGCATGGCCCAGGTATATGTTCTACACGCTGTTTTTTGTCCTGCTTCACAACTTTTTTGTAACGCACAGGCTCTATGCGGGACAGGAACTTTACAACCATACCAGAATGCTTACGGCATGGATGAGCAGTCTTTCCTTCAACTCCCCGGAACAGGTTCAGGGTGCCCTCTGGTTTCTGCCGGTCTGGCTGGTGTCCTCCGGACTCTTTGCCGGATGCGTCTGGTTTGGACGCGCAGCTGCCCGCTTCGCCCGGAAAGATAATGTCAAGCTTCCTGTATGTGCATTTGCATGCATCCTGATTGGCCTTGCCGGTGTCTTCTTAAATATGAGAAGCTGCCCGCTCCCTTACAATCTGCAGGCGGCGCTGCTCGTTGTTCCGGTCTATCTCATCGCCTGGCTGATGCAGCAGTTTTTCTCCAATTTCCGCCACTATACGGTCTGGTACGGCTGCCTGATAAGCGCCCTGCTTCTGCACCTGACGAACACAAAGCTTCACATTTTCATCGATCTGGCAAGCATGCACATTCCGGGCGTCTTATTTTATCCGATCTCCATCATTGGAATTTACTTCGTCCTTTCGCTCTCTGACCTGTCCGAGCGCATCAGACCGCTGGCAAAGGTCCTTGCCTTTTTAGGACGCCATTCCTTTGACATTATGGCGATTCATTTCACGCTGTTCAAGCTGATCGATTTTGCCTATGCCCGCTTCATTTTGAAGGAAATACCGGAAACGCTTTCCAACTTCCCGGTCTCCTTCCGCTATGAAATGGGTCCGTTTTACATCCTGATCGGTCTGTTTCTTCCAGCACTTATCGGCTGGTATATAGACCGCATTGCTGCGAAATTTCTTTTTTGAGGCGTTTCATAATCTTCTTTTCCAGCCTCGATATGTATGACTGCGAGATACCCAGAAGGTCGGCAACCTCCTTCTGGGTCATTTCATCTTCCTGCTCTCTCCCCAGACCAAAGCGCAGCTTCACGATTTTCTGTTCCCGCGGATTCAGGCGGTCGATCGCCGCATTCAACAGTTTCCGCTCTGTCTCATCCTCCAGATCCCGGTAAATAATATCCTCATCCGTTCCCAAAATATCCGACAGAAGCAATTCATTTCCATCCCAGTCCACATTCAACGGCTCATCAATCGAAACCTCGAGCTTCGTCTTATTATTTCTCCGGAGATACATCAGAATCTCATTTTCAATACAACGGGATGCATAGGTCGCCAGCTTAATATTTTTATCTACGTCAAACGTGTTGATCGCCTTGATAAGACCGATCGTCCCGATCGAAATCAGATCTTCCACGCCCACGCTGGTGTTGTCAAACTTTCTTGCTATGTAGACCACCAGGCGCAGGTTGTGTTCGATCAGCGCCGAACGCGCCTCTTTATCCTCACTGGTTCCAAATTTTCTTAAAACCTCCGCCTCCCGCACACTGTCAAACGGTGCCGGAAGGATATCGGTTCCCCCGATATAATGAACTTCCCCGTCCCGGTGCATCAGAAATGACCGGAACGACGGCATCATTTTTAAACGAAACTGACCTGGAACTGAAACTTTTATAAACATACGCTTTCCCCCTTATGTTGTTCGCTATGGTTCAGACCATAACGGCTGTTTTTCTTCACAACCAATATTTTTCATTGAGCAGCATCTGATACTCGCCCTTCTGCGACAGCGCCTCCTGTGAAATGGCAATCCACGGCTTCTCAATCACCCGCATACCGCCCTGACCGGACACTTCCATCCGCTCCGCCTGATATGCCGGAATCACGCCGCCGCCCTTTCCGACACTCCGAAATGGGATGTATTGGACACCGTCCTCCCAGGAAAAAAATCTCTCTGCCACACACGCATCCAGCACCTGCACCGGACGCCCCGAAAGCGGCATCGTCAGATGGTTGCCTGTGTCGAGAATCGCCTGCACATGCCGCTCCCTGCCTTTGTTAAAAAGCGTTACCGCGTACTGGTGTTCCAGCTTCATACACCGTTGCATACCAAACCGCCACACCGCAGATGGAATCAGAAAACTCCCCCCCGCGGTAAACAGCCAGAACAGAAGATTCACCCGTATTCCAAGCGGCTGAACCAGTTCCATGCAGCCAGCCGCCAGCATAGATGCTATGTAAAGCCCGATCGCGGCTTCTGCCGCCTCCGACTTCCTACGGATGGAAAATGCCGTCCATGCCATCAGCACGCTCATCGTGGCGCTTAGGAGCATCCGCCCGGCATATCCCAGCGGAACCGGAGCTAACACCATTCCTAACGCATACACGGCTCCCAGAAGACTCCCTGCCAACCGCCCATACCGGCGTTCCGGCAGACGCAGGCAATTCTTCACCACCGACAGAAGCAGGAAATCCGCTGCCAGATTTTGCAGCAGGATGACATCCGCATACACACGATAGGTCACTGTCTCTTCCCACCTTTCTGTCCGACACGGGATATTATAAGAAAAAAGTTCCGCAAAATTTGTCAAACCGAGGGCGCAAAACGCCTGTTTTGATCGCCAAAAATCGGGGGAAAAACGTAAAATTTGAATAGATTCGACATAAGTCGAAGGTCTGAATCGACGATAAAAAAGAATGTGCCTTTTTGTGTAATAGGGGATTCCAAGGAATTTCCTATTACACAAAAAAACACGCATCAGAAATTTTCACTTCTAATGCGTGTCTCTTCCAAAAACAACTGCTTCTGTATATATTTTGTATTTTTGCTAAAGCAAGAGCAGTTCATCTCTCACTCTTATATTATTTCTTATTTCTCAGAAAATCCGGAATATTGATCTGTGTTTCCTGGCGCATCGGGCGGAACGGCTGTGCCGGTGCCGACTGCGGTGCTTCCTTCGGAGCGACTGGCTGTGCCGGTGCTGCTGCAGATGGTGCACGGAAGGTCGGTGCCTTGTAGGTCGGCTGCGCTGCCGCTGCAGTCTGTGCTGCCGGCTGAGCGTATGTATTGCCAGTCGTCTTTGCCTTGAACGGAGTCTTGAACTCAGTCATCGCTTTTGCGACCGGTGTGTTCACACCGTGGGAATCCAGTCCAGTCGCAATAACAGTGATCGTCGCCTCATCCTGTGCATTCTCATCGTACATCGCACCGAAGATGATATTGGCATCGTCGCCTGCAAGCTCCTGTACATAGCTGGCTGCGTCATTTGCCTCGATCAGGCTGATATCGCCGGAAATATTGATGATAACGTGGCTTGCACCCTCGATGGTTGTCTCAAGCAGCGGGCTGGATACAGCCTGCTTAACAGCCTCAAGTGCTTTGTCATCACCCTTCGCATGACCGATACCGATATGAGCGATACCCTTGTCCACCATAACGGTCTGAACATCTGCAAAGTCAAGATTGATAAGACCCGGAACATTGATCAGGTCGGTAATACCCTGTACTGCCTGCTGAAGAACCTCATCTGCTTTCTTCAGTGCATCCGGCATCGTGGTACGGCGGTCTACGATCTCAAGAAGTTTATCATTCGGGATAACGATCAGAGTATCGACAGCTGCTTTCAGTTTTTCGATACCATTGAGCGCATTGCTCATACGGGTCTTTGCCTCGAAACGGAACGGCTTTGTGACAACGCCGACCGTCAGGATGCCCATATCTTTTGCGATACGTGCAATAACCGGAGCTGCACCTGTACCGGTACCGCCGCCCATACCTGCGGTAACGAATACCATATCTGCACCCTTGAGAGCCTGTGCCAGCTCTTCCTGGCTTTCCTCAGCTGCTTTCTCACCGATCTCCGGCTTTGCGCCTGCACCAAGTCCCTTGGTCAGCTTCTCACCAATCTGCATAGCTGTGGACGCCTTGCAGAACTGCAGTGCCTGCTTATCTGTATTGATACCGATAAATTCTACACCGGCAATATCTTCATCGATCATACGGTTGACAGCGTTGTTACCGCTCCGCCGACACCTACTACTATAATTCTGGCAGAGTTCTCTGCTTCATTTATCTTTATCTCTAACAAGATACTTCCTCCTTCATTTTCCCATCTGTTCCGGTTTTATCATCTTTATACTAAAATTAGGGTCTTTTAAATCTAGCCTACCTAATACTATATTTGATTTTCAGCAAAAAATCAATCGTTTCTTTTATAAATTTTCAATAAACCAGTCACAATGTTACTGTTCACACATACGTGCCAGTAACGGATTATGCCGATTCTTCCTAGTTTTTATCAAACCGGTACATCGGATTTGCATTCGATTCATCGTAGCTGTCCAGATAGAGGGTTCCGGACAGATCCGGATAATCCCGCAGAATATCCGTCAGCTCCGAAAGTTTCCCGTTCATCTCACTGTTGCTTCCCAGCTCAACCTTCAAGCTCCTGATTTGAAGCGTCGCTCCTTTTCCTTATTAAAACGGATCTCGTCCACCGCAACCTCGTTGACCGACAGTACCTGCGTCAGGTTCAGAATCTCGTTGAAAACGCTGATATCCTCGACCGGCAGCGGCTGATGCAGCACGATATGTCCAAAGGAAAGTCCGGCAATCTTCGGCACACCCGGCAATGTCTCGCTTGTGCTCTCCACAATGATGCCGTCCTTGTCAAAATACATCCGGCTGTTCATGTAGGAAACGTAACCTACCACACTCTTCTCGTAGACGATCACCTCCACGTCCGACGGGCTGCGGAACACCAGCTTGTAATCCTGCACGAACGGAATTGACTTGTGCGGCCGGAAGCGGTACTGCATATAGCAGAACACCGGATTCCGGCTCAGCCGCGAATCGAAAATAGACGCCTCTATCTGCTCTGCCGTATATTGCCGGTTTCCACTGACATGGATTGTATTAATCTGAAGCAGCGACAGACCGACAAAAAACGCGGCTGCCACAAGAAGTGCTGCCGCCGTGATCCAGATATGTTTTTTTCCACGGCGGCGCCATACCTTTTCCTCTGTCTTTTTTTCAATCTGTATCTTCTCTATCTCCATCATCCTCCCGGCGCCGGATCTCTGCTCCTAATGCCCGCAAGTCCCGGCAAATATCTTCATATCCCCGCTCAATATGTTCACATTCTGATACTCTGGTCCATCCGTCCGCCCCCAGGGCTGCCACCGTCAGGGCTGCGCCGCCCCGCAGATCGCGGGCACGCACCAAAGCTCCCCGCAAGGTTTCCACTCCGTCAATCCGGGCAATGTTCCCGCTACATTCGATGTTCGCCCCCATTTTTTGAAGCTCCGCCGCTGTGCCAAACCGGTTTTCAAATACCGTCTCCCGCAGCATACTGGTTCCATCTGCCCGTGACAGCGCCGCCATCAAAAACGGCTGCAGATCGGTCGGAAACGCCGGATACGGTCCGGTTTTCACCGATACCGCCCGCAGGCGCTGTCCGCTGTGTACATATATAAGTTCCGGTTCCTGATAAAGCGAAACGCCCATATGCTCCAGCACCCCGGTCAATGCACGCAGCTCCTGTGTCTGCACGCCGTCCACGATCACCTCACCGCTACAGGACGCAGCGGCAAGAAGATAGGTCCCGGCTACGATCCGGTCGCCGCCGATCACAAACCGGCTGTCATGAAGCGGCAATCCGCCTTCTATGATCAGCGCATCCGTCCCGATCCCCCGGATCGATGCCCCCATACCATTTAGGAAATGGCACAGCTGTCCAATCTCCGGTTCCCGCGCGCATCCCCGCAGAACCGTCCGCCCCACCGCTGCCACAGCGGCAAACAGGGCATTTTCCACCGCGCCGACACTCGGGAACGGAAAAATAATCTCTGCCCCGCGAAGTCCCGTTGTCTGTGCATGCAGGAAGCCGTCCGACTCCGGTTCCTGTATTTCCGCGCCCAGCGCACGGAGTGCCCGCAAATGCCAGTCGATTGGACGTTTTCCGATCATACATCCGCCGGGGCTGTAGACACCCGCCTCGCAAAAGCGTCCCAGGAGCGCTCCCAAAAGCATAATGGACGAGCGCATTTTCCCCATCGCTTTCTGCTCGATCCGCCAGCCATTCATCTTCGAAGTATCGATTTCCAGACGGTTTCCGTGCAACGCACACCGGCATCCCAGAGAATCAAGAATCCCCATCATACAGAACACATCCTGTATTCTGGGGACATTTTCAAGCACGGTAATTCCGCGGTTTAACACTGACGCCGCCATCATCGGCAAAACTGCATTTTTCGACCCCTGCACCGTGAGTCCGCCCTGAATCCGGCACGGTCCGTGAATCTCGATGAAAGCCAAACAATCCCCTCCCACCGGCATCTATGTATTATTATATGCCAACGAGAGAAAATGGTTCTCATTTTCTATATTTCCCGAAGTAAATATGTAACTCCGCCAAATATTCCTACTGCTCCAGCTTAATCTGGTTCGAGACGCTTAACACCATCCCCATCTCCAGCATCAGGAACATGACGGACGTACCTCCGTAACTGATAAACGGCAGCGTAACACCCGTGTTCGGGATCGTATTCGTAACAACCGCGATATTTAAGATAACCTGAATCGCGATGTGTGCCATCACGCCGATCACGATCATCGCACCCATCAGATCCGGTGCATTTCCAGCAATTACCATGAAGCGGTAAATCATAAACATGAAAATCAGAATGACCGAAATCGCGCCAAACAGACCTAATTCCTCACAGATAATCGAAAAAATCATATCATTCTGCGCCTCCGGCACGAAACCGAGCTTCTGGAGACTCTCGCCCAGTCCCTTTCCAAACAGACCGCCGGAACCGATCGCGTACAGACCCTGGAGCACCTGATAACCGCCGGAACGTGCATACTGCACCGGGTTGACCCAGACATTGATTCGTCCCAGCTGATAATCCTTCAGGATATGGAGCTTTACCAGCAAATGCCCTATATAGGGGGCGACCGCCAGAAGTCCAACGCCGCCTCCGATGCAGAGAAAAAACGGCCATTTGATCTTGCACGCCACAAACAGCATCACAAACACGATGCCGCAGATGATGATACCAGAACTTAAGTTGTTCGCCGTAACTAAAAGTGCCAGCGGCGCCGACAGCGCCACGATAAATCCGACTGCCCGCAGCTGGTTGATCCGCACGCCCAGATTGGCAATCAGAACCGCCAGAAGCAGAATCAGGGAAATCTTGACAATCTCGGTCGGCTGGAACTGGAGCGGTCCCAGGCGCAGCCAGCGCTTCTTACCATGCGATGCCACGCCCAGAGGTGTAAAACGCGTCAGAAGCAGCGTCACATATGAAACGATATATCCCAGCATCGCAAACCGCGCAAACCAGTGATAATCTATCTTGGAGACGATATACATCGCAACAAAGCTGACACCCGCGATGCCCGCCTGACGAAGCATAAAATATCCCGGATTGCCGTAATCAAGCTGCGCCTTATAGGAGCTCGCGCTGTAAATCATGATCAGTCCGAATACCGTCAGGAAAATGATGGTAAACAGCAGACTGTAATCATAAAACCGATGTGGTTTTTTCTTTTTAATTTTTCCCGGTTCCGGCATACTTCCACTCCCCTGCTTTTTGTTGTTACAGTTTCGAAATTCTGCCTGTAAACGGCAGTTTTTCCTTCAAATCAGGGCTGCCGCAGACAAATGCCGGCTGCGACAGCCCCCTTAAATACATTAAGCCTTTATTCGTTACTGTTCACGCATACGTGCCCAGTAACCTTTATTCTTCCAATACCGAATTGCTGCGTGCTTTGCACTCCGCAATTCTCAAAAGTCACAATTCCTCCTGCAAGCAATCTTGCGTCGGATTTCCGACCTTTGAACCTTGGTATTACAAATTTCTCACAAACTCTTTGAATTTGCGTCCGCGCTCTTCAAAGTTCTTGAACTGCCCCCAACTTGCACATGCCGGTGAAAGCAGGACGTTATCGCCCGGATTTGCGTAGGATGCACATACCTGTACAGCCTCCTGCAGATCTTCCGCGTACATGATATCATTGAAGCCGTGGCGTTTTGCACACTCGGCAATCTTGTCGCGGGTCTGGCCGATCAGCACCAGATAGCGTACCTTTCCGCCAAAGCTCTCGATCCACTCGTCAAACTCGGAATGCTTATCATATCCGCCTGCAATTAATAAGGTCGGTCCCGGCATCGCCTTGATCGCCTGCATCGCTGCATCCGGGTTGGTTCCCTTGGAATCGTTGTAGTATTTGACGCCGAAACGCTCGGTTACGAACTCAATGCGGTGTTCAACTGCCTTGAATTCCTTGATCACCTTCTGGATCTTCTCCAGCGGAACGCCCATGTTCATACTGATAGCAACCGCTGCCATAACATTTTCATGGTTATGACGGCCAAGTAACTTCAGATCGTGGATATTGACAATCACGGTCTCTTTCTCGCCGTCGTTGTATACAATCTCATCCTCTTTCAGGTAGAAACCTTGTTTCAGGGTACGCAGACTGGAAAAATATACCACCTTGATGTCTTTTAAAGTCTCACCAAATTCACGCAGTACCGGATCCTCATAGTTCAGGACGCAGACATCGCCCTCTTTCTGGTTCTTGGTAATGCTCTCTTTCGTCTCGATGTAGCATTCCATCGTCTTATGACGATCCAGATGATCCGGGGTAATATTTAAAATAGCGCTTACATTCGGGTGGAAATCGGTCATGGTCTCCAGCATGAAGCTCGATACCTCTGCAACAGTTACGGTCTCATCCGTTGTCTCCAATGCATGGAATGCAAACGGCTCACCGATATTTCCAACTACAAATACGCTGTCATAGAATGACTTCATGATCTCGCCGGTCAGGGAAGTCGTCGTTGTCTTTCCGTTCGTGCCGGTAATGGCTGCCATACGTCCTTTGGCACAGTGATATGCAAGCTGCATCTCGCCCCAGATCGGAATACCGGTTTCACGAATCATCTCTACAAACGGTGCATCGGTCGGGATGCCCGGGCTTAAAATTGCCAGCTCCACGCCTAACAAATCCGTCTTTTTCAGCTCTCCGAGGACGAACGTGATCGTCGCGCCTTCGTCAAATTTCTTTTTCAGCTCCTCTGGATCCAGTTTTTCATTGCCATCGTAAAGCACTACCTCTCCGCCTTTTGAGAGAAGGAGCTTTGCAGCTGCAATACCGCTGATACCTGTTCCTGCTACTAATACTTTCTGACTCATAATCTTCCTCCTATAATCCTAAGTATGCTATAAGGCAAAGGATTGCCGTAATAATCGAAAATACGCCTACGACCCTGGTCTCAGACCATCCGCAGAGCTCGAAATGATGATGGATCGGCGCCATCTTGAAAAAGCGCTTTCCGCCCGTCTTCTTAAAATAGGTTACCTGAATAATAACAGATAATACTTCCACCAGATAAATCAGACCCACGATCGCGATAAAGATCGGCATCTGCATCATAAAGGCACTGGAAGCGACAAAACCGCCGAGTGCCAGTGAACCGGTATCGCCCATAAACACACGCGCCGGATAGACATTGAACAGAAGAAAGCCCAGAAGACTTCCAACTACTGCGCCGGTAATCGGGCTAATGCCGCTGTTCTCCCCGATCGCCACGATCGTAAAGAACGTTGCTACCAGAATCGTCACACTGGTGCACAGGCCGTCCAGACCATCTGTGAAGTTCACGCCATTGTCAGTTCCCAGAATGATGAAGAACAGTGCCGGTACAAACAGCCAGACCGGAAGCTGTAAATACTTGCCGGTAAATGGAATCAGCATCCCTGTTCCGATGTCCGGTGAGGTTACAATATAATAGGCAAAAATACCTGTGATCACAAACTGTCCGATCAGCTTCTGGATCGGATTTAAGCCCTCCGAACGTTTCATCACGATCTTGATGTAATCGTCCAGAAATCCAACCACGCCGAATCCAACGGTCATAAACAGCACCGGAATGATCTTCGGATAATCCCGGATATAGAGCAGAGACGTAATGATGATGCTGGAAAGAATTACCAGACCGCCCATCGTCGGGGTTCCCTGTTTTTTCAGATGCGTCTGCGGCCCATCATCGCGCACCTGCTGTCCGAATTTCAACCTGTGGAGAAACGGTATCACGATCGGGCACAGCACTGCGCTGACCACAAATGCGATGATAACCGCCAGTATTGTTTCATTTACCATGTCACACCTCTAACTTATCTTCCTATGTATACAGAGATAGTTCCTCAAATTATACACTTCAATAGTATACGTCTTTTTAGGGGAATAATCAACCTCTTTTCTCCACCCCCAGATACGGCAAAATGACCTCAAACAGATCGCGGATCACCGGGGCGGCAATCGTCCCGCCATAGTAGATTCCTTCCGGTTCATCGATGGCGATAAGCGCGATCACCTGCGGATCGTCCGCTGGTGCAAACCCTAAAAATGAGGAAATATATTTTTTCCGGCTTCTTGGAAGTTTCTCCGAAGTTGCCGTCTTTCCGCCGATCCGGTAGCCCTCGATCCGGGCGTTTTTCCCACTCCCCTCTGCCACCACCTGTTCCAGAATATAACGCAGCGTCTCACTCGTCTGCTCCGATAAGATCCTCTCCCCTTTTGGATAGGAAAACGCGTGGACTGCCTGACCATCTGCCCGCACGGCACGGATCCCGATGTGCGGTGTGATGCGCGTGCCTCCGTTGATCAGGGAGGATGCCGTTGTAATGAGCTGGATCGGCGTGATCTGAAACGACTGCCCAAAAGAGACGGTCGCCAGCTCCACCGGTCCGATCTGATCCGGCTGGTGCATGATCGTCCCCGCCTCACCCGGAAGATCAATCCCAGTCTTTCCCAGCAGACCAAACTGCTTAAAATACTGATAGTACCGCTCCGGTCCCAGCCGCTGTCCGACATCGATCAGAACAGGATTGCAGGAATTCATCATTCCCTGTAAAAACGTCTCCCCGCCGTGTCCGCCCACCTTGTGACACCGAATCTTCCGATCTTCCACGATCCGGAATCCTGGGCAGGAAAACTGATCAGTCAGGTTGACCACGCCCGCCTCCAGTCCCGCAGCGCAGTCACGATTTTGAATGTAGACCCCGGTTCGTATGTATCATTTAAACAGGGATTGCGCCACATCTGATTGAGGAGAGCTTGTTTATTTTGCGCTGATGCTGCGTGTGACTGCACTTCATTCTTCCAGGATATGTCTTCTTCTGTTTCTGAATCTTCGTTTTTTCCATCTGTCACCAGCTCAAACGGCTCATTCAATGAAAACTCCGGTGCATTTACCATTGCATAGATTTCCCCGTTCTTCGGGTTCATCACGATGATCGAGACGCGGTTCGCATTCTTTTTCTGCATCGTCTGGTACGCCGCCTGTTCCGCGTACATCTGGATATTGACATCCAGACTCGCCTGCAGATCCCGCCCTGCCTCCGGCTCGATGCGATCCTCCGCCTCATTTTCCAGCTCGATCCCCGCCGCGTCCGTGAGCGTCAGGATCTTGCCATCCGTGCCCTTTAAATACTTCTCATACTGTACTTCCAGACCGATGATCCCCTGATTATCTCCCCCGGTGAACCCCAGCACTTTCGATGCCAGACGTCCATATGGATAATATCGTTTATAGTCCTCATCCACCTTGACCCCCTCCAGGCGCATTGCCCGGATCGCATCGCCCCGCGTTTTCTCCACATTAGACTTGATCACCTCCCTGGAAGATCGTTTTTCCGTCTTTTTCCGCACCTCTGCCTCCGGAAGTCCCAGTTCTTCGCTCAAAACCCGGATAACTGCCTCCGTATCTTTTACCTGATTATGAATCACAGAGATGGTACACACAGTCCGGTTATCGGCGATCACCGTTCCGTTCCGATCAAGGATCCGCCCGCGCGGCGCTTTGATACTGCGCTCCCGCTGATGCAGCTCCTCCGCCATCTGGCTGTAATAATCCGCTTTATACAGCATGAGGAAGAACAGTCTCCCCGCCAATCCTGCCATGCACAGGCAGATGGCGGCGCACAAAAAGACAGTTCTTCCTCTGTGATGCGTCCGGTTCCGATTCATACTGCTTCCTGTCTGATCTCATTGCTACAGTATATCATACGAACCGTTTCTTTATTCTGTATTTTCGTTACTGTTCACACACGTGTGCCCAGCAACGGGATTTTGCCGATGCTACGCATTCCAAATCGGCAAAATCTGCTGCCAGAACTGTATCGTACGGATTTTTCAGTTCAGAAAATTCCTACCTGTGAACAGTTACTCATTATCCGCTGTTCCGGTGTCTCTGCCCGTTTCCGCCGTTTCACCGTTTCCAACCGCCGCCGATTCATCCTGCACATTTCCCATCGTATCCGGATAGCTGTACTCGTCTCCGGAATCGATAAATTCCTCATCGTAGTTCGCCCAGCCGCCCTCCGGAGCCGGAGTCGTCTCTGCCGGTGTTTCAGCTGCATTCGGATCCTCGGTCGCTGTGCCGCTTATAATGCCTTCTTCCTGGCTGGAAAGATTGGTCTCGAGATCCTGTGCCGCGCCGCCTGCCGGGAATACATTCTTATATGGAAGGACTTCCGCCATAATCTTGCTGAAAATCTCGCTGGCAAAAGTCGAATGTGCCTGCTGCTCGCCCGGCAGATGCGGGGTATCTACTACCACATAGCAGAGTACCTGCGGATTGTATGCCGGTGCATATCCGATAAAGGAAACCAGATAATTCTTCTCCGCACGCGGCTGCTTCTGCGCCGTACCTGTCTTACCAGCCACTTCGTAACCGGCAACTGCCGCCGCGCCCGCGGTACCGCCATCACCTGATACTGTCTGGTAAAGCGCATTATTAATGAAGTTCGAGGTCGATTCCGAAACCGTCTCTCGCACCAGATTTGGGGAAACGGATTTGACAACGGATCCTTCGTCGTTCAGAATCTCTTTTACCACATGCGGCTCATAATAGGAACCGCCGTTGATTAAGGACGCATATCCGGCTGCCATCTGCACCATCGTACAGTTATAGTTCTGTCCAAATGCGTTGGTCGCCAGAGAAGCCGGATCCATATTGGATGCCTGATAAATCAGACCTGACGCCTCGCCCGGAAGGTCGATGCCCGTCTTCTCGCCAAATCCGAAAATCTTCTGATACTGGACAAACTTCTCTTTTCCCTCCAGTGATACAATACGCATCATAACGACGTTGCAGGATTTCATCAATCCCTGTGTGATCGTCAGCGGTCCGTGACCGGCTCGGGCAACACACCGGATATCCCAGTCTCCGAAATGCAGTTTTCCGCCGCACTCAAAGACCTCGTTTCCGGAAATCGCGCCTTCCTCGATCGCCCCGGCTACCGTAAATGCTTTCTGTGGAGAACCCGGCTCATAGGAGTCGCTCACGCAGAAGTTTCTCCACATTTTATACCACGCCTCGGACTTCGTCTTTTCATCCATCGCCTGGATTTCCTCATCCGTATAGTAGGTGCTTAAATTGTACGGATCATTCAGATTGTAACGGGTCGTCGTATCCATCGCCAGGATCTCACCGCTGTTCGGATCCATGACGATCGCCGCCGCCAGATTACTTCCAATGCCCGCCTGCCACTCATCCAGATATTTCTGGACAATCTTCTGGATGTTGACGTCGATCGTCAACTCCAGCGTCCTTCCGTTCTGCGCCGGTTTTACCGTTCGCTCGACGTTCGAATCGCCGTTTAAATAACCATACTCACGACCGCTCACACCGTTCAGGATATCATTATAATACTGTTCAACACCGCCGGATGCATTGCCATCCTTGAGGGCAAAACCAACCACATTGCATGCCAGCTCATTGTACGGATACGTTCTCTTATATTCTTCCTCGAACCATACGCCCGTGATACGCTGGTTGCCGCCTTCCTCCGTCGGCAGCGCCCGGTATTCCTTGTTCTTGTCCTTCTCATAAGTCTCAAACTTCTCTTTGTCTTCCGCTGGAAGCTGTTTCGCATAGATCACATACTGGCTGTCTTTTTTCTCCTCGATCATCGCCTGCAGCTCGTCCCGCTTGTAACCGAAGCACTCCACCAGCGCGTCCAGCGTGGCATCGAGATACTGGTAGTTCTCCTCCGTATCCAGAATCTGCTTCGGATCGATGACCAGATTGTAAACTTTCTCGCTAATCGCCAGATACGTCCCGTTCCGGTCGATAATATTGCCGCGCTTGTAGGGAATCGTGCGGCTCTCATAGTCCTGATGGCTCAGGACTATCTGATTGTACGACTCGCCCTTACTTTTTACCAGATTATAAAGCACCAGCACCAATGCAAACAAAGCCAGCATAATTACCAGGACGGTAATTGCCAGCTTTTCCTGCATATATTTCCGAAAGGTCTGTCTGCCGTTAGTGTTTTGGGATGTCCTCATACTGTCTTACATACTCGCTTTCCGTCTTGTCATATAAAAGAATCTGATCCTTATTTGCATATACCATGCCGAGCTCTTCGGTCGCCACTTTATATACATGATCCAGATCCACATACGTGTCAATCCGGGTCTGAAGTGCATCATTCTCGGACTTCAGGTTCTCCAGTTTCAACTCCAGATCCTCAATGTGGCTGATACGGGTCGTGATCGACGCCTGCTTATGCAGATAATTCATACATAAAACCAGCGTGATCAGCGCAGCGATGGTCAGCGCCAGCACATACGGTCCGTTCATGTAAAGCGCCTTTTCCTGGTTGCGGCGCACGGCGTGTTTATGCCGGTACTCCTCTCTCTCATCTCTTTCTGGTCTTATCTCCACGGTTCTCTGAACTTTTCGCACGGTATTACCGTCCACATACGTGGAGGCCGATACATGTTGTCTCCTTCTGACAGACATAACGTTCCCTCCCTGCTCTTTCGCTTTTTCTCTCTTTTATCTCCCCCGCACCTGAAACGATCTCTGTTCTGCGGTGCAGTTATGCTTTTGTTTATGATTTTTCAAATACCCGGAGCTTTGCGCTCTTGGAACGCGGGTTTTCTTCCATCTCCTGATCGGTCGGAAGAATCGGTTTTCTTGTAATCACCCGGCCGCGGCTTTTGCGTCCACAGACACAGACCGGAAAATCCGGCGGGCAGATGCATGGATTTTCATTCGTCCGGAAACGGTTCTTTACGATTCTATCTTCCAGGGAATGGAACGTAATGATCGAAAGCCGTCCGCCCGGTGCCAGGCGCTCAATCATCGTATCGATCGAATCTTCCAGCACATCCAGTTCCCGGTTTAACTCGATCCGGATCGCCTGAAACGTACGCTTTGCCGGATGACCGCCGGTCGCCCGGACCTTTGCCGGAATCGATGCCCGGATGATCTCCGTCAGCTCGCCTGTCGTCTCAATCTCTTTTTTCTGTCGTGCCTGTACGATGTGTTTTGCAATATTCTTCGCAAACCGATCCTCACCGTAGTCCCGGATGATCCGGTACAGTTCCATCTCACTGTAGGTATTGACGATGTCCTTCGCGGTCTGCTCATTTCTCTGATCCATCCGCATATCCAGCGGCGCATCGTCCTCGCGATAGGTAAATCCCCGTTCCGCTGTGTCAAGCTGGAAAGAAGAAACACCCAGATCCAGATAAATTCCATCCACCTGCGGAATCTCCAGCTCATCTAACACCTGTGCAATCCGCTCATAATTGCTCCGCACAACGGTTATCTTATCTCCAAAGGGAGCCAGACGTTCTGACGCAGCCGCAATCGCGTCCGCATCCTGATCAATCCCGATCAGGCGTCCGCCGTCTCCCAGCCGTGCCGCTACCTCGCTCGCGTGACCGCCGCCTCCCAGTGTCCCATCCACATAGATACCCTGGGGCTTTACACAGAGACTGTCAACCGTCTCATTTAATAATACTGATTTGTGATTAAATATCATATGCCAAGGCCTTCCATATTTTCTGCAATCTCTTCCATGTCATCATAGACATTCTTCTCCGCCCAGGTCGCCTTGTTCCAGATCTCGATCCGGCTTCCGACGCCGACCAGGACAACCTCCTTCTCGAGTCCTGCAAAATCCCGCAGAACCGAAGGAAGCAGGATTCGTCCCTGACGATCCACCTCACACGCCGAGGCACCTGCCAGAAAGAAACGGGAGAATTTTCTGGCATTCTGATTGGTAAGTGGGAGTGCCTGTAACTTCTCTTCGAACTTTTTCCACTCAGTGTTATCGTACACAAAAAGACAGCCATCCAACCCCTTTGTCACCACAAATTCGTCTCCAAGCTGTTCCCTGAACTTCGACGGAACGATCAAACGTCCCTTCGCATCGATTGTATGATTGTATTCTCCCATGAACATATCAATCACCCGTCATCCGATGTGTACCACTTTTGTGTCCCGAAAATCCATTTCGTTCCACTTTTCACCACTTTCTACCACTTGTTATGTTTATTTTAGTACATGCCCATCAAAATGGCAAGGTCTAAATCGAAAAAAATCAGAAAACTCAGGCACCGGTTCTTTTTCCGAACACATGTACCTGAGTTTTCTGTACTTATCTATATTTGTTTCTATTTCCACTCTTATTTTATAGCGCCGTCTCCAGCCCTCTTTCAGTCTCCGTCTCCAGCCCGATATACTGATTTAAGAGTTTGTCAAGCTCCACACTGTAGTGATAAATTGTGTCATATGCTGCCTTTGTGTCAATATTTTGATTCAGCTGCTGTCTTGCCCGTTCAATCTTTTGAACTAATTCTTCTCTCATATCCGCCATCCTATGCATTCTCCTTTTCTATTCTCTAGTGCCATTCCTCCTTACTTCACTGTCATTTTACGTCTTCCACCAGCAAAAAGCAAACTATTTCGACCGATTAAATTCGACAAAAAACGACGTTTGTTACTGTTCACACACGTGTGCCCAGCAACGGGATTTTGCCGATGCTACGCATTCCAAATCGGCAAAATCTGCTGCCGGAACTGTATCGTACGGAATTTTCAGTTCAGAAAATTCCTACCTGTGAACAGCAACCGACGTTTGCATATAACAATAGGGCAGGATCCCGAAGAATCCCACCCTACTATATAAATACATTATTCAGAATAAACCTATTTCACGCCAAAGATAGCCATGAATGTACCTGCTGCTACGGCAGTACCGATAACACCAGCTACGTTCGGTCCCATTGCGTGCATCAGAAGGAAGTTGCTCGGATCTGCCTCAGAACCAACCTTCTGGGATACACGTGCTGCCATCGGAACTGCAGATACACCTGCGGAACCGATCAGCGGGTTTACCTTACCATGAGTTACCTTGCACATAATCTTACCGAAGATAACACCTGCTGCAGTACCCAGAGCGAATGCAATCAGACCCAGAACTACGATCTTGATGGTATCCAGGTTTAAGAAAGCCTCTGCACTGGTAGTAGCACCTACGGAAGTACCCAGGAAGATAACGACGATGTACATCAGGGCGTTGGAAGCAGTCTCTGTCAGCTGCTTAACAACACCAGACTCACGGAACAGGTTACCAAGCATAAGCATACCAACCAGCGGAGCAGTTGTCGGCAGAATCATGCAGACAACGATTGTAACAACAACCGGGAACAGAATCTTCTCCAGTTTGGATACCGGACGAAGCTGCTCCATACGGATTTCTCTCTCCTCTTTGGTGGTAAGGAGTTTCATGATCGGCGGCTGGATAATCGGAACCAGAGCCATGTAGGAGTAAGCTGCTACGGCAATCGGTCCCATCAGACCTGTCTGACCAAGTTTACCAGCCAGGAAGATAGAGGTCGGGCCGTCTGCACCACCGATGATGGAGATAGCAGCCGCAGCCTTATCGTTGAATCCCATGAAGATAGCCATGAAGTAAGCGCCGTAGATACCGAACTGAGCAGCTGCACCGAGCAGGAAGCTCTTCGGGTTAGCGATCAGCGGACCGAAGTCTGTCATCGCACCGACACCCATGAAGATGAGGGATGGTAAGATACTCCACTCATCCAGTAAATAAAAGTAATGTAAAAGTCCACCAACTCCGTTCGATGAGTCTTCAATCGATCTCATAATATCCGGATAGATATTTACAAGCAGCATACCAAAGGAAATAGGAAGAAGCAGTAACGGCTCGAATCCTTTTCCGATTGCCAGATACAGGAAAATCAGCGCTACGAAAATCATAACGATGTTTCCAAATGTCAGGTTTAAGAATGCTGTCTGCTGAAGAAGATTGGACAATGTAGTTGTTATATATTCCATATTAATTCCTCCAAACGGAATAACATATCCCGTATTTTTTCAGCCAGTTTTATAAAAATTAGATTAGTTTAATGTAGCAAGAACTGCGCCCGGTTCTACCATATCGCCTACTGCAACATTAACACTGGCAACGGTACCGTCCTGAGGAGCTACGATCTCGTTCTCCATCTTCATAGCTTCCAGAAGCAGGATAACCTGACCACGTTTTACAGCTGTGCCAGCTGCTGCCTTAATACCAAGGATCTTACCTGGCATCGGGGATGTGATGGTTACGCCGCCTGCTGCCGGTGCTGCTGCTGGAGCCGGAGCTGCTGCCGGTGCTGGAGCTGCTGCTGGAGCCGGTGCTGCTGCGCCTGCAAATCCTTCTTCTACGGTTACCTGATATGCTGTACCATTTACGGTGATAGTATAATTCTTCATTTTAAATTCCTCCAGATTTTATCGATGATTATTTACGTGTAATGGAGCGGATATTTACGCTGTCTGCCGGTACGCCGGTTGCTGCTGCGATCGCTGCAGTGATAACTGCTACCAGTTCTCCATCGTTTGCCGCATTGCCTGCTGCTGGTGCTGCGGTACGTGCCGGCGCTGCTGCCGGTGCTGCAGTCTGTACAGGTGCCGGTGCTGCTGCCGGTGCCTCTGCTCCTGCTTTTTTAGCCTTTACATTTGCCTCAATCTCGTTAACCTTCTTGAAGCTGCTGATAATTAAGCTGATGAAGATCAGTACCAGGAATACGGTACCCATACCCATCAGGGTATTTAATGCTGCCTTCTCCATCTTCTCACCGAAGCTGTAGTTTACAACAAAGGATAACTCAGTCGGTACCAGAGAAGTACCGCCGTAGCTGCTTACGCTCTCCTCAGCGGTCAGGGAGAAAGTCAAGTTTCTCTTCTCAAAGGAAGCCTGAACAACTGCTGTGTAGCTGTCATCATCGGCGCGCTCTACGGTCACGCTCTGAATCTCACCCATCTTGCCTAAATCGTCCTTAGAACTGGTCCAGGAAGAAATTGCAGACTCAATGACTGTGTTTTTCTGCTTCTCAGCCTGTTTCAGCTGTGCTGCCAGATCTTCGTCACTGTAGCTGGCGAACTGCTCCAGATAGCTCTTAGCGCCATCGCTCATGGTCTGCTCGATCTCCGGAGAAATCGGCTCTACCGCTTCTTCAGAAGCGCTACCACAGGCGGACAGAGCGAAAAAGCAGACTGCCATGCAAAGTACAAGCAGCATTCTTTTCATATTCTGTTTCATAAATGTGTCACCTCGTAATTAGATCGTTCCATGCTTTGACGGACGTCCCTCTTTCTTCGTGAATCATATCCTGACAGCATCCATGTTTCTTTCATGGCGCCATCCGTGATACTTCCCACCTATCTGTGTTTGCAGGTGTTTTTGCAAAATTTCCAGAGCTTGTCATCACTCCGGGAATTCTCCATCTGACACGCTGCGGCAGCAGAGGATTGTACAATCTCCTCTGCATACATAAATGGCATGCACTTCCGTCTATGCGAATCCGACTTTAATAGCCATGCATACATAAACATCTGTACCACTGACTTGTTATTCGATTCTCACATAAGCGCTGTCCGGTGCCTGACTGATGACAAACACTGCCCTCATCCCTGTTTCCGGAAATGATTCCGGCAGCCAGCCGCACTGACATCCCTTTTTTAGCACTACAACTCCGCCGACGGTTCTGATTATATAATCATTATACAATATGTAAAAACACGCTGCTTCCATGCAGTACTAAATCCGGAATCTGCATTCTCCGACCTTTCCCTGCCTGCGTCTTAGCGCAGCTGCCTGCCTGCGAACCACTGCTTTCACAGTTTCCTGCTGACAAACGCCCCGCTTTCGCACTACTTCTGTGCCCGCCATCCCGATTCTGCGCTTTTGCCGATATAACGCATACCGAGGCTCTTCCTAATTTGCAGCCAGAAGAGCCTCGCATCTTTCGTCAAATCCGCACCGGAACAGCCGCAGCTTATCTTGCACATACAGTTGATATAGCAGTTTGAAACGTCATGTTATGCCAGATTACTTATGCTGTTTTCCTCCATCCCATAAGCAAGTCCTTTTTTTGCCTGTTTAACATTGTATAATGAGGTTGGCAAAAAAGCAAGTTATTTCCGTTCGAATTTGTTTACTTTTTCATTTTTTTAACTGAATCAGCTCCAATATCTGGGTACTGGTTCAAATCATATTTATATTATACCCCTGCCGGACCAGACGGCTGCACCGGTGACTGGCTTCCGGTTGTCGGAGTCTGTCCATCCGTCGAACCGCCATTTCCCGCCGCATTCTCCTCCGGCAGAACTACCGTGCAGCTTCCGTCTGCCGCTGCCTGCCAGGTATTTCCATCCATCTCGAACGTAATACCTGCGTACATCGCGCCGCTGGCATCCAGGTAATATTTCTTACCGCCAAGATCCAGCCAGCCGGTCTGCATCACGCCGGACTCGTTCATGTAATACCACTTTCCGCCGACTGCCTGCCAGCCCGTCGTCATGGCGCCGGAGCCGTCAAAGTAATACCAGCTTCCGCCCAGGTTCTGCCAGCCCGCCTGCATCGCGCCGGATGCGTTCAGATAATATTTCTTGCCGCCCGTCTCCAGCCAGCCGGTCTGCATCAGACCATTGTCCGCCATGAAATACCAGCTCCCATCAACCGCACGCCAGCCCGTCGCCTGCTCGCCCGATGCATCAAAATAACGCCAGCCGCCGTCCAGTGTCTTCCAGCCGGTAATCATATGACCATCCGCCTCCAGATAATACTTTTTGCCTGAAAGCTCCAGCCATCCTTTAGACGGATTGCCCGCCGCATTCATATAGTACCAATTCTGACCATCGTTAATCCACGCCGATTTCTGCATCACATGGTTCTGATAATAGTAACGGTTCCCCGCGATCGTCCGCCAGGTATTGCCCGGAATGATCTGCGTATAATCTTTATACAGATAATCAATATCCACATTGCCGTTCACGCCCTTGACCGAACCGGTGTTGGACGCCTGCCACATCGAGGTCTTTGAATATGTATACTTCTGCTGGTATTTTGCCACCCATATATCATACGAAATCTTCGACATATCGATCTTATTGGCAATCCAGTATTCATTTGCATAGACCATCGGATAATATCCTGCATCCTGAATCCGCTTACAGAACGCGTTGATCACATCGCTGACCTGAGACTGCGTCAGAGTTCCCAGCGTATTAGCATCCTCGGCATCAAAGACAACCGGAAAGGAGATAGGATAATCCTTGATAAGATTCAGGACAAAATCCGCCTCCTGCTGCGCCATTTCGACCGAAGTCGCATACGAATAAATGTACGCGCCCAGTCGCAGCCCTGCCTGGCTCGCATTTGCCGCGTTCATAGCGAAAAACGGATCCACATTACCGCGGAACCGGGTTGCCAGCATCGCAAACTGTACATTATCCGATGCCACCTGGCTCCAATTTACATTCTGCTGCCAGTAAGACACATCCACGCCGCGCGCAATCGCACCGATCCCCTCATTCTCCGTCACCCGGTACACGCCAAGCCCCGATGTGACCGCGCTCACACCCCCATTGGAAACAGAAGTCGAACCGCCAGAGCTGCCTGTACTTCCCGAATTGGAGCTGCCCGAACCGCCGCCCGGCCCCGCATTCGAGGATGACGATGTAAGAGAAGAATCTCCCGCCGGTCCTGCCAGCGCTGTCATCGGCTGAAAACACAGCGCTGCTGCCAGCATGCCAGCCGCTGCCCGTGAAAGCACACGCGCGCGCCCCATCCTTTTTTTGTTCATTCTATTCCGATTCATGCCAAAAAACCTCCTTGATTATCCTTTTATACCTGTTGTCTGTTCACCATTTATATACATTTCCCCGCCTGATCCGGCGGGGGCATATGCGAAACAAATATGGTTCATCCACACACTGTGTAACCAACAGCAGAACATTTCCTATTATAACCTAGTTTAACAGATACTCCCCATCCACTTCAATAGAGAAACTTTAAATAAAATCTGTCAAATTTATTACAGAATGCTTCCCTTTCTGCTAAAAGAATGAAGCCGTCCATGCCAAAAACAGGATTTTCAAGCAGAAAAACACAATAATGCCGGAACAAAGCTTTCCCCCGTTCCGGCATTTCATTTTTGCATATTCAGTTTTCCGCAAAATTCCACTTTTCTTTATTCCTGCAAAGGAACTTCTGTTCTCCTGAAAGATTTTTTCCTATTTCCGATTCCGGTTCATCAGGCGGATAATGTACAGAAACAGGTTGATAAAATCGAGATACAGCTGCAGCGCTGAGAATACCGATGCTTTCTGAAGCAGCTCCGGATCCGCGGAGAAAATCTGGTAATTATCCCGGATCTTGGTTGTATCATAAGCGGTAAAGCCTAAGAATACCACGATACCGGCATAGCAGAGCACTGTCTCAAAGCTGCCTAGATTTAAAAACATTGAAAGCAGACCAAAGAGAATCAGAAACAGCAGTCCGCCAACGAGCAATGGACGGATTCCGCTCAAGTCCAGCTTGAAGATCAGGCTGACGCCCGCCATCATTCCGAAGAACAGCGCGGTCGCCGCAAATACAAACACCATCTCCACAACACCGAAGATCAGGAAATACATCGAGAAAACAACGCCGTTTAAAGCTGCATAGAATAGAAACAGCCCTCTCGCCGCTCCCACCGATAACTTGTGAATCCGGGCACTCAGCCAGATCACCGTCAAAAGCTCCAGTCCCGTCAATGCGAGGGTCGCATATGGAACCTGAAATACATACAAAATCGCTCCCGTCACGTATCCGGCTAATGCGATGCCAAATGTCACAAGAAGCCCTGCAAACATCCATAAATATGTCTTCGCCACATACTGTCCCAGTGTCTCATGGCGTTCCCCCGCCATCTGCCAGGACTCATTCATTGGTTCATAGCCCATAATTCTGCCTCTCTTTCTGACCAGCGGCAAGTGCCTCTGCCCTCTGTTTCGAATCTCCGTTTTATCTGCCGCTTGCGCGGCATCCATCCAGGAAGAAACACTGTCACCTATCTTTTGTAACATAAGAATATCACACTTTCTGAAAAAAATCCAGTACCACCCCGTTTTGTCAATCATTTTCGAAACCATGCATAACTATTTACAGGTTATGAAGCTCCCGCCTCTTTTTCTTCCACGAAAGCGGCACATTCCATTTTTTCAGCGCACTGAAAAAATAATAATAAATATTAAAGAGAACCGTTGTGATCGTCCAGGTCAGCGGATAGCTGAATACTACTGTCAGGATATCCGGGCGGATCGGAACAGCGATCAGGATCCAGACAACCCGCAGGACGCACACGCCCAGCGCCGTCATAATCATCGGAATCCAGCAGTCTCCCACACCGCGCAGTGCGCCGGAATAAATCTCAATACAGAGGTATGTCACAAATGCCGGCACCAGGAAGTGAAGAATCTTCATGCCGATCGCGATTACCTCCGCATCCGTTGTGAACAACAGATAAATATAGCCGCCCGTCAGATACAGGATCGTGCTCAGCCCCACCGTGATAATACAGGAAATTCCCAGGCAGACGTACACGCTGCGTTTCACACGGTCCAGCCGCCCCGCGCCGTAATTTTGTCCGACAAAGGTCGTGATGGAGATCCCCAGCGCATTAATGATCATCCAGTAAGTGCTGTCGATCTTTCCATATGCAGCCCACGCCGCCACCGTGTCTGTTCCCAGTGCATTGACGCTGCTCTGGATCACGAGGTTGGAAAAGGAATACATAACCGACTGGAGTCCAGCCGGAAACCCAATCCGGATGATCCGCACCAGAATCACCGGTGTGATCCGCGTTTTCCGGATCTCAAACCGGTACGAGCCATCCGCACGCATCAGCGTTCCCAATACCAGACACGCACTGACCACCTGGGAAAGAATCGTCGCCACCGCCGCGCCACGCACGCCCATCCGAAGTCCTACTACAAACAACAGATCGAGCGCAATGTTTGTAAAACAGCTGATCACAAGGAAATAGAACGGTCTTTTGGAATCACCGATTGCCCGCAGGATTCCGGCACCCATATTATATAAGAGGTTCGCCGTGATTCCGACAAAATAAATGTGCAGATACCCGCTTGCATTGTCCATGATATCCTCCGGCGTCCCCATCAGGCGAAGCGCCGTGTCGGAAAAAAGGAGTCCGCCAACCGTCATGAGGATACCGCACAGCAGCGAAAAGGCAATCGCCGTGTGGACTGCCTCGCTGACCCGCTGACCGCGTCCCGCCCCGTAAAACTGGGCGATGATAACTGTCGCACCCGAAGAAAGTCCTACAAAAAAGCCAACCAGCAGGTTCGTAAGCATCGATGTGCTTCCGCCGACCGCCGCCAGCGCTTCCTTTCCGACAAAACGGCCTACTACCACCGCATCTGCCGTATTATAGAGCTGCTGAAAAAAAGTTCCAAATAAAATCGGGAAGAAAAATAGCAGAAGCTGTTTCCAGATCACTCCCTCTGTGATCGCATTTGCCCGGCCAGTCTCCCCGGTTTGTCTGACTCCCTCTTCCCGTCTGGTATCTTTCATCCAATCCACCCCCTCTTATGTTCTTTGTCTCTGTTTCCTGTATGCATCCTGCTCACAGATATTTCACCTATAGGAATTCATATGTCTTTTCGTTATTCTTCTCCCGCAAATCCCATTTCCAACTCAATTCAGCTCCGCAATCCGCGAGATCCCCACATAGATATGAGAAATCTTGTACCAGGTAGCAAAATCCACCACGCCCGTCTGCGGAAGTCCAAACACCGACTGGAACGCCCGTACGGATGCCTCCGTTCCGGGTCCGTAGATCCCGTCCGGCGTAACCCGCGGGATCGCTGTATACACAGTCGCCACCGCATCAAGCTGCTGCTGCAGCTGCCGCACCTTATCGCCGCTGGACCCCACCTTAAGCGGTTCCCCCGGATAGGAGATCGGGATTCCTGATATCTGTTCCGCAGTGTTGATGTAAATACTATTTCCATAGAAGCGCCGCAATATCTCGATCGCGCTGTATCCCTGTTCTCCCAGACTGCAGGATCCCCACTGGGTCATCCAGCCCGGGCAGGACACCCGCCGCCCGTCGCAGTACTGCGTCAGAATCGGCTGCCTCACACCGGGGCGGGACAGATAGTTGTCAAAAATGTCATCCACCACCTCTGAGATCGGCTCAAAAATATCGCGCCCGTAAATCCATTTGTGATCGAATGCCGTTGAGGATGTAATCGTAAAATCGTAGCCCTGGTTCCGATACCACTCCGTATACACCCGGTTCAACGTAAACGACATGATTGCCAGCACATTAGCGACGATTGTGCTGCGCGGCCAGGTCGCATAAATCTCGCTCGATGCCACGTTCTTGATATAATCCCGGTATGCCACATAGTAATCTTTTGCGGACGCATTGGTCGGTGCACCGTCATGCACGACGATCGTCTGCGGCACCACCACGCGGCTCAGCACGATCTCTCCGCTCTCCTGCACTGGTTTTACCTCATCCTCGGCAATCTTGGGCGGATAGGAACCATATAAGGTATGGTCCGGAATCTGGATATTCTCCTCCGCTCCGGTCTGAGCCGGAAGCGGAATCATCCGGATCGGCTGGACTGCCAGCACGCCCGCCAGCACCTCCGTTCCCTTTACCTTCACCGGCCCATAGCCCTCTGCCCGCACTTCCACCGTATAATCCGCATACGGCTTTTCCCGGTTCTGTTCTTCCAGTGAAAGCAACGCAGGAGGCGCCGCTACCGCAATCTCCTCCGTCTGCCCGGATAAATTGGTTCTAAGCACTTCCTGCGTCTGTCCTGATTCTCCATAGCTGATCGAAGCCTCTGCTCCCTTAATTGGAAAATTGTTTTCACTGTTTACCACATCGATCCGCAGATAGCCGTCCTGCATTCCAGTTGTCTCACAGATTCGGACACGGTCGAACGAATGATAGCGCATACACGCAGCCTCGCATTTATTTTACATGGTCATTTACAGTTTATATCCGGCATCTTTTATCTATGCCGGTTTTTAACCGCTTTTTTAATGTTTTACTGCCGTATCTTCCTTGTTTTCCTCTTCTAAATTGCTCGCGTCGCCTCTGCCAGCCACATCTTCTCTTCCTCCATCATATACGGAGACAGCTTCTCATACACGCCCTTATGGTACGCGTTCAAAAGCTCGCGGTCGCGCGCTTCCATAAGCGATACATCGATCGTGTCCAGATCGATCGGAACCCAGGTCAGGTTTTCAAATTTCATGAACTGACCAAATTCATTCTTCACATCTTTCACACAAAGCATCAGATTCTCCGTCCGGATGCCAAATTTTCCTTCCAGATAAAGCCCCGGCTCATCGGAGGTAACCATGCCTTCCTCCAGAACCGCATTTTCAGCAGGCGATGTGAGCAGCCTCCATCGGATGGAATTCGGGCGCTCATGCACACATCCCAGATAGCCGACACCATGCCCTGTTCCATGGTTGAAATCCAGACCGTTTCTCCACAGGAGTTCGCGCGCAATATAGTCCAGGTTGATACCGCGGCAGCCATACATAAACTTCGCATCCAGCAGACGCAGCATCGAACACGCCACCAGCGTACAGCAGCGTTTTTCTTCCTGCGTGATCGGTCCGACCGCGATGGTACGCGTCACATCCGTCGTTCCCTCATAATACTGTCCGCCGGAATCGACCAGATACAGCCCCTTATTCGGCACACTGCTCTTCTCTGTCTCAGACGCCGTATAATGGCACATCGCCGCGTTCGGTCCCCACGCAGAGATCGTCGTAAAGCTCATATCCAGGCAGTTTTTTTGCTCCAGGCGCAGCTTATCCAGATATTCCCCTGCGGTCCACTCGTCCAGTCCTTTTTCGCCTGCATGTTCCTTCACCCAGCGCAGGAAACGGGTCAATACCAGACCGTCCTGCACATGCACACGGCGCATATTTTCCTGTTCCACTGGATTTTTGACTGCTTTGGCCGCTGCCGTCGGATTCATCGCCTCGATCACTTTCACGCTCGCATCCAGGCACCGGAACAGACGGTAATTGATCTTCGACTTTTCCAATAAAACGCGCTCATAGCGGAATGCGGATGCAATCTGGTATACCGCCTCATATGGCATGATCCGAACGCCCAGTCCATGCAGATAGGCACGTACTTCTTCGTTCAGCGTCTTCTCATGAATAAAGAGGAATAATTCCTGTTTTGTCACAATCAAGTAGGACAATACAACCGGCGTATGTACAATGTCATCACCCCGGATATTTAAAAGCCACGCGATATCATCAAGACTCGTCAGCAGATGCACCGTCGCCTGACGCTTTTTCATCTCCCCGCGCAGATCTGCAATCTTCTCCTCCGCCGGTTTTCCCGCATACTTCTCTTCCAGAATCCAGACCGGGTTCATCGGAAGCGCCGGGCGGTCATCCCAGATACTCCCAACCAGATCCTCACCCTCCGAAATGCGTACCTTTTTCCCGGACAGTGCTTTCGCGATGCGCTCGCCCTCTGCCGTATCGACCACTCTGCCGTCAAAACCCAGAACACCCTGTTCCGGCATATGTTTTTTCAAAAATTCCAGCGTCGTCGGCACGCCCTCCTGACCGGAGCGGTAAAGTTCCACCCCGCTGCCGGAAAGCTCTGCTGCCGCCTGCACAAAATATCTGCCATCCGTCCAGAGACCTGCGTCCTCCATCGTAATGACCGCCGTTCCCGCCGAACCGGTAAAGCCTGTCATATATTTCCGGCATTTGAAATACCCGCTCACGTATTCCGAGCCGTGGAAATCCGATGTTGGAATCAGATATGCGTCCATTCCACGCTCCGCCATCTTCTCGCGAAGCTGTTCAATTCTCTCCCGAACCTCACGTCCCATTTTTCTGCCTCCTGTTGTTTCTCTATTATCCATTTTTCAACGCATCTTTGATCGCCTCCGTGATCGCCTCACTGTACGTCGGATGCGCGCGCATCGCCGTCGAGAGCTGATATGCCGTAAGACCATTGGCGATCGCCGTTGCCATCTCTCCGATCATGTCCGTCGCACGCGCACACATGATCTGCGCCCCGATCAGCGTGTTGGTATACGCCTCAAAAATCAGGCGCACAAAACCGCGGCTGTTTCTCGCTAAAAGCGCTTTTCCATTTTCCGTCATATATGCCACACCGCACTTGATCTTCATATTATAAAGGCGGGCGTCATTTTCCGTAAATCCAACCGCCGCAATCTCCGGCTCCGTATAAATACAGGTCGGCACAACCGGAAGCACGACATACATACCGTTCGGCACGACCGAAAGCTGCATCCGGTGTCCGCGTCCCGCCAGGTTTTCGACCAGATAAGCCGCATGGGACGCTGCCACATGGGCAAGACGTTTCCGCGCCACGGTATCGCCGATCGCATAGACATTTTCCTGCGTCGTGCGGTAAGTTCCCTTGATGAGCGGACGCCCATTTTCCAGCTGTACCTGACAATCGTCCGCCAGAACCTTCGACATATTCGGGCGTCTGCCGACTGCCACCAGCACGCGGTCCGCCGGGCTTTCCTTCCAGCCACGCTCACAACGGTAATTGACCGACACCGTGTCGTTGCCGCGATCCTTGATCTCCATGACCTGTACATTGCAGTGGACTTCAATACCCTTAGAACGCAGATTTGCTTCCATCTGCTCGGAAATCATCGGATCCATCGACTCCAGCAGACGGTTTGCCTGCTCCAAAAGCGTTACGCGGGAACCGAGCGCCGCGAAGATCGTCGCGATCTCCACACCGATGACACCGCCGCCGATGACCGTCAGACAGTCAAAATTCCAGTCATCCATCCGCAGAATATCACGGCTTGTCATAACCTGCGGCAGATCAATTCCCGGGATATCCGGAATCACAGGGCTGGAACCGGTTGCCAGAATCACATTTTTTCCTTTCAGCGTCAATGCGCCTTTGGAGGTCGTCACACGCACCACATTATCCGCATGCAGGCGCGCATCGCCGTGAATCATCTCCACCTCCGCTTTTTCTAACATTCCCTGAATCATTGAGCGGAATGATTCCACGGACTCATTTTTATAAATCTGCATCTGCCGCCAGTCAAAGCTGACCTTCTCCGCCACGATGCCAAACCGGAATGCTTTCAACATATCCCGATAGACTGCCGTCGCCTGCAGAAGCGCCTTGGCAGGAATACAGCCGGTATTGACGCATGAGCCGCCCAGCGCTTTTTTCTCGATCAGGACTGCATCCATCCCCATCGCCGCCGCACGCAGCGCTGCCGTATATCCCGCCGGTCCCGCACCGATAATAATTAAATCATAGATATGATCCGCCATATAAATATCCTATCCTCTCATTCTATGGGCTTCCCATTACATAAAAAGAATGTGCCTTTTTGTGTAATAGGGAATTCTAATGAATTTCTTATTACACAAAAAACTGCCGCAGAAAATCACTTTCCCGGGCAGCTTTTCATCAATTTTATTTTTACAGCAGATGAATGTTGTGAGCCTCTGCCTCTGCGCGCACACCGTCCGGCCAGATCGACGCCTGCACCTCTCCGATATGTGCTTTCCGCAGAAAGAACATACAGATACGGGACTGACCGATACCGCCGCCGACTGTATACGGAAGCTCTCCCTCCAGAACTGCTTTCTGGAATGGCAGCTCCGCGCGTTCCTCACATCCCGCCTTTACCAGCTGCTCTTTCAGGGAATCCTCATCAACACGGATACCCATGGAAGAAAGCTCCAGTCCGATATCCAGAACTGGATAATATACCAGAATATCGCCGTTTAATTTCCAGTCATCATAGTCCGGAGCACGACCATCGTGCTTCTCACCGGATTTCATCTTGTCACCAATCTGCTCAATAAATACCGCACCATGCAGCTTCGCAATCTTATACTCGCGCTCCTTCGGTGTGCAATCCGGATACATATCTTCCAGTTCCTGGGTCGTCACAAATGTGATATTTTCCGGAAGATAACGTCCAATGTACTCATATTCATATGCCATATAGTCCTCGGTCACTTTCAGTGCCTTGTAAACCGAACGGACAATGGATTCCAGTGTCTCACGGGTACGATCTTTTTTACTGATGATCTTCTCCCAGTCCCACTGATCCACATAAATGGAATGGATGTTGTCTGTATCCTCATCACGACGAATCGCGCTCATGTCGGTGTAAAGGCCTTCACCTTCCTGAAATCCGTACTCTTTTAATGCCTGACGTTTCCATTTGGCGAGAGAATGTACAATCTCAGCCTTCCGATCTTTCTGCTCCAGAATCCCAAAGGATACCGGGCGCTCTACGCCGTTTAAGTTATCGTTCAGACCAGATTCCGGCAGTACAAAAAGCGGTGCGGACACACGGGTCAGATTGAGCTGTTTTGCCAGTTCTCTCTGAAAAAAGTCCTTGATTTCCTTGATAGCAACCTGTGTTTCTCTCAAATCCAATACCGGTTTATAACCAGCCGGAGTAATTAAATGTTCCATCTGTTACATCCTCTCTTTTTCCCGGTGCGTGTCCGGTTCCCTGCCGCACTGCCGATTTCTGCAGCCGCAGTTCATCCTTTTAGTCAAAGCTTGCAGGCACGCGCCTTTTAAGTCATTTCTTGTTATTGTACTGCATGGAATTTCTACTCAAAGAAACTCACCTGTGGACAATAACCGTTTGGTAGCTATTATATCATTTATATAGGAAAATGGGAACAGGTAAAATAGGAAAATAACTTCTTTAAAATAAATGAAGGTGTTCGCACGCTTTATAAATTCCATCTTCCCCGATCGGTGCCGTCACGTAATCGGCTACTTTTTTAAGCGCATCCACTGCATTTCCCATCGCCACGCCGATGCCGGCTTCCTGCACAACCTCAATATCATTCATGCTGTCGCCAAATGCCACTGTATCGGAGAGATCTTCTTTTTCTCCAAAATACACCGCCAGCCTGCGGAGTCCGTCCGACTTGGAATTGCCTTTCTCGACCACATCCGCGCCATGTCCGCTCGCAAACATCGGCAATTTCAGGGTCGGAAATTCCCGTTCCATCTCCTTCACCTGTTCACGGCTGCCGACAAACGCCAGTGTCCGGACCGGCATCGTGAGCATCTTCCACGGATTCTGGAACTGCCGCCCGCAGCTTCCCCAGAAGCGGATATCATTAGCCGCAATGATCTCCGGATGGATATAGTAATCTTCATCCCCCACCGTCATGCCGATTCCGAATCCCTTTTCATCGCAGAAACTCAGCACCCGGCGCAGGAGTTCCGGATCAAAGATGTGCTCAAACAGCAGCTTATCTCCCACTGTGATCTTCGTCCCGTTCATATGTACAATCGCATCCGGACGGACGATGTCCCGGTACGATGTACTGTAATAATTATCCATATCGCGCCCCGTTGCCAGCACAATCTTGTACTTCGGGCGTAGCTTTTCAATCGCCTCCAGCGCACTCGGTGTGATCTGATCCGTCCGGTGGTCTAAGAGGGTCATGTCAAGGTCAAAACTTATCATGATGTTCTCCTTGGGGTTGGTTACTACAAAAGGTCACAGCCGAAGACTCTGCTATGACCTTTTCTTTTAATTATCCACGTTTTCATCATACCATTTTTCAAATTTGGAGTCAATATTGGGAGAATTTTCATTCTGTTGATCCATTCCATTGATTCGTAAAATTCCACTCAACCATCAAAATTACATCAAAAAACAAACATCCGGCAGCGAAAATTTAGAAGTCATAGTTGATTTTTGATGTAATTTTGATATAATGATACGCATATGATATTTCAACAAATGGCGGTATATGTCAGCTGAACATTTGGCAAAGTACAGCTATGATTTATTTTCGGGGTATGGCGTAGCTTGGTAGCGCGCTCGGCTGGGGGCCGAGAGGTCGCAGGTTCAAATCCTGTTGCCCCGATTTTTAGCGTATTCTTAGAGTTCTTAATAACTGAAGGGAAGAAAGCCGGGCAGCTCTCACCGCCCGGCTTTCTTTCCCTCAGTTCACACCTCGTGCAAATTGAATCGCCCTCTCTAGTTTCCGCAGCCACAGCCGCCATTAGTGCCGCAGCCGCAGCCAGACTGGCTGTCTCTTCCGGCATCATAGCCATCCCGATAGCCGATTGCATAACCATCGTTGAAACCTCTCCGATAGGAATTTCTTCCGTTATTTCCACAGCTATTCCAGCCCCATCCATTATTTCCACAGCCGCCGCATCCTCCGCAGTGTCCACAACCATTACCCCAAGACCAACACATATGATAATCTCCTTTTCATTTTTCATTGATACTATATCATATGCCTGTCAACGCAAAGTGTGTCCCACTTCCCCGGAAGCCACACTGTCAGCCGTTTCAAGCATCTGTCCCAAAACAAGCCACCAGCCATTTTCTCTGCATCATGGCAGCAAAAATGGGCGCATGCCAGACACATCACGCCCACTTTTATCTACTTACACCCGGAAGTTCCGGCTCTTAAACACATACACATGTGCGAACAGTGTCACCAGCACAACTGCCGCCAGCACCAGATCGCCCGTACCGCCGCCCAGATGAAACGCCATGCCAAACAGCGACAGCGTATCAATCGCAAACAGCCATTTTTCAACCGCATACACCTTTTTCAGGTTATATTTCTTCGGATCGATCGAATCCGATATAAAATCAGGAAATCTTTGCCGCAGAACAAATCAATTGTCTCTGCCAGTCCCAGACACCCCGTTAAAAAGAACAGTATATCCATCCGCATTCTCCTTCCCTAGAACCGCTTCCAGGTTTCCCTTGAAAACAGCAGAAGTACCGGGAAAATCTCCAGACGTCCTGCCAGCATATCAAAAATCAGAACCACTTTTGAGAAATTACTGAAAAATCCAAAGTTTCCGGTCGGTCCGACCAGCGCCAGACCCGGTCCGATATTATTAAACGTAGCCGTAACCGCCGTAAAATTCGTCACCAGATCGTATTCATCCAGAGAAATCAGCAGAACAGATACCGTAAAAATGAGCACATACGCAACCATAAACACATTCGTCGAGCGCACAACCTCATGCTCCACGATCTTTCCATCCATTTTGATCTTCTCCACTGCACTCGGGTGCAGGTACTGTTTCAGCTCCTTTTTTACCGATTTAAGCAGAATCAAAACACGCGACACCTTGATACCGCCTCCGGTACTGCCCGCGCAGGCGCCGATAAACATCAAAAGTACCATAATCGTTCTTGAAAGCTGCGGCCATTTATCAAAATCCACCGTGGCATAACCGGTCGTCGTGATAATCGAACCGACCTGGAATGCCGCATCCTGGAATGCCTGCAGTGCATTGCCGCAGAGTGCTACCGTATTGACTGTAATGATGCCAACCGCCGATGCAATGATTAGAAAATATGCCCGGACCTCCTGCATTTTAAAGGCCTGTCCCATCTTCCGCATCAGCAGAAAGAAGTAAAAGTTAAAGTTCACTCCGAACAGAATCATAAACACCGTCACGACATTTTTCTGAAATGCCGTGTAGCTCGCCAGACTATCATTCCGGATTGCAAAACCACCCGTACCTGCTGTTCCGACCGTGATCGTGATCGCGTCGAAAATCGGCATTTTCCCAAGAATCAGAATCACAGCCTCAAGAATCGTCATTCCCAGATAAATCTGGTATAACAGCTTCGCCGTCATCTGAACCTTCGGAACGAGACGACTCACGATCGGTCCTGGGCTCTCCGCTTTCATCAAATTCATATGGGAACCGCCCACCATCGGCAGGACACTCAGAAGAAATACCAGAACGCCCATACCGCCGATCCAGTGCGTAAAACTTCGCCAGAATAATAAGCATTTCGGCAGCTGCTCCACATTGCTCAGAATACTTGCACCGGTCGTCGTAAAGCCCGATACCGTCTCAAACAAGGCATCGATCGGATTTGGAATATAGCCGCTTAATACAAACGGCACTGCTCCCATCACACTGAGTAAAACCCAGCTTAGAGAAACCGCCACAAAGCTCTCCGCCACATAAAAGATCTGATTTTTCGGTTTCCGGCGTACCAGAAGCATACCAACCATCAGGCATACTGCCATCGTTGCCAGAAAACACCATACCTCTGACTCACGGTAAATCAGTGCCACTACCGTCGGAAGCACCATAAAAGCCGCCTCAAAATTCAGGATCCAGCCTATGATATAAAATACAATCGAATAATTCATCTATGCCGCCTACTTTCTCAGGATGTCGCGGATATCCCGCAGACCTTTCTGACTCGTCAGGACGATCACTGTATCGCCCTGCTGGATGCAGTCCTGTCCACGCGCGATCTTGATATTGCCGCCGCGGTTGATGCATCCGATCAGCAGGTTGTTCTTGAGATTCAGATTCATCAGCGGAATGCCCGTCACTTCCGACTCCTCGCGGATCACAAACTCCAGCGCTTCCGCCCGGCTGTCGAGAATATGGTACAACGTCTCCACATTGCTGCCGATGGTATTCTGCATCGCGCGCACATACTGTAAAATGTAGTCCGCCGTGATGTATTTCGGATAAATCAGACTTCCCAGATCCAGCTTGCTGATCAGCTCGTCAAAGGCGATCCGATTAACCTTTGTCACCAGCTTCGCGCTGGAATTTTCCTTCGCATACAGCGCAAGGAATACATTTTCCTCATCCATATTCGTCAGAGTGACAAATGCCTCCGCCGTCATCAGCCCCTCTTCCAGAAGAAGCTGCCGGTCCGTTCCGTCACCGTTGAGGATCAACGCATCGTCCAGAAGCTCTGTCAGAACCTCGCAACGCGCTTTATCTTTCTCCACAATTTTAACCCGGATCTTCATCGCAGCCAAAAGTTTCGCCAGATAATAAGCAATCGTACCGCCTCCGACAATCATCGTATTTCTGACCTGGTTTGTCTGGATGCCGATCTTGCGGAAAAATTCTGCCGAATTTGCCGGGGAAGCGATAATCGACACCATATCCCCGTTTTTAATCACAAATTTACCATCCGGGATCGCCACCTCATCGCCGCGCTCAACACCGCCGATCAGGACATCGCAGCGGAATTGGCTATCAATATCCATGACCGAAAGCCCGTCCAGCTTAAACTCCGGTTTTACCTTAAATTTCAGAAGCTCTACCTTTCCCTTGGCAAATGGATCGATCTTGATCGCTGACGGGAAGCGCAGAATTCTCGAAATCTCCGTCGCCGCCGCATATTCCGGGTTAATAATCATGGAAATTCCCAGCTGCTGCTTGATAAAGGTAAGCTCGTTGCTGTAAATCGGATTCCGCACACGCGCAATCGTGTGGCAATGCCCCACTTTTCTCGCAATCAGGCAGCAGAGAAGGTTCATCTCATCCGACCCTGTCACGGCAATCAGCATGTCCGCCGTCTGCACACCTGCCTCGATCTGCATGGAAATGCTGGCACCATTTCCCACCAGCTTGATCGCATCGATATCATCTGACACCCGCTGCATCCGCTCCGCAGACGTATCGATCATCACCACATTGTGATCCTCCCGGACAAGCTGCTCCGCCAGCGTCGTACCAACCTTGCCGCATCCGATAATGATTATATCCATAGTTTCCTCCGTTATTTTCTGTTTATCCGCCATACCGATACAGATTTATATACAAAATAAAAAATGTGCCTTAACACTTTCCTATGACGGAAAAAGGGTGCCTGAAAACCGCGCCCTAATCTATACGGAATTATTATAACACCTTCTGCGAGTTTTTGAAATATAAATTGTGTTAAGAGGGGATTTTGTGGGCGTTTTGAATATATTTGTCTCTTTCGGTCCCAAAAGTGCCTACCCGTGTACAGTAACTTTCCTCCCTTTTTGGCAAGATAAATTTCTTGACTTTTTCAGAAAAAACAGTATACTTAATATATATTTGCAGATATGGTTCATCGGTAGAACGCTAGCTTCCCAAGCTGGAAAGGCGGGTTCGATTCCCGTTATCTGCTTTTTTTGATGGATGCGGAAACTCTTGTAAATGCTGGATTTTTCCTTTATTTACAAGGGTTTCCGGTGTTTTTGGAGCATCTACCACGAAAGCATATTTCAGTATAAAGAACCCCTTTTTCTGGGGAAATATCACACGAAAAAGGGCTGTTTTTCCTTTATTTTCAAGGAATGACAGCCCCTTATTATGCGCTTATATTGTGTTTTTCATCATATTTTATCGTATATGTCCGTCCTCTGCTATCCGATCTGCGGTAATCATCCAGCCATCCGAATCAAACGCATACGCCTGCCCGTCAATCTGGCAGACTGCATCGTGCCGGTAGGTGTACCCACTCAGCAGATACCACCAGCGCCCGTCCTGGCACACCCAGCCAGTAAGATACTTGCCAGACACCCAGCCGTCCGCAGTCTGGATCCACGGTGCTCCGCTGACAAAACACTTCCGGATCGGCTGCACCTGCTGATCCTTACTGTATCGCTTGCCAGAGTCAGCACCTGCCGGAGCTGTCCGGATGATGAGCGAAGATGCAGTGATGCTCAAGCCGTGTGCGCCGCTCTTGATGTCCTTGAGATCCGCCGCTCCGGCATCGCTGTCGGCTTTGACTGTCGCTACATCCATTTTAGGCCAGGTCTTTTTAAACGCCTCAAAGGTGCCGTAACGCTGTTTAAGAATGTTGGTGCCGCTGCCCCAGTCCGGCAGATAAAGATGTGCCTTGTCCACGATGCTACGCCAGTCTCCGCCCCAGGCAAGTCCTAAAGCTTTTGCCAGCTCTGCGGCCCTTTTAAACATACCTGTGCTGTCATTGTAGGCATCGTCTGACACGCTGCCATCGCCGTCCACATCCATCTTAAGATAAAAATCAAAGGCAATCCCCCACTGATGCTGACTGCTATAGCTATTGCCTTTGGCATTGGTTACAATGTTGCCAGGCTTGGTACGTCCTTGCGCGTACAGAGCGTCCTGCTCCGCCACCGTCCGCAGTGTCTCTCCGATGGCTACTGTGATACCCTCGGTCGCACAGGCTTTGATCCAGGCGGACGCAATGCGCTGGAGACGTGGATGGCATAATGTGATATCTCTCATAGATTTGTCCTCTTTTCTTTATGATATGAAAAATATGACATTTTGTTTTCCGGGGTATCTTGCAAAGAATTTTCGCATATGCTATAATGCCGATAGGCTAAGAGATAGTAGTTGTCCATCACAGGCAACGACAAAACCCCCAAGGATCGCGACTCCTTGGGGGTTTTTATTCCTACTATCGGCTTTCGTCGATTTTCCCCTATTGTTGCGATGCCGCAACGGCAGCCATGCCCCGAACTGCCGCGGGAGATAGTCGGATCGCCTCCTTCTACTCTTCTTTTCCTGACTGCTTAAAAATCTGGTTTACATACGTAGACAATCCCGCCACAAGGACGCCCTGTGTAAGTGCCGTGAAAACTGCCAGCGCGATATCCTGACCACTGCCGCAGGCACAGGTGGCGAACACATAGATGGCACAAATCGCAACGCCAATCAGCCCATTAATGAGTGGGATGTATTTGTCTTTCACTGTCTCACTCTGCTTCAGCCACATCCCAATAAAGTACAGCACTACTGCTACCACAAGTAATTCCGGCTTTACATAATCTTTAATCTGCATACCTTATCCCTCCATCTGCTTTTCCAAATCTGCGATCCGATGGTTTGCCACCCGGATCTGTTTCTGCATCACTGCCTCGGTCTCCTCTAATTTATATGTACGCTCAATTACTGTATGAAAGCAATTATGAATGATGAAGTCATGGAACGACTGATTGATACGCTGATGGAGTTGCAGAAGAAAGAAAGCACCGATCTGCCTCTTTTGAAAAAGTAGCTTGCAGAAACGGAAAAAGGTATTAACAATATGCTCAACTCCATTCAAGCAGGGATTTTTACTCCGTCCACCAAGCAAAGACTGGACGAGTTGGAGGAAACCAAAAGGCAGCTTGAAGTCAGCATTTTGCAGGAGGAAATGCACAAGCCCCTGCTTACAAGAGAACAGATAGCATTTTTCATTTACCGCTTCCGTAAATTTGATGTGACAAAGCGGGAACAGCGGCAAAGACTGATTGACAGTTTTGTAAATGCGGTGTATCTTTATGAGGACAAGATAATTCCTTACTTTTAACTGTAAGAACAGTTCTAAGACCATCACACTGGCGGAGGTTGAGGGTTCGGATTTATCCGCACTCGGTGCTGGTTTGAAAACCTCCGTAAAGAATGAATTTGACATTGTTTACGGAGGTTTTTGTTTTATCCCTTCGCTTTCACTTTATCAAACTCTGGGTTAAACGTATAGAAATTACGACTGCTCAGGTGATCCTGTACATTTCTTAAAGCTTCACCAAACCGCTGAAAATGTACAATCTCGCGCTCGCGCAGAAAACGGATCGGATCGCATACTTCCGGATCTTTGACCACGCGGAGAATATTGTCGTAGGTTGTGCGGGCTTTCTGCTCTGCTGCCATATCCTCATATAAATCCGTGATCGCATCGCCCTTCGACTGGAACTCGCACGCATTGAACGGGATTCCGCCTGCTGCCTGCGGCCAGATTGCCGTGGTGTGGTCGATATAGTATGGTCCGAACCCGGATGACTCGATCTGTGCCGGAGTAAGGTTGCGCGTGAGCTGCTGGACAATGGCGGCAATCATCTCCATATGGGCGAGTTCCTCGGTTCCGATGTCGGTCAGAAGTCCTTTCTGCATCTTATAAGGCATCGTATACCGCTGGGACAGGTAGCGCATAGAGGCTCCGATTTCGCCGTCAGGACCGCCATACTGGCTCATTACATATTGCGCGATCTTCGGATTCGGCGTCTTGATATTGACTGGATATTGTAATCTTTTTTCATATCTCCACATACGCTACACCTCCCCTTCCCACGGCCAGCGCTCTGTAAGCCAGGACCATGTGCATGCATCGTCCGCATCCTCGATCGTGAGCGGTCCAAACGATGCCTCATACGCTTTAACAGCTTCTTTCCGAAGTGCCACCACATACCGGTAATAATTCAGCGCATTCCTGTCATCCGGGTGGGTGTCCAGATAGAGAATCACATCATCCATTGCAAAGCTGGCATCATCAATCCGTTTCATCAATTTTCTGGCAGTCTCATTCATCAGCAGGCACCTCCCATCATAAACGGCAGATCCAGATCCGGAAAAATAGTTCCCCGCCTGAATGCGGTTTCCAGCGCATACGGCTGCTGCCAGGACTGAATCGGTACATATCCCATGCCGACCGGATAATTTCCGCCTCCCAGAAATGTCTGCGGCGGCCTGTTCCCTCCTGTCTGCGGATACGGGCGGGCAGGTCGGATTTCTGGACCCTGCGGGCAAAATGCCCCATTTTCCGAAACAAGATGCACCGAACCAGCACAAGGTATTTCCGGCGGACAGGTTGGCGGTGCGGTATTTATGCAACGATTGCCAGAAATGCCTGCCACCGGGCATGACATAAGAGGCATTCCCGAACGGCAGGCATTTTTCCGGCTGGAGTTATCCTGATAACCATTCATATTTCATTCTCCTACAAAAGCAGTTATACTTTATCTTATGCAGGAAATATATAAATGCGATCGCCGCTGAAAAACAGAGCGATCATTATGTACTATTTTTTACAAAGGTAACTGATAACATCTTTTCTGGTAATAATACCGATAAAATTTTTCTGATCATCCAGCACCGGCACGAAATTCTGGTTCATGATCTTTCCCAGAAGATCTTCCATATCCGCATTGACAAGTACCGGCTGATTATCCGAACGGCGTGGAATCTCAGTGATCCGCACTTTTTCTAGTCCTTTCTGCACCAGATCTGTCTTATTTTTGAGTCCCCACAGCAAGTCGCCCTCGGTTAATGTTCCTGCGTAACGCCCTGCCTTCGTGATGATCGGCACCGCAGAATACTTGTACTTTTCCATCGTATCCATTGCCTGCCCAACCGTGTCCTCCTCATTCACATAAATGACTTCGCTTTTCGGTGTCAGAAAAAATAATATATTCATGGTTTACCTGTTCTCCTTTCATCTTTCCCCATACGTCCCCCATACGTATCTGTAGATTTTGTATATTTTCGTTCAAATCTGCCTTCGTTCTTCTTGATTATACCAAATCCGTCCAAAAAAGATATAAAGAAATCCTTATTTTTCCATCAAATTTTTCTGTAATCGGTACTGTTCATACCCGTGACCAGTAACTATATTCCGCTCCTAATAACCCATCTCCTCATCCACAAACACAACCTCTACTTCCATCCCATTGCTCGGACGCTCCAGGATCACGATCGAATGGCAAATCCGTGCCGGGCTGTTGCAGTCTACGCAGACGCCCGTTTTCGCACACGGGGTCTGGACCTGCAGACGGGCTGCGTTCTTCGGTGCTGCGATCTGTTTTGCACGTTCCATCGCAGATGTCAAATCCGGACAGACTTTATTGTTTCCAATGACAAAATATACTTTTTCCGGTCCGAATAAGTCTGCGACACGCGGTTTCCGGTTCCATCGATATTGACCAGTTCTCCGGTTTTGGAAACACCATTAGCGCTGGTTATGTACACCTCGGCACTTCTCGCTTCCACAAGCATCTCGCGCCCTGCCTTTTTCCAGTGCCAGATCACCTCATTTTTCTCGGAAAGTGCCTCATAAAGTCCCATCTCCTGTGCCGTCACACTTCCGCCTATCGCAACTTTTTTCCCGGAAATCTGATCTTTCAGATAGTCCGACGCAGCCTTCTTTGTATCAAAGAAACTCGTTTTAAATCCGTGACGTTCAAAATTATTCTTCAGCAGTTCCTGTTCCATCTTTGTCCTCCTTATTAAATCGTTCAATTTATAGTAACTTTTATTTATAACCTACATTGACAGCCTTTGGTCTTTGAAAATATTCTTACTTTACCTATAGTATATCAAATATTGGCAGAAAAACAAGGCAGAGCAAATTAGCTGCCCGCCTTGCTTCAAGTCAAGTTACTGTTCACGCATGCGTGAACAGTAACGGAATTTGCCGTGGCTTCGCATTCAAATACGGCAAATTCCTGCTGCCACCACGTTTTCTTACGGCACTTTCGGTTCCAAAAGTGCCTACCCGCAAACAGTATCAAGTCAACAAAATTCCCTGTCTTCATGTTTTCATACAGCAGCTTTCTGTTTCAAAACCACCTGTCACAAAACACAACCTTATCCCTTCATTTCCAATTTCCGCCACAGCCAGAGCCAGCCTGCAAGGCACATTAAAAACAGCATTTCAGCCTATCATTCCAGATAATCCAGTGCATCCACCGGTTCTCCGTCGTGCATCAGCTCGAAATATACGTTATTTCCCTCAATCGAATAGTATTTGGTCGGCTCCGCCACATATCCGAGCGTCGTATCTTTTGCCACATACTGCTTCTGCGCCACCTGAACGTCCTTGAGCTGTCCACAGACCGCCGTGTAGCCGCTTCCCAGATCCAGCACAACATAATTGCCGATCTCCTCATTAGAACCGACTTCGGTTACCTGCGCCTCGGCGGGTGCGGCGACCGGTTCACTCACATCGCCCTGGATAATGAGCGCCGGATTGCATTTGTATTGATCGAGCGTCGGAAAATAGATGGTCGAATCCATGCTGTAATCGAGAATTACATTGCCCTGGACCGGCCAGCTTAAGCGATCGGTTCCATTGTAGGAAAGTGCGCGTGCGGCAGCTGCTCCGGCTCCCAGACTGCTCTCTTTTTCCTCCTCCATCGGCTTCTGATCGGCTTCATCCCGGTTATTGACCGAATACGAGGCATCCGAACTTCCTGCCACCTGTGCGCGTGTTTCCGCCTGTCCGTCGTTTTCTTCTAAACGGTTCTGCGGCATCTCTTCCGCCAGGATTCCCTCCGTCTGCGGCACATCCAGATACGGATTTCTTCCATCCTGCGCATTATCTTTTCGAATTTTTACGGTTCCTGCTGCGGCTACGATTGTCAGCAGACCAAGCACTGTCATTACCAGAACAAGTTTGTCCCTGAATAACTGTCTTACTTTATTTTTCACGTTTATCACCTCGGTATTAGTCTTGCCGAAGTGAATCGTTTTATTCAGAAACGATTTGAATATTTTTAAAATAATGCTTTAAAATTTCTTCCGCGCTGCTCCCATTCTCCGCCATGAGTCCCGCCCCGTACTGCGACAACCCGTAACCATGCCCGCGCCCATAAGTAACACAGCGGATTTCGTTCCCGTCTTCCTCGAGGGAAAAAGCTGGCGACGGCACGCCTAACGCATAGCGCACCGCGTCCCCGCTGTACGTCTCCGCCCCAATCTGCACGGTTTCCACATAACCGGCGCTGTCCCGTTTCACGATCTGAATTTCCTCCAGAATCCGCTCTTCTTCCAAATTTTCCAGATCCGGGTGTTCTCCCAATGCATTCAGTCCTTCTTCCAGACGTTTTTTCAGTTCTTCCCGTGTCATGCCCTGCCGCGTCAGGTAGCCGCCAGCGCCCTCATCCTCCTTTGCCGCAACCGACGCCAGATACGGATGCGCCTCATCCCCTTCGCGCGTCCGCCCCGCGCTCACTGCATGAAACAGCGGCTCAATATAATCCCCATCCCAGATCGCCGTCTGTCCTGCGCTCTCCCGCACCGCCCCACAGATCGTCTGGTAATATTCCGGCATTCCAGCCGCCTCAAACCGGCTCTCGATCTGCTCCGGCTCCAGATAATCCATATCTAACGCCGATTCCTCGATCGAATCCGCCCCGTCCATCTCCCGGTACAGCGCCGTCCGCGCCAGAATTGCCTGCGCCTTGACTGCCTCCTTCGGATAGCCGTCCGGAATCTGCACTGCAGTCAGACCGATCAGATATTCTTCCAGTGGGACAGCATACCCGGTTCCGTTGTTGCGGACGCCATCCTCCCGATCCAGAAGGATCTGCCGACCATCCGTCTGACTTCCCCCTCCAGATGTTCTATCTGAATTTCCTCCGATTTTTCCTCCATCCGCCCCCTGCACACGCCCGGAAACTGCCAGTGTTGTGATATATGGGATCAAAAAAGCCGCCAGTACGGCGGCAGTTCTCTTCTTCATTTCGGTTCTCCTGTTTTGACTGTTCCAGTACGGTTTCACGCATTTTCTGTTTTGCCATACCAGTAAACTTATGGTTTCAATGCCTTACAAACCTGCTTCTTTTCTCTGCCTTCCTTATCTTATGACAGGCACTCAAAAAATATCACAAGTCTACGCTCCGGCTTTTCCTCCGCCGCCCTTTGCAGTCTCTTCCAGTTTCCCCTCTATCATTCTTTTACTCCCCCAGCGTCACACCATCCAGCAGCCAGCGGAACCATCCCTTTTTCTTCATCACCACAGTTCCATGAAAGTCCATCGTCTTCTCCGGTGCCAGCACCTCATCGCCTTTTTCCAGGCAGAAACGCACCGAAACCGTGTAGTCATACGTCCGCGCCTTCTTATCCCGCCCCGTCTCGCTCAGCTGACAGTTCGTCACATACACGCGTTCCACCGGTGCGGAAAACTGCGATAATAAAAGGACATACGGAAGCCCCGTCTGCTCCAGCGCCTCGCATCCAGCCTCGGTTGCCGTCTTTCCATACTCTTTCGCATAGATCGCCGTCAGACCGTCCTGATACACCTCATCCAGATCAAACGCCCGGTTCGCCGTATAAAGCGAATAGATTTCCTTTTTCGCCTGCTGATAGGCGCTGTTTTTATAAGAAGCAAACAAAAACAGCGAAATGATAAAAAAGAGGGAAGCACCCACAAGAGGAACCGAAAATCCTTGTGTCCCCGGTCTTTTTCTGTATCCTCTCATAGTGTGTCCTCCCTCTTTTTACTCCTTTTACAGTGCCTTTACATCATCATCGTCCACATGGATCTTCTCCAGATGCCAGATGTCGCGCACATACTCCTCGATGGTACGGTCAGAGGAGAATTTACCAGCGCTTGCTGTGTTGAGCATGGCTGCTCTCGCCCACCAGTTCTCGTCACGGTAAGCTGCCTCGACGCGTCTCTGTGCTTCCGCATAGGAACGGAAATCTTTCAGGATGAAGTAGGTATCTGCCTTGGCACTGTTCTTTGTATTTAACAGAGAATTGTAAATATCGCGGAACAGCTCCGGATCCTGCGGTGAATAGTAGCCGTTGATGAGCTGCATCAGCACGCGGCGGATATCCTGGTCGGTGTTGAAGATCTCCTCCGGGTTGTAACCGCCGTTGTTCTCATAATTGATAACCTCGTCAGCGCTCAGACCGAAGATAAATGCGTTCTCCTTGCCTACCTCCTCGACGATCTCCACGTTCGCACCATCCATCGTGCCCAGCGTCAGCGCACCGTTCAGCATGAACTTCATGTTGCCGGTACCGGACGCCTCCTTGCTGGCGGTGGAAATCTGCTCGCTGACATCCGCTGCCGCAAAAATCAGTTCTGCGTTGGAAACGCGGTAATCTTCGATAAACACAACTTTCAGCTTACCATTGATGGATTTATCATTGTTGATAACATCTGCTACAGAGTTAATCAGTTTGATCGTCTTCTTGGCAATCTGGTAACCTGCCGCTGCTTTCGCACCAAAAATAAAGGTTCTCGGAACCATATCCATGTTTGGATTGTCTTTGAGCTGGTTATACAGGTACATTACATGAAGAATATTTAAAAGCTGTCTCTTGTACTCATGGAGACGTTTTACCTGTACATCGAAAATGGAACGCGGATCAATGTCGATGCCGTTGTGCTCCTTGATGTATTTTGCCAGGCGCAGTTTATTCTGATACTTGATGTTCATAAATTCCTGCTGGAATTTCGGATCATCGACGTATACTTTTAATTTTGCCAGGTGCGGAAGATCGGTAATCCACTCGTCGCCAATCTGCTCCGTGATCCAGTCTGCCAGAAGCGGGTTGCCATGCAGCAGGAAACGACGCTGGGTAATACCGTTTGTCTTATTGTTAAATTTCTCCGGCATCATCTCGTAGAAATCTTTCAGCTCCTGATTTTTCAGAATCTCGGTGTGAAGTTTTGCCACACCGTTGACGGAATATCCGGCTACGATCGCCAGATGCGCCATCTTGACCTGACCGTCAAAGATGATCGCCATCTTTTTAACTTTCTCGTAGTTATTCGGGTACTTATTCTGTACCTCGATCAGAAAACGGCGGTTGATCTCTTCCACAATCTGGTATACACGCGGAAGCAGGCGGGAGAACAGCTCGATCGGCCATTTTTCCAGCGCCTCTGCCATGATAGTGTGGTTGGTGTATGCACAACATTTTGTTGTGATACCCCACGCCTCATCCCAATTTAAGCCTTCCTGATCCAGGAGCAGGCGCATCAGCTCAGCAACTGCCACGGTCGGATGCGTATCGTTCATCTGGAATACGATCTTCTCCGGCAGTTTGTGAATATCATCGTTTGTCTCTTTGAATTTCTTCAGAGCAACCTGTAAGCTGGCAGAAATGAAGAAATACTGCTGTTTAAGACGCAGCTCTTTACCCGCATAGTGGTTGTCGTTCGGATAAAGGACCTCAACCAGGTTCTTCGCCAGATTCTCCTGCTCGACCGCCTTCTGGTAATCACCCTTGTCAAATGCAGAAAGGCTGAACGTGTCGATCGGCTGTGCATCCCAAATACGCAGGGTGTTGACTACGTTGTTGCCGTAGCCGACAATCGGCATATCATACGGAACTGCCAGAACAGACTGATAACCTTCCTGTACAAAATGGTTGCGCCCACCGTCCCACTCGGTCTTGACATAACCGCCAAATTTAACCTCGGTCGCATACTCCGGGCGGCGAAGCTCGAACGGATAACCGTTTTTCAGCCACTCATCCGGCACCTCCACCTGGTAGCCGTCTTTAATTTTCTGCTTGAACATACCATAATGGTAACGGATGCCGCAGCCGTAAGCCGGATAACCAAGCGTTGCCAGGGAATCCAGAAAACATGCTGCCAGACGCCCCAGACCGCCGTTTCCAAGTGCCGGATCCGGCTCCTGATCCTCAATCGCATTGAGGTCAAAACCCAGCTCTTCCAGTGCTTCCTTCACTGCTTTTTTCGCACCCAGGTTGATGATATTGTTACCAAGCGCACGTCCCATCAGAAACTCCATAGAAAGGTAATATACCTTCTTTGCGCCTGTCTCGTCAAACTGCTTCTGAGTTGCAATCCAGTCGTCGATAATCACATCCTTGATCGCATAGGACACAGCCTGGAATATCTGCTGCGGTGTCGCCTCGTCGATCGTTCTGCGGTACTGGTTCTTTACATTTTCGATAATACTCTTTTTAAACTCTTCTTTGCTGATCTCGCGCATCCTGTCCTCCTAATATTCGTAGTATCACGGTTTCCCGCCAGGCACATCAGTCAGTCGTTTTCTCAACACCAAACATACCTTTTTCGCCATTGATATCCCACTCTTTTGTGTGTCCGCCCATGGTGCCAATCAGGATATTATCAGCCAGAACCTCTTTCTTGATTTCCTCTGTATGGTTCTTTAAAATTTCTGCAAGTTTATCATTTCCGTCCTGGAAGACGTTGATATGGTTCATTACCTCAAAACCGGCTTCCTTACGCATCGTCTGAATCTTACTGATGATCTCACGGACAAAGCCCTCTTCGATGAGTTCCGGTGTCAGATTAGTATCCAGAACAACGGTAACGAAATTGTCACCCTCAGATACAAAGCCCGGTACCTGTGCCATGTCAATCAGAAGATCTTCTTTTGCCAGCTCTACCTTTGTACCGTCCTGCGTCTCAAAGCTTAAAAGGTCGGTTTCATTTAAGGTATCCATCGCCTGATTTCCGTCCAGACCTGCAAGAATCTCTTTGATCTCGTTTACATACTTGCCATACTTGCGTCCAACGGTACGAAGCTGCGGCTTAAAGCTGTAGGAGGTAAATGCGCGGACATCATCCGTGAACTCTACCTTCTTCACATTCAGCTCATCCTGGATGATTTCCTGATAGAACTCCGGCAGAGCGGTCTCTGCCTTCACGAACATACGTCCGATCGGCTGACGGTTCTTGATGTTAGCAGTATTTCTTGCTGCACGACCCAGAACGACAACCTTCAGGACTTCTTCCATTTTCGCTTCCAGATCCTTGTCGATGTGCGCCTCATTTGCAACCGGGAAGTCGCACAGATGGATGCTCTCCGGTGCCTCTTTATCCAGACTGCGAACCAGATTCTGGTAAATGTCTTCGGTCATGAACGGAATCATCGGAGCCGCTACCTTCGCTACAGTTACCAGTGCGGTGTAGAGTGTCATGTACGCATTGATCTTATCCTGCTCCATGCCCTTCGCCCAGAAACGCTCACGGCTTCTTCTGACATACCAGTTACTCATATCATCGACGAAATCCTGGAGCGCTCTTGCAGCCTCCGGAATGCGATAGTTGCCCAGATCGTCGTCCACCTCTTTGATGAGGCTGTTTAACTTAGACAGCAGCCATTTGTCCATAACCGGAAGTTTATCGTATTCCAGCGTATATTTGGTTGCGTCAAAATTATCAATATTCGCATAGAGTACAAAGAATGCATAGGTATTCCAGAGAGTACCCATGAAACGTCTCTGTCCCTCGATAACGGCTTTTCCGTGGAAACGGTTCGGCAACCACGGTGCACTGTTAATGTAGAAATACCAGCGGATCGCGTCAGCGCCGTAAGTCTGCAGTGCATCGAACGGGTCAACCGCGTTGCCCTTGGACTTACTCATCTTCTGTCCGTTCTCATCCTGGACATGCCCCAGAACGATAACATTCTTGTACGGCGCCTTGTTAAAGATCAGGGTCGAGATAGCTAACAGGGAGTAGAACCATCCACGCGTCTGATCAACCGCCTCGGAGATGAAATCTGCCGGGAACTGCTGCTCAAACAGTTCTTTATTTTCAAATGGATAATGATGCTGTGCAAATGGCATGGAACCGGAATCAAACCAGCAGTCGATAACCTCCGGTACACGGTGCATCTGTTTGCCGCACTTCGGGCAGGTGATCGTCACATCATCGATGAATGGGCGGTGAAGCTCAACCTCTCCATTTGCCTCCTGATCCATCTCTTTTGCATATTTTTTCACAACGTCCGTGTAGTTCGGGCTCATAGATTTTAATTCTGCCTGGCTTCCGATCGCGTGCTGGCAGCCGCACTCGCACTCCCAGATATTTAATGGAGTACCCCAGTAACGGTTACGGCTCACACCCCAGTCCTGGACATTCTCCAGCCAGTCGCCGAAACGCCCTTTACCGATGCTCTCCGGAATCCAGTTGATCGTGTTGTTGTTGCGGATCAGGTCATCCTTGACTGCGGTCATCTTGATGAACCAGGATTCACGTGCATAGTAGATAAGTGGTGTATCGCAGCGCCAGCAGTGCGGGTAACTATGCTCAAATACCGGTGCAGAGAACAGAAGTCCGCTTTCTCTTAATGCTTTCAGAACCTCCGGATCGGCTTTCTTGCAGAACATACCAGCCCACGGAGTCTCCTTCGTCATCTCGCCCTTGCCGTCTACCAACTGTACGAACGGAAGGTCATATTTTCTGCCGACCTTGGAGTCATCCTCACCAAATGCCGGCGCGATGTGTACGACACCGGTACCATCGGTCAGTGTTACATAATTATCGCAGACAATGTAGAATGCTTTCTTATGCTGTTTTTCACAGGTTGCTACGGCATAGTCAAATAATGGCTCATACTCTTTATATTCCAGATCTTTTCCGACAAAGGTTTCCAGGACATCGTAAGTGCCCTCGCCCAGAACGGTATCACACAGCGCCTGCGCCATATAATAAACCGTGCCATCCTCTTTCATTTTTACCTTTACATATGTCTCGTCCGGATTTACACAGAGCGCCACGTTGGACGGAAGTGTCCACGGGGTGGTCGTCCATGCAAGAATGTATGCATCTTCGCCCTTTACCGGGAATTTAGCAATCGCAGAACGCTCTTTGACGTCCTTATATCCCTGTGCCACCTCATGGCTGGACAGCGGGGTGCCGCAGCGCGGGCAGTACGGTACGATCTTGAAGCCCTTATAAAGAAGTCCCTTGTTCCAGATTTCTTTTAATGCCCACCACTCAGACTCAATGAAGCTGTTGTGGTAGGTGACATACGGATGCTCCATGTCTGCCCAGAAACCAACGGTGTTGGAGAATTTTTCCCACATTCCTTTGTATTTCCAGACACTCTCTTTACAGTGCTCGATGAACGGCTCCAGACCATACTGCTCAATCTGCTCCTTGCCGTCCAGTCCCAGCATCTTCTCTACTTCCAGCTCAACCGGAAGACCGTGGGTATCCCATCCAGCCTTTCTCGGAACCATGTAGCCCTTCATCGCGCGGTATCTCGGAATCATATCCTTGATAACACGGGTCAGCACGTGTCCGATGTGCGGCTTGCCGTTTGCGGTAGGCGGTCCGTCATAGAATGTATAGGTCGGTCCCTGCTTACGGCTGTCGATACTCTTCTTAAAAATCTGCTCATCTTCCCAGAACTTCTCAATGTTCTTTTCACGTTCCACGAAATTCATGTTTGCCGGAACTTTGTTGTACATGATAAATTCCTCCTAAAAATATGAAATAAAGTTTTTATTTCATAGAACGTCTTTTTCTATGAAATAAAAATGGACCCATCCTGTAACAGGACAAGGGTCCACTTGCTTTTAACCACCTATTACTGCATACCTTTATATGCGCTCCCTATAACGGAGGAAACCGTCGGTACTTACTGAATTTTCCTTCCGGGCGCTGTCAGAAACGGCGCTCAGACTTCCAAAAATGGTTCAGCCCGAAGCTCCGGAGTGATCTTCGCATCCGCTTTACTCACAGCAGGCTCTCACCGTCCCTGCCTCGCTCCCGCTTTCCGTGCGGCGCTACTGTCTCCATCATTGCTTTTCCTATCGTAATTAGTAATCAAATCACTAACATGGACATTGTATCTTTTTTCCAGATGGTTGTCAAGGAATGTTTCGGATATGATTCACATGTTATAAAATTATCATTATTTTGCCATTCCCCTGATTTTATGGTATAGTATATAAAATATGTCTGTATTTACTTTAAAAAACAGACACAGACATTCATTGCAAATATAAACAATGAAGTATACTATATATAAAAAGAAGGGCGTGCCCGCAGCCGTCTTTCGCAACAAAGGAGAATATTATGGAGCCAAGAAACCTTACCCTATTGACCGACCTGTATGAACTGACGATGATGCAGGGCTATTTCCGGGAGAAAGATGCCAACGAAACCGTCATTTTTGATGCGTTCTACCGCACAAACCCGGATGGAAATGCGTTTTCCATCTGCGCCGGCTTAGAGCAGGTCATTGACTATGTGAAAAATCTTCACTTCGATGATGCCGACATCGAATACTTACGCGGACTCGGCATTTTTGATGAAGATTTCCTCGAATATCTTCACAATTTCAAATTTTCGGGTGACATCTACGCAATCCCGGAAGGCACCGTTGTCTTCCCGCGTGAGCCCCTCGTCAAGGTCATCGCGCCGATCATGGAAGCACAGCTGGTTGAGACTGCATCTTAAATATCATCAACCACCAGAGCCTGATCGCGACCAAAACCTCCCGTATCGTCTTCGCCGCACGCGGGGACGGAATCATGGAGTTTGGGCTTCGCCGCGCGCAGGGTGCTGACGCCGGTACCTATGGCGCCCGCGCTGCCATGATCGCCGGCTGTATCGGCACTTCCAATGTACTGGCCGGAAAACTATTTGACGTTCCGGTCAAGGGAACCCACGCACACAGCTGGATCATGAGTTTCCCGGATGAGTTGACTGCGTTCCGCGCTTATGCAAAGCTCTATCCGAGTGCCTGCATCCTGTTAGCCGATACCTATGATACCCTGGGTTCCGGTGTTCCGAACGCGATCCGCGTCTTCCAGGAGATGCGCGACGCCGGTATCCCGCTGACTTTCTACGGCATCCGCCTCGACAGCGGCGACCTTGCATATATTTCCAAGAAAGCCGCAAGATGCTGGATGACGCCGGATTCCCGGATGCAGTCATCTCCGCCTCCAACGATCTGGATGAATACCTGATCGACAGCCTGAAGATTCAGGGCGCTGCCATCACGTCCTGGGGTGTCGGCACAAACCTCATTACCTCCAAGGACTGCCCTTCCTTCGGCGGCGTTTATAAGCTGGCTGCCATCATGGACCGTCACACAGGCAAATTTATCCCGAAGATCAAGCTTTCGGAAAATACAGAAAAGGTTACCAATCCGGGCAACAAGACCATCCAGCGAATCTATGACAAGGAGACTGGCAAGATTATCGCAGATCTGATCTGTCTCGTGGATGAAGAGTTCGATGAGAAGAATTCCCTTCTGCTCTTCGATCCGATCGAGACATGGAAAAAGACACACCTCGCGCCGGGCACCTACACCATGCGCGAACTTCTCGTTCCAATCTTCAAAAACGGCGAATGCGTTTACGAGTCTCCAAAGGTTATGGACATCCGCGAATACTGCAAGAAAGAACAGGGGACGCTGTGGGATGAGTCCCGCCGTCTGGTAAACCCGCATGAGATTCATGTGGATCTCTCCAACGAGCTGTGGCATATGAAGGCGCAGCTGTTAGACAGCTATCATTATACAAGCAACTAGTAGATAAAATAGGAGTAAATACCATGTTCAGGCAAGTTTATTGCTGCCGGACATGGTATTTTTTGCTTTAACGCTTCCATAAAATTTGCAAAATAAAAACGAATGTGTCTCCAAGGAAATTCCTATTACACAAAAACTGCCGCCAAATACATCCGGCTGCCAGCCCTCTTCTTTGAAAAGTCCAGCCCGCCATTGTATTCCAGCGACAGTTTTTATATGAATCGTATCTTTATTTTTTTAAATCTATATCAAATATGATATTAATTACTCATCCCAGTTATGGTAAGTAGCCTGTACGTCATCATCCTCATCCAGAAGATCCAGGATTCTCTGCATCTTTTTGATGGATTCCTCATCGGTAAGCTCTACCCAGTTCTGCGGAATCATGGTAACGTCTGCTTCCATCATCGGAACGCCAGCCTTCTCCAGCGCCTCGCGGACTGCAGAGAAATCTTCCGGTGCGGTGATCACTTCGTAGCTGTCCTCCTCCTCGGAGAAATCCTCAGCTCCTGCATCCAGTGCAAGCATCATCAGCTCATCCGGATCCATCTCGCACTCTTCTTTGTCGATGATGATCTGACCTTTTTTATCAAACATGAAGGACACGCTGCCCGGAGTACCTACGTTTCCGCCGCCCTTGGTAAATGCGCTGCGGACATTCGCTGCGGTACGGTTCTTGTTGTCGGTCAGGGTATCTACGATGATAGCGACGCCATTCGGACCATATCCCTCGTATGTAAGATTCTCGTAATTGACAGAGTTTGCATCTCCGGCTGCTTTCTTGATACCACGATCGATGGTATCGTTCGGCATATTGTTCGCTTTTGCTTTTGCAATCACATCACGCAGACGGCTGTTGTTTGCCGGATCCGAACCACCTTCCTTAACAGCTACGGCAATCTCACGACCGATAACGGTAAAGATTTTTCCCTTTGCTGCGTCATTTCTCTCTTTTTTGTGCTTAATATTGGCGAACTTTGAATGTCCTGACATAAAATAACACTCCTCTTTCTATCTTCTTTGTTGTATCTTTTCGCTCATCAGCTTTTATATCACGCCGATTTCGGCACTAAAAAGCTGCATCTTAGCTATTTTAACACCATTCTGTATGCTTGACAAGGGGTTCGCGGCTGATTTTATGTATCCAGTTCCAGACTGACCTTCAGCGCACGGTCCACTTCCTGTAAAAGCGCCCCGTCGATATGACAGATTTTCTCTTTCAGCCGCTGCTTATCGATCGTGCGGAGTTGTTCCAGTAAAATAACCGAATCCCTCACCATCGCACAGCGGCGCGTGTTTAATTCCACATGCGTCGGCAGCTTGGCTTTGTTCATCTTTGATGTGATCGCCGCGCAGATCACGGTCGGGCTGTGCTTGTTGCCGATATCATTCTGGATGACCAGCACCGGGCGGACGCCGCCCTGCTCTGAGCCAATGACCGGTCTTAAATCTGCGTAATAAATATCTCCTCGTCTGATAACCACTCGATTCACACTCCGTCCAAACTATTTTAAGATATAAATAACTGCTTTGTACTTTCACAGCTCCACAGTCCGTTTATACCGTTAGTATGGACAGATTTACACCGCCTATACGCGGGTCGTCCCATAAATGCATCCGGCAGTCCAGGTTCCCGGCTTTGCCGAAGCTATCTACTTTATCTTATGAATCCTTTTTCTAAATGGTTCAAACACCGGCTTTACTCCATAAAATCCTCATACCGATCATCATTATAATCCTTTTTCCCGACGATCTTTCCACCTCTCACGTACACGCGCGGCACACGTTTTCCAAGCACGCATGGGATCTCATAGTGGAAACCGCCACTCCATTCCGCCAGCTCTTCCATCGAGATCTCGTCGTCCCCGTCGCGTCCGACCAGCGTTACCCGCGTGTCCTCAACAGCCTCCGGGATATCGGTCACATCGATCATGCACTGATCCATGCAGACGCGTCCCAGAATCGGTGCGCGGTGTCCATGAATCAGGACATAACCCTTTCCAGAGAGATTTCTCGGATAGCCATCGCCGTATCCGGCGCCAATCGTCGCGATCCGCATCGGACGGTCCGTCACAAAGGTTCCGCCGTAGCTGATCGGCGTGCCCGGCTCCACTTCCTTAACATAGGTAATAAAGCTGCGGATCTCCATCGCCGGGTAAATCTTCATGTTCCTCTCTACCTCATCCGACGGATACAGACCGTATACCGTGATACCGGCTCTCGCCGCATCCAGTCCCATCCGCGGCAGTTCCATGATCGCCGCGCTGTTCGCACAGTGGCACATCGGAATATGAACGCCTGCAGCTTCCAGACCTTCATGGAATTTCTGGTAGCGCTCATACTGTAAATGGGTAAATGCCTTATCCGCCTCGTCAGCACGCGCAAAATGTGTAAACATTCCCTCGATCTCAATGCCCGGAAGCTTTGCAATCCGCTCTATCTCTTTCAGGCTATTTTCATCCGGGTGAAATCCGATTCGTCCCATGCCGGTATCGAGCGCAATATGCATTTTCGCCGTCTTTCCCATCGAAACCGCAAGTTTTGAGAGCAGCTCTGCCTTGTCTTCCTCAAAGATCGCTGGACGGATATCGTCCTCAATCAATTCCACAAAATGGCGCGGGTGCGTGCTGCCAAGCACCAGAATCGGTTTGTCAATGCCGTGGCGGCGCAGGTTCTGTCCTTCCTCCAAGGTTGCCACCGCATAGCCCCAGACAAACGGCGCGATCGTCTTCGCCACCGGGACAGCCCCGTGACCGTAACCATCCGTCTTAACCACGCCGATCATCTTCGTTTTTTCCGGAAGATTTTCGCGCATCGCCTCCATATTTTTCACAATCGCATCCAGGTCAATCCGCGCATAAATCCGGGTATATGGTTCTTCTGCCATTGTATATGCTTTTTCCATCTTTTTGTCTTCCTTTTTATTTTCAATCTATCTTTTCAAGCAGACAGTCCGCGATATCTCTTGCCAGCACGGAATGCTCTCCCTTTTTACAGGCAGCTGCGCCCCGGCTCTTCCGTGCAGGAACACGCCGAGCGCCGCCGCCTCATCCTCTGAAAATCCCAGCGCCAGAAGCCCGGCAATCACACCTGTCAGCACATCGCCGGAACCACCCTTTGCCATCGCGGCGCAGCCGCTGTCGCCGATATACACATTGCCATCGCGCCCCGCCGTCACCGTCACGGCATCCTTGAGCACGCAGGTCACGCCTTTCTCTTCGCCATACCGCACCGCTGATTCGACCAGATCCCGTTTCAAATCCTCAATCGAGTGTCCCGTCAGACGCGCCATCTCTCCCAGATGCGGAGTAACGATCACATTTTCCGTAAAATACCCGGACAAATGCGGATGCTGCGCGACAGCATTTAATCCATCCGCATCCACAATGATCGGCACATAGGCGGAAAGCAGCACGTTCTGCACCAGACTTGCGACATGGGCTTCCTTTCCGAGTCCCGGTCCCAGCACGATCGCGCTCGCCCAGCCGCACTCCTGTTCCACCAGGCTCTTAAAACCTGCCGGATCCGTCTGTGCCTGTTCCGGATCATACGGCGTCAGGATCGCCTCCGGAAGGAGATTTTGCAGAATCGGCACATTTGCCCGGACGGTCAGGATCTTCACAAGTCCCGCGCCCATCCGGTACGCAGCCAGGGCGCTCAAATACGCTGCGCCGCACATCCCCTCCGAACCGGCTGCGATCAGGATTTTTCCATACGTTCCCTTGTTGGCGTCTGCCCGCCGTTTCGGGATCTGGTTCTGATCCTCCGGATCATAGGCAAAATAGGTATGCCCTTCATATTTTGTATACGCCGGAAACCCGATGTCGGCAATCACAATCTCGCCGCACAGCTTCCGTCCCGGATAGAACACCATTCCCAGCTTCTCATAGCCGAAAGTAACGGTCAGATCCGCCTCAACTGCCTCGCCAAGCGCCTCCCCCGTCTCTGAGCTGACGCCGGACGGAATATCAACCGCAACTACCGCCTTTGGCTCCTGCTCCCGCATAAAACGGATCGCCTCGGCAAATTCACCGCCGACCTCTCTGGAAAGACCCACACCAAAGATCGCATCCACCATGATCTCCACATGCCCCGGCACATAATTTTCAAACGCCTCCACCGGGATCCCCAGATTCCGGTCAATCGCCACCTGGCAGGTCATCTCCCCCGTCCAGTGCGCCTTGTCACCGACCGTGAGCACCGTCGGAAGCGCGCCGCGCAGAAAGAGAATCCTAGCCAGCGCTGCGCCGTCCGCACCGTTATTGCCCGTTCCGCAAAATACCAGAAGCCTCTGCCCTGAAAGCTTTCCATACCGTTTTTCCATCTCGTCTGCAACCGCCAGCGCCGCTCGCTCCATCAGTACCAGAGAGGGTATCCCCACTTTCCGGATTGCATATCCATCTATCTCTTTCATCTGTTTTCCTGTCACCAGACGTCTCATTTCCATTCCCCCTCTCCGACTGCGTAAGCGGATGCAAGACTGCCTGTATTCGTGATCGACACGTGAATCCGGGTGATTTTCAGGCTGTCCGCAAGTTTCTTTGCTCCCCCGTGAAGCCGCACCCACGGTTTTCCAAGCTCGTCCCGGAGCACTTCTATATCCAGCAGTCCAAAGCCCCGAAAGCCTGTTCCAAACACCTTCGAGACTGCCTCTTTTACCGCAAAATCGCCGGCGAGCCGGGACACCTTCCCCCCAGCCTGCCGACGCTCTTCTTCTGTATATACACGCACCAAAAAAGCCTCTTTTTCACAGGCTTTTTTGATTCGCTCTATCTCTATCAGATCCGTACCAATTCCGACGATCATTTTGTTTCTCCGGCACCAGCTGCCTCTTCCTGCTTTCTCTGCGCTTCTTCTCTCGCTTTCTGATCCTGCATGCTGCATACGCGGTAAGAAAGGCGCATCAGGCTCTCCGACAGATGGACATTTTCCACCACAACGTCATCTGGAACCTGTAAATCTGTATGGGCAAAATTCCAGATCGCCTTGATTCCGGCTTTGACAAGCCGATCCGCAATCTCCGGCGCTTTCGACTTCGGAATCGTCAGTGCTGCGATCTGCACTTCATTGTCCTTGATAAACTGCTCCAGATCTTCAATACCGCGGATCTCCACTCCACGGACTACCAGACCGACCAGACGCGGATTCACATCAAACATACCTTTGATTAAAAAACCACGCCGCTCAAAATTCGTATAATTCGCGATCGCCTGACCCAGATTTCCCGCACCGATAATAATTAGGTTATGCTGACGGTCAATTCCCAGAATCCGGGCAATCTCCGAATATAAATACTTTACATTATAACCATATCCCTGCTGACCAAATCCGCCGAAATTATTCAGATCCTGACGAATCTGGGACGCTGTCACCTTCATGCGGATACTCAAATCATTCGATGAGATTCTCTCTACTCCCTCCTCGAGCAATTCGCCCAAGTAACGATAGTATCTGGGTAGCCTAGAAATGACCGCTTTAGATATCTCTTTCTGTTCCACGGCTTTCTTCCACCTTTCTTTCCTCTAACGTTGTCCATATGGTTTACGCAAACCTTCGGACATCTGATAAATTTATTATAGTCATATGATAAATAATTGTCAATTTTTTTATTTCATATGAGGGATTTTACATTGTATTTCGCAAAATTTTCTGACCAGAAACAGCCATTAACCGTTCTCATTCTTGCATTGCTTCTTTATTTATATTATAATTTGAGATTGACGGTATATTTTTAACCGAAATACATGGATACAACCACAGGAGGAATCTATGATTTTATCTTGCAGCAATATTTCAAAAGCATTCGGTACAGAGGAAATCCTCAAACACGTATCGTTTCATGTAGAAGATCACGAAAAAGCCGCCATCGTCGGCATCAACGGAGCCGGTAAATCGACTCTTTTAAAAATAATTGTCGGAGAACTCGCAGCAGACGAGGGCTCCGTGACCATCACCAAGGGCAAAACCCTCGGTTACCTGGCACAGCACCAGGATCTGCATAGCCAGACCACCATTTATGACTCTCTTCTGGAGGTCAAACGTCCGATTCTGGAAATGGAACAGCAGATCCGCACGCTGGAACTCCAGATGAAGCACGCCGAGGGCGAAAAGCTCGAAACGATGCTCAACACTTACAGCCGCTTAAACCATGAATTTGAACTTTTAAACGGCTACGCATGGCAGAGTGAAATCACCGGTGTCTTAAAGGGACTCGGCTTTGTCGAGGAAGAATTTTCCAAACCGGTTTCCGAACTTTCAGGCGGTCAGAAAACGCGCGTCTCCCTCGGTAAGCTCCTGCTCTCCAAACCGGACATCATCCTTTTGGACGAGCCGACCAACCACCTCGACATGGAATCCATCGCGTGGCTGGAAACCTATCTGATGAACTACGCCGGGACGGTCATCATCGTCGCCCACGACCGCTATTTTCTGGACCGCGTCGTGACCAAGATCGTCGAGCTGGACGGCGGCATCGCCACCTCTTTCCAGGGCAATTACACCGCCTACAGCGAGAAAAAAGCGATCATCCGCGCCGGTGTGCTCAAGGCTTACTTAAACCAACAGCAGGAGATCCGCCATCAGGAGGAGGTTATCACCAAACTCAAATCCTTTAACCGTGAGAAATCCATCAAGCGCGCCGAGAGCCGTGAAAAAATGCTTTCCAAGATGGATCTTCTGGAAAAACCAACCGAAATCAACGACGCGATGCACATTACGCTGGAACCGTGCGTCACCAGCGGAAATGACGTTCTCTCCGTCCGTGAGCTTGCCAAGAGTTTCGACGGCATGACACTCTTCACGGATCTGAACTTTGAGATAAAACGCGGCGAGCGCATCGCCATCATCGGCAACAACGGAACCGGCAAGACCACAATTCTCAAGATGATCAACGGTCTTCTGACCCCGGACAACGGCGAGATCCGGTTAGGTTCCAAGGTGCATATCGGTTACTACGATCAGGAACACCAGGTTCTGCACATGGACAAGACGCTCTTTGACGAGCTGCAGGACACCTACCCGGATATGAACAACACGCAGATCCGAAATGTGCTGGCGGCATTTCTCTTCACCGGCGACGATGTCTTTAAGCGCATCCGCGATCTGAGCGGCGGCGAACGCGGACGTGTTTCCCTGGCGAAGCTGATGCTCTCGGAGGCGAACTTCCTGATCCTCGATGAGCCGACCAACCATCTGGATATCGCCTCGAAGGAGATTCTGGAAAACGCGCTGGTTCATTACACCGGAACCGTTCTCTACGTCTCCCATGACCGATATTTCATCAACAAAACTGCGACCCGGATTCTCGATCTGACGATGGGAACACTGATTAATTATATTGGAAACTACGATTATTATCTGGAAAAGAAGGAGACGCAGGAGAAAGCCTATCTGGCTTCCGCCGCACAGGCAGCCAGCCGCTCTGCAAAATTTTCCGGAGCCGGAAACACAGAGACTTCCAGCCATCTGACCGCTGCGACAGGCGCAAATCCGACTGCTCTTTCTGGAAATGGCACTGGTACCTCTGCTGCTTCGTCCGCTTCTGCCGTGACCGCCGCAGTTCAGGCGGCAGCCAGCGCTTCCTCCGGCAAATTGGACTGGAAACAGCAGAAGGAAGAACAGACGCGGCTTCGTAAGAAACAGAATGAATTGAAACGCGTCGAGGAAGAAATCCACACCCTTGAAACCCGCGATCAGGAGATCGATGCGCTTCTCTGCGATGAGACTGTCTTTTCCGATGTTCCGCGTTTGATGGAACTGAATAAAGAGAAGGAAGAACTGAATGCAAAGTTAGAGGGATTGTATGAGAAGTGGGAGGAATTGGCAGAGTAGTGGTTACTGTTCACGCATACGTGCCCAGTAACGGAATTTGCCGCGGCTTTGCATTTACATACGGCAAATTCCTGCTGCCACCACGTTTTCTTACGGCACTTCCGATGCCGGACCACTCTTAGCCTTTAAAGATTCATCCCCAGCCGGTCCGGCTCCATTTCCGGCAAATTCCGGATCAGAGTTCATCTCGACCCCTTCGGCTTCGTCTGGTTTTTGTCCTTCCTGCCAGAATCCTAACTTTACGACATATTTGTATAATTCCGGACTGTTTTTTCGGATGTCAGCTCGGACATCTTTGTCACAGCAGGCGGCGAAAAAGCTGCCGAACTGCATCTCTGGCTTATCGTCAAAGTAGGATGGAAGCGGCTGCACCAGTCCACTGCCAGCCAGATATCGCTCGAAATCCGTCAGGGCACGTGAGGTTTCTTCGTCGCTTAGTTCCGACGCAGCGAACTCGCCGAATGCCATCGCAAGTCCCTGCGGTTTAGAAAATTTGATTTTCTTGTAATGCACATCTGTATCATAATTGACAAAATAGATACCCTGCTCTGTTTTCGGCGCTGAGAAGTATGCCTTGTCTGTGTAGTACATCAGCTCCCAGCCTGATTCTGCAAATCGTTTGATCCACTCTCTTGGCACGCCTGCCAGTTCTTTCGTAATCTGTTCTTTTTCACTGTCCGACGGACGCCGTTTTCCCATCAAACGCACATCATGCGTCCGGTCGCGCAGTCCATTTGCATCGTAGTAGTTGAGTTCCACGTACTGATCCGCCGCCATCTGACCATTGTCAAAGAAATAATATTTATGCCCGTTTACCATCCGGTTTCCGCCGCTGAACATAACACATTTGGAATCAAACCAATACCAGGCATTTCCTGCCTGATACCAGCCGGTCGTCAGTGCCCCATCCTCGTTTGCATGATACCACTGATCTGTCTCTTCCTCATAAATCCAGCCAGTCATCATCGCGCCGCTCTCGGCGAAATAATAACGGTTTGTGCCGATTTTCCGGAGTCCCCGCTGCATATAGCTGCTTTTTCCCAGATAATACCAGTGACCATTCGATTTCAGCCAGGACGCTTTCAAAAAGCTGCCATCCGTCAGGCGGTACTGCCAGTCCTCGCCGTCTCCGACCCACTCGCCCTCATACAGATACATTTCTTTATTTTCAAAACCAGCCGCGCCACTTTCTGTCGCCGATGCCTCTGTCTCTGTTATATCATTGGCATTATTTTCGGTGCCGAACCTGTAAACTTGATTTTCTTCCTTGCCCTGCGCCGGGGTGTCCGCAAACGCATCGTTACCTGCCGCCAGCGCTGTCCCACAAACAAACAGGGATATTAAAAAGGATGCTGCCCACATAAATTTTTTCTTCCAATTCATCGTGTGCCTCCCCTTTCTTGTTCATAATTAAGCAAAAAAATGTAAACAGTTGCCACATCTCTTCTTATTTTACCGCACCGCAAATGAAAAGTATAGAAAAAAATTCTTACATCCTTTATAATAATAAAATAAAAGACAGTTCATCAAAGACGGCAATATCCAATCTGCCTTTGAAACAATATAAAAATAATTACAAATTCCAATCACTCTTTTTTATAGAGTTATAAAATTAGAAAGGATACCATATATGAAATCAAAACGCATTTTGGCGCTGACAGGTGCTGTTATCCTAATCGCCCTCTACGTCTCTTCCATCATCTTCGCCCTGATGGATAGTCCACTGGCAGAAAATCTGCTGCTGGCATCGCTGTTCTGCACGATCGTTATACCGGCGGTGCTCTACGGGTATGCGGTGGCACTGCGATATTTTAAAAAGAAAAAATAACGTTCAAAAAGCAAACGACTGTCTATTTCTAACACAATACGCAGTCGTTCGCTTCTTTCATTCTTCTATACTGACTGCCTCCGCAGTCTCCTGTCATTTTTTCATCATCCCGCCACTGTAACCGCATTCTCCCGGACATCATTAATCGCTTTCATAAGCGCTGTTCTCGTTCTCACATCAAACAACTTTAAAAAACTAATTGGCTTATCAAACGGAGGCTTCTGCAAAACAGCCACATTCTCCATATACCCATTCTGCTCCATATGATTAATAATCTTATGAACAAAATTGATCTGCCGTTGGGTGAACCTCACATGGCTAAAGTCACATGCTTCTCGGCCGTTTTAAACGGCAAGACTAAATATCGGCGGATACGCCAGTAACTTAGAATTCGTGCGGATACGCACTTTTTCCACGCCGGATACGGCTGGTTTCCACATTACAGGTAGTCCGCTGTATATCTGCCTGTATTTATGCCGCTTTTAAGTTATTTACTTCTACATAAAGCTTTCTCAAATCTGCATAAACGCAGGAGGTTCTACGCTTCACTGCAGGTACTTTTGCCTCCAGTGAAGACCTTTCCGTTTCCGGCAAGGGTTTTAAAAGTTCCCGTATAAAATATCTCGCCCCGATATTATAAGTTGCTGACAAATCACAGTTATACTGCTTTCCTGTCTGGAAGATACATAGGCTATGGTTCTCCGGATTTCTTACTATCGCTCCACTTCCGTCACAGGCCAGCCTGCTGGTGTTCCGGGCACTAACTCTGGACACACGAATCCTGTTCCGATGTGCCTGATGTTCACATAGCTTCTGAATATCCCGCTTTCTCCATAAATGAAGTTTTTGCTTCTTTTTTCCGGATATTTTTCCCTGCATTTCCAGATACTCAAAAACAATTACATCTGCCTGATATTCTACGGCATATTTCGTGATCTCCGTAGCTATTTTGCGGGACAGTTCCATATTCAGCCTTTTTGCATAACCCCATCGGCTTTGAACCTGTCTGGAGGAATGTTCTCTCTGAAAACGGCGGATTCTGCCAAGTACATGATACAAATGGTCTTTATCACTGGGGAAATTTATAAATTTACGTCCCAGGATAGTGCCATCTGCCCGCATGATGCTGCAGACTGCATCCGTATTGATTCCCAAATCAACACTGCATATCACCTGCTCTTTTACAGCTGTTTTCGATAAGGTTACTTCCTCTGTGTATGAAAACCGAAGGAAATATTTATGATGTTTCCTTTCCAAAGTTGGGGCAGATGCCTCTTTCCCGCTCCACTTTTTTCGAAGATATTCCATATCGGTATGAAGTAATTTCACCTGAAACCACTTCCACTCACGCCCATCAAATAGCTTTAAATAAGCCGTATCTTCTCCCGGTTCTGCTTCCCTATACATGACATCCCGATAGAATACCGGCATCGCATGATTCTCACAGACCAGCTTCGGTTTCCCCCTCAGTTCTCCCTTTTCCCACAAACTAAGGCGTGATTGATAGGAGGACACGGCTCCAAGTGCGTGTTGAATCGCCGCTCTTCTCAGATAAGATGGCATCTTAGGAAAATGACGGTCAAACGGAAATCTGGCATGATTCTTTTTTGTCTCATGTACCAGATGTTCCGCCTCATTAAAGCGTTTTTGTAGATTTTTGATTTCTGAAAGTTCTTCCCAGATCTCTGCATACACCGGAATCAGATAGGAAACTGCTTTCCGAAAAATATCCAGCGTAGAGCGGAGCGGTATATTCTTTTTTTTAATTTCTACTCCATAGCTGGATACAATCTGCATAAAGGTCCCTGCTTTCTGTTTTCGATATTTCGCACACTGTGCAAAATGATACTGTAAAAAATACGCATTTCTTCTTCCTGCGAAAGTAAGTTTTCTTTCGTAGGTAATACACTATATTTACATTTATATTATACCATGCATCTCTTTGCAAGGCAAACGCTTGTTCTGTATCTATTAAAATAATTGGCACACCTAACTCATCACTACTACAATATACTTATGGGTAATCCCCTTACATCCAGTAAGGATTTATCCATCTCATTACTTAAACTGTTAGAATGTAGGATGCAATGGTATA